>JAQXIY010000051.1 GCA_029008035.1 Lachnospiraceae bacterium
TTCCGTATCTTACGGAACTTAATTTTTGGCCCCGTGGTCAAGCGGTCAAGACATCGCCCTTTCACGGCGGTAACACGGGTTCGATTCCCGTCGGGGTCATAAAAATATCTTGACGTATGTTGGGATATTTATTATAATTCATTGTGCGTGGCGCCATAGCCAAGTGGTAAGGCAAAGGTCTGCAACACCTCTATCACCAGTTCGAATCTGGTTGGCGCCTCTTAGCGGTTCATTTTTGAACCGCTTTTTATATATTATGGTACAATAAGAAATGGCAATTTATCATATTGCATATGAGAGGGGTTATTTGCAATGAAGGACGTCTTAAAAAAAATCATTAAATTTGATTTCACACCAACCATTATTTTCTATATATTGTTTATGGTGTTGACAGTGTTATTGGTATACGTGGATACCCAGCCAATTGGATTGGGTGGTTCTCTGGTGGGATTGGCCACGGTAAACGGAGCGGTTTTCGACTATATTGGAAAAAGCCTTTTATGGTATAACATCACAGAGATTTTGGGAAAAGTAGCAATTCTCTATATGTTTGGATTTGCTATCTACGGCTTGGCACAGTGGGTAGACAGACATAAGTTGAGAAGAGTGGACAAGGATCTGTTTGTACTGGCTTTTATCTACGTGTTGATTGCGGGTTGTTATGCCGTATTTGAAATTTTTATTATTAATTTCAGACCTGTCCTTGTGACAACAGAGATGGAAGCATCCTATCCTTCCTCTCATACCATGTTGGTGGTGTGTGTTATGGCTACGGCAATTATGCAGTTCCACAGCAAAATTAAAAAGAAAAAAGTTTTGCGGATTGTGTTGGAGATTATCTCAGCGGCCATCCTGGTTGTTTCCGTAGTGGGAAGAATGCTCTCCGGTGTTCACTGGTTCACCGATATTTTGGGAGCACTGCTCTTGAGTGGTACACTGATTACATTCTATTATGCCCTGGTAAAGAGAGTACGTATTTATGAGGCCAACAAGCCAAAGGGTAAGAGAGTCAAGAGAGAGAAAAATTCAAAAAGGAAAAAAGGGACAAAAAAGCAAGGAAAAAGGAACAAAAACTCTGATAAAGAAATTAGAGATAAAAGAAAAGCAAAGAGAGTTGAGAGAGCAAAGAAAAAGAATGCAACAGAGTAATACATATAATTTGTAAGAAAAGGCGGTGTAGAAATGACAATTTATGATGAATTGGTTGCCAGAGGTTTGATTGCCCAGGTGACAGACGAAGAAGAAATTAAAGAGATGATTAACAATGGAAAGGCAACGTTCTATATTGGATTTGACCCGACAGCGGATAGTTTGCATGTAGGACATTTTATGGCTCTTTGCCTTATGAAGCGTTTGCAGATGGCAGGAAATAAGCCGGTGGTTTTGATTGGTGGGGGAACCGCCATGATTGGTGATCCATCAGGTCGAAGCGATATGCGCCAGATGATGACCACCGAGACCATTGCTCACAATGTGGAGTGTTTCAAAAAACAGATGAGCCGTTTTATCGACTTTTCTGAAGACAAGGCAATTCTTGTAAATAATGCAGATTGGTTGATGGATTTGAATTATGTGGAAGTGCTTCGTGACATTGGACCGCATTTCTCCGTAAACCGTATGCTCACTGCAGAGTGCTATAAACAGCGTATGGAGAAGGGCTTGAGTTTCCTGGAGTTCAACTACATGATTATGCAGAGTTATGACTTTTATATGCTATTCCAGAAGTACGGATGTAACATGCAGTTTGGCGGGGATGACCAGTGGAGTAACATGTTGGGAGGAACAGAGCTGATTCGTCGTAAGCTTGGCAAGGATGCTTATGCTATGACCATCAATTTGTTGCTCAACTCTGAGGGCAAGAAGATGGGTAAGACCCAGTCCGGTGCTGTTTGGTTGGATCCAAATAAGACAACACCTTTTGAGTTTTATCAGTACTGGAGAAATGTATCTGACCAGGATGTATTGAAGTGTATTCGTATGTTGACATTCCTTCCATTGGAAGAAATCGAGGAGATGGATAAATGGGAAGGCTCTCAGTTGAATCAGGCGAAGGATATTCTGGCTTATGAGTTAACGAAGTTGGTTCACGGAGAGGAGGAAGCTGTCGCAGCCAGAGATGCGTCTAAGGCATTGTTCTCAACAGGAAGTGCGGCAAATATGCCTACAGAGACCATTAAATCTGATATTTTTACAGATGGAAAGGTGGACATCTTACAGTTATTGATCAGTGCCAACCTGGCTACCAGCCGAAACGAGGCGAGACGTGCCGTAGAGCAGGGTGGCGTGTCCGTCAACGGAGAAAAAGTGACAGATACGCATGCAGCCTATGTAGCAGAAGATTTTACTGAAGAATTTATCCTGAAAAAAGGAAAGAAGAAATTCTGCAAGGTAGTATTCGAGGCCTAAAAATGGGTAATATATTTTATTTTGATTGGGAGATGGAGCTGTTATACAGTTTGCAATCCCTACACAATCCGGTGTTAGACAAGGTGATGCTTTTTATCACTACCCTTGGTAATGCAGGAATGGTATGGATTGCAATTACCATCCTTATGTTTATTTTTTGCAAAGATAAACGATGCGCCTGGACGTCAACAGGCGCATTGTTGTTATCGGTGCTGATAATTAACTTAATTCTTAAAAATCTGGTGGCAAGAGCGAGACCTTGTTGGATTGATACAGATGTGATGCTTTTATTAAAGAATCCAAAGGATTATTCCTTCCCATCGGGACACGCATCGGCATCCTTTGCTACAGCAGTATCCATACTGCAATTCCCAGAATACCGCAAGCAGGGAATTGCCGCCCTGATTCTGGCAACACTGATTGCATTTTCCAGAATGTACTTCTTTGTACATTTTCCCACAGATATTTTGGTGGGATCGGCGCTGGGAGTTTTGGAGGCATTGTTAGCAGGTTATTTTGTAAGAAAGTTGGAAAAAAACAGAGAATTTTGTCAAAAGAGATAAATGTCAACTTCTATTTTACGCAGGTTTATGCTATTCTCGAGAAAATGAGAGGAGCATAGATTTATGCGTAGGATAGGAGTTTTTTTATTGTCTCTTTTATTGGTATTTTCTATGGTAGGATGCGGGAAAAAGGAGGCAGATAAGAATGTAGAAAAAGAAGAGACCACCAAAAAGGAGGAAACGGTAACATATACATCCAGTGTACATATCACCATTAATCCTGAGTTACGACTGTATTTGGATAAGAATCAACAGGTTGTGGATGTGGCTCTTTTAAATGATGATGCAAGGGAAACCTTTTCAGATATTACATTTCAGGATTTGCCATTAGAAGAGGCTATGAATGTGGTTATCACTGCCAGTGCAGATGCGGGATACCTCACAGAGGGAAAGGACATCAACATTGAAGTGGAACACACAGAAAAGAGTTTGAAGGAAAACGAGGCAAAGAAGATTTTACAGACAGCGGAGAAGGCGGTGCAAGAAAGAATTGTATTTAAAATAAAAAAAATAGGCTCGGTGGAAATGAAAACACCGAGCCTTATTTATGAGGGACAATCAATCCGTAATTAGCTTAAATAATTGGTTACTCAAATAACCATGTGAAAAATTCTGACAGAGAATGAATCTTACCGATCTTGCGAACTGTCTGATCGCAATAGTCATAGCGCTCTGCTTTCGCCCATTCAGGTGTCGGAGCACTTGCCATTAATGTGTCATAATATTGTACTGTAAGCATATCGAACACCTCCAACTCTCTAAAAATCTGAATCACTAACCGGTTACCTCTGTTTCTATTTATATTCTATCACAGAAAATATGTGATACAATGTGACTTAGAAATAAAAATAGAGATAGATTTTGTGATACAGTCACAAATATGGTAAAATATAGAAGAATAAGATACCCATGAAGGAGGATGAAGATGGGATTTACCGTGGAGGATATGCTGATTATATCCAGTGACAAATATGATATGGAATTGCTGGCAGGGCGAAACGGGTGGGCCAATTCCATTAGTTGGTTGATGATGGTAGAGGACAAGACCATCATCAAGAATTTTAAGGGAAAAGAATTGGCGGTTACTCTGGGAAATGGTGTTCACACAGAAGAGCAATTGCTGGAATTGGCATCTCTTTTGGATGAACATCATGCAGCAGGGTGGATTATCAATACGGGAGAATATATCAAAACAATACCGGAGAAGCTGATTGATTATTGCAATCGTCATGATTTGCCTTTGCTTGAGGTGCCTTGGGATATTGAAGTGTCGGAAATGATGAAAGACCTTATGGTTCGTATCTTTTTGCAGACGGAGACGGACGAGCAGATTTCTGCGGCTTTTATCAAATCCATTGAGACACCGCAGCTGGAGGAAGCCTATCGGGAGAAGTTGTCCGCAGCTTTTGATGTGGATGGTAAGTTTCAGGTTGTACTAATCACCACAGAGGATTTGGACAGTATGGATTCCATTGACCGAAAACGAATCGGATACAGACTTCAGATATATATGGAGAACATTTCCCACAATGCGCACTTTTTCTATTATGACGGGTATTTCGCGGTAATTATGAACGAGGTGAGCGAGGAAGATAAAAACGAGATTGTCAGCGGATTTTTGATGCGGGCCAGAAGGCGTATGCCGGATAAGGCAATTTACTGTGGGGAGGGTTCTGTGGTATGGGATGTGTCTAATGTAGCCATCTCTTTTGAAAGGGCAGCCTATGCCACTCGGGTGGCAATGCGAAAGGGACAGTCTTTTGCTCGGTTCGACGATTTGGGAATGGAGCGAATTCTGTATTCTGTGGAAGATATATCCCTGTTGCAGGAAATGGGGGAGGAAAAACTGGAACCTATTCTTGCATATGACAAGAAGCACAGTTCCGATTTGTGCCAAACCCTCTTTTGCTATCTGAAAAATAATGGAAGCGTAAAGGCTGTGGCAGATGAGATGTTTATTCACAAAAATACGATTGTGTATCGTATGGGTAAAATCAAGGAATTGTTGGGATGTGATTTGGAAGATGGAGAGGAACGCATGGCATATTACCTGGCCTGCCTGATTATGGACGCCGAACTTTCCGGTGGAGTATAACTTTCTCTTTTCCGGGAGAAAATTTCCAGAAAATGTTGACGACCGTGGAAAAATAGGATATATTGTTTAACAACCGTGAGGGAGTAACTTGCACGAAGGTGTGATTTGTCAACAACCTCGGTCCTTGGACCTGGCAAATCTTAAATTGTGAGACTCATGTGTGCTTATTGATAGAATCAGTGGGCACACAGAGTCTCTTTTTTGTATGTGTCGTGCAAAAAGCAGTTTAGAAACAATATATATGTAACACTCAGTTGTATAATGAAGGATATTTTTATGCAGGGTACTTCTGGCGCGGCCGGTACTTAGATGGTACGAAGTAGCATCTTATGTACCGCTGCCAGCGACCAGGTAGCGGGAGCGTGCCCAGCGTACAAATAAACTTTCTTATACAACGAAATTATAAAAAGATGTTTCTCAATTGCGTGAAGTAGAAGACAGGAGATAAGAAAATGGGTGTAACAGAATTACTGCTGATGGGTGTGGGATTGGCTATGGATGCCTTTGCCGTGTCTATCTGCAAGGGACTAGCTATGAGAAAGGTAAACAAAAAGCAATGCTTCATTATTGCACTGTTTTTTGGAGGATTTCAGGCCCTGATGCCTTTTGTGGGTTGGGCACTGGGTATTCAGTTTGCAGATAAGATAACGAAGATTGATCACTGGGTAGCCTTCCTTTTGCTTGGCTATATTGGAGGCAAGATGATTGTGGAGGCGGTGAAGAGCAGAAATGAGGATGTAGAGATTGAACAGATGGATCCGCCGCTGGATATCAAGGAGCTGTTTGTTCTCGCTGTTGCTACAAGTATTGATGCTTTGGCAGTGGGAATTACCTTCTCCTTTTTGGAGGTTAATATTGTGGAGGCCATCTCCATTATTGGTATCGTCACATTTATCATCTCCGCAGCAGGAGTTTTTGTAGGTAATATTTTTGGTAATAAATATAAGGCAAAGGCAGAATTTGCAGGGGGCCTGATTTTGGTACTTTTAGGTGTGAAGATTATAATAGAGCACACCTTGGGATTATAAATAATAAGAGAATGGAGAGAAAAAATGGCATTAACAGTTTTAAAAGCAACCGTAATTTTGATCATTGGTTTTGTGTTCCTGGTAAAGGGAGCAGATTTCTTTGTTGAGGGAGCATCTTCAGCGGCGAAATTATTGAAAGTTCCCACACTGATTATCGGCATGACCATAGTGGCAATGGGAACTTCTTTGCCGGAGACCTCTGTAAGTATCGCGGCATCTATGTCAAATCAGAATGCATTGGCAGTAAGTAATGCGGTGGGCTCTAATATTTTCAACTTAATTGTAGTTTTAGGTGTATGTGCTGTAATTTCCGAACTGAAGGTAAGCAAGGATGTGTTAAAGAGAGATTATCCATTTTCTGTGTTCTGTGCTATTCTCCTTTTGGTGGCAGGTTCCATTGGCATGACCCTGGGACGCATAGACGGCATCATCTTCCTGGTTATCTTTGTTATTTTTCTCTTGGTTCTTATCAAGAACGCTATGGATGCCAGAAAACGTGGTGAAATTTCCGAGAAAGAATTGGAAATGACAGAAGAAATGAGCGAGATGGAGGATCTTCCGGTATGGAAGTGTATTCTCTATATCGTAGGCGGAGCTGTGGCTATTAAGTTTGGTGGTGACTGGGTTGTTGACAGTGCATCCACCATCGCAGCAAGTTTTGGCATCAGTCAGACATTGATTGGACTTACCATTTGCTCTGTGGGAACTTCTCTGCCGGAACTGGTGACTTCCATTGCTGCAGCCAGAAAGAATGAGCTGGATATGGCCATCGGAAATGTAGTGGGCTCCAATGTGTTTAATATTTTGATGGTGCTTGGTATTGCTGCAACGGTAAGCCCAATTGCATTTCTTATGGAAAATGTAATTGATATTATTGTGTTGTTGGTATTTTCTCTGATTACCTGGCTGTTCTGCGTAACAAAGAAAAAAATCGGCCGTGGGGAAGGTATCGCCATGCTTGTCATGTATACCGTATATCTGGTGTATATCTGCATACGATAAAAGCATTTTTGGGGATTTGGCATCTACAGGAATAAACATTGAAAAAATATTAGGAATATGTATATAATAAATGGTAAAAAATGATATGGAACAGGACAATTTAGGAGGAATGTGAAATGGATTTTTTCAATAAAATTGGAGACACAATTGCAAGCGCAACCCAAGAGGTTTCTGAGAAGGCCAAAGACTTGACCGGTGTTGCCAAGCTGCAGTATGAGATGCGCACCAAAGAGGATTTTTTAAATAAGAAATATTCGGAGATCGGAAAGATGTTCTACGAGAGCAGCAAGGATGTTTTTCCGGAGGAATATACAGAGCTGTTTGACGAAGTGGAAGCAACCATTTCCAGAATCGAACAGTTGAAGGAAGAGATTGCAGAGAAAAAGGGCTCTAAGACATGTCCGAAATGTGGAGCCGTCATCGGCAATACAGCGGCATTCTGCAGTGAGTGCGGCGCTAAGATTGGCGATATTTTTGAAGAAGAAGAGTAGGAGTTAGTATGTCAAACAAAGGAAAATATTACATTACAACAGCTATCGCTTACACATCAGGTAAGCCACATATCGGCAACACCTATGAGATCGTGTTGGCAGACAGTATAGCCCGGTTTAAGAGACAGGAAGGATATGACGTATTTTTCCAGACAGGTTCGGATGAACATGGGCAGAAGATTGAGATAAAAGCGAAAGAAGCCGGCATCACACCTAAGGAATTTGTAGATGATGTTTCTACTGAAATCAAGAGAATCTGGGATTTGATGAACACTTCTTATGACAAGTTTATCCGTACCACGGACGAGGACCATGAGAAGCAGGTAAAGAAGATTTTCAAGAAATTGTATGACCAGGGCGATATCTATAAGGGTGCATATGAGGGACTTTACTGTACACCATGTGAATCCTTCTGGACAGAGTCTCTGTTAGATGAAAATGGTTGTTGTCCCGATTGTGGCAGACCGGTACAGCCCGCAAAGGAGGAAGCATATTTCTTTAAGATGAGCAAATATGCTGACCGCTTGATTGAGCACATCAACACCCACCCGGAGTTTATCCAGCCGGTTTCTCGAAAGAATGAGATGATGAACAACTTCTTGTTGCCGGGATTGCAGGATTTGTGTGTGTCCCGTACATCCTTTACCTGGGGCATTCCGGTTGACTTTGATCCGAAGCATGTCACCTATGTGTGGCTGGACGCTTTGACCAACTATATCACCGGCATCGGTTATGATTGTGACGGCAACTCCACGGAGCAGTTCAAAAGGGACTGGCCGGCAGATTTGCATTTGATTGGTAAGGATATCATTCGTTTCCATACGATATACTGGCCGATTTTCTTAATGGCACTTGATTTGCCGTTACCGAAGCAGGTATTTGGACATCCGTGGCTGATTCAGAGTGACGGTAAGATGAGCAAGTCTAAGGGCAATGTGCTCTATGCAGACGAGCTTGTAGATTTCTTTGGAGTAGATGCGGTTCGCTATTTCGTGCTTCACGAGATGCCATTTGAAAATGACGGCGTTATCTCCTGGGAGCTTTTGGTAGAGCGTATGAACTCAGATTTGGCTAACACACTTGGTAACCTTGTAAACCGTACCATTTCCATGAGTAATAAATATTTTGGTGGTGTGGTATGCGACAAAGGTGTGACAGAGCCGGTAGATGATGATTTGAAGCAGGTTGTCACATCTACCGTATCCCGGGTGGAAGCCAAGATGGAGGAGCTTCGTGTGGCAGATGCCATTACAGAGGTATTTGCTCTGTTCAAGCGTTGCAACAAGTATATTGACGAGACAATGCCATGGGTATTGGCAAAGGATGAGGCAACACAGGACCGATTAGCCACTGTTTTATATAATCTGGTGGAAAGCATTTCCATCGGGGCAAGTTTGTTAAAGAGCTTTATGCCTGAGACAACGGACAAGATTCTATCACAGCTCAATGCCAAGGAGATTGCTTATGATGAGCTGGGAACTTTTGGGCACTATGAGAGTGGCAATAAGGTGACAGATACACCGGAGATTCTCTTTGCGAGATTAAATCTTGAGGATGTGATGAAGGAAGTGGAATTGCGTCACCCGGCACAGCCTGAGGTTGCAGAGGAAGAGACAGAAGAAGAAGGCATTGACATTGAGCCAAAAGAGGCAATCTCTTTTGACGATTTTATGAAGATGCAGTTCCAGGTAGGTGAGATCATCGCCTGTGAGGAAGTTCCAAAGTCTAAGAAGCTTCTGTGCTCCCAAGTTAAGATTGGAAGCCAGGTGAAGCAGATTGTCTCCGGCATCAAGAAGTATTACAGCCCGGAGGAGATGGTGGGCAAAAAGGTGATGGTACTTGTGAACCTGACGCCGGCTAAGTTGGCAGGTGTGCTGTCAGAGGGAATGTTGCTTTGTGCAGAGGATGCAGAGGGCAATTTGGCATTGATGACACCGGAGAAGGAAATGCCATCAGGAGCAGAGATTTGTTAGAAATTATATAGTAACACAGGGGTCAGGACATAGAGGCTGACCCCTATTTGCATAAGGGAGAGAAAATGATTTTTGAGACACATGCCCATTATGAGGACAGCCGTTTCTCAACTGACAGGGATGAGGTGTTGTGCTCTTTGGCAGATAAAGGCATAGGAACCGTAGTAAATGTAGGTTCCAGTATAGAGACATCTAAGGCCTGTCTTGTATTGGCAGATACCTATGATTTCGTATATGCAGCCATTGGGGTTCATCCCAGCGATATTGACTGTCTGAATGAGGAGAATCTTTTCTGGATGAAAAAACAGGCCGGACATAAGAAGGTAGTTGCCATCGGAGAGATTGGGCTGGATTATTATTGGGACAAGGAACCGGCGGTGCAGCAGGCCCAGAGAGAATGGTTTTGGCGTCAGCTGGAATTGGCATATGAGGTGGATTTGCCGGTCATTATCCATTCCAGAGATGCGGCAGAGGACACCATGGAGATCTTGAAACAATTTCGCCGAGAACATCCGGATGTGGAATCTCCGGGAGTTGTCCACTGCTATTCCTACTCCCCGGAAATGGCACAGGAATTTATCAAGATGGGATATTACATTGGTGTTGGCGGCGTGGTCACCTTTAAAAATGCAAAGAAGCTGGTTAAGACAGTGGAAGCCATTCCCCTGGATCGCATTCTTGTGGAGACGGATTGTCCCTACATGGCACCGGAACCCCATCGCGGAGAACGAAATGCATCCTGCTATCTACCTTATGTGGTGAATAAAATTGCATCCATCAAGGGCATCTCACCTGAAGAGGTAGAGTCCCAAACCGAAATTAACGCGAAGCGAATGTATCGACTATGAACATGGTTATCTGAATAGCGAAACTCCTATCAACGAAAATTTAGTGGTGTAAAGACAACATTTTCGGATGCGGGGTACTTGTGAGCGGTCGGTACTTGATGGCACGATAGTGGCATCTTATGTACCGCTACCAGCGAGCAGTAGCGATAACGTGCCCTGCATTTGAAATGTTGTCTTTACACAACAATAAAGTGCCAATGGAGTTTTGCGGAAGTATAAGATGAAAAGGAGAGCGTATGGCATATTTAGGAAATCCCACCCGTACTATGGCTGTGTTGGAGAAGCACGGATTCCATTTTCAGAAAAAGTACGGGCAGAATTTTTTGATTGACACCCATATACTGGAAAAGATTATAGACGCAGCCGAGATCACAAAGGATGATTTTGTTCTGGAGATAGGCCCGGGTATCGGTACCATGACCCAGTATCTATGTGAGGCGGCAAGAGAGGTTATGGCAGTGGAAATCGATCAGAATCTGATTCCGGTGCTGCAGGATACCTTGTCAGAGTATGATAATGTAACGGTGCTGAATGAAGATATCTTAAAGGTTGATATTCGGCGTATTGCAGAAGAAAAGAACCACGGCAAACCTATTAAAGTGGTGGCAAATCTGCCTTATTATATTACCACACCAATTATTATGGGGCTGTTTGAGAGCCATGTGCCCCTGGCATCCATCACAGTTATGGTGCAAAAGGAAGTGGCAGACAGAATGCAGGTGGGTCCGGGGACAAAGGACTACGGTGCCCTGTCTCTGGCGGTGCAGTATTTTGCGGATCCGGAGGTGGTATGTATCGTGCCACCGACTTGTTTTGTGCCTCAGCCAAAGGTGGCAAGCTCCGTGATTCGTTTGACTTGTCATGAAAAACCTCCTGTGGATATTACGGACGAGGCCTTTCTTTTCAAGGTGATTCGGGCATCTTTTAATCAGCGGAGAAAGACCCTGGCCAATGGGTTAAACAACGCGCCCACCATTCCTGTGAGCAGAGAGGAAATAGCAGCTACCATTGAGGAATTGGGCTTTTCACCCTCCGTGCGAGGGGAGACCTTATCCCTTCAGGAATTCGCTGTGCTAAGCGAGGCATTAAAAAAGAAAGTCAAATAAATTTCGGTATAAAAATCTTCATTTGAGTCATCCTATAAGTAAGTTCGTATCCGGGATACGAAACAAAGGAGGTATGAGAATGAAGAAACAAAATCAATATACAAGAAGTCACCGATTATCCTATCAAATAGCAGGTGTTTTGCTTATAATTGCCACGTTGGGATTCACATTTATGTATTTTTATCAAAAGAATGTAAAGAACCAGCAGGAGTTGGCAAAGAAGGAAGAGAGTCAGGAAACCCAGGATGTGGCGGGAATAGTGGAGCCAAAGTCCAAAGAGGTGGATATGGAGGCTCTTCAAAAGGAGCGAATGAATGCAGCAGATTTGGCGAAGGCTCAGGAGGAGGCAGCCCAGGATGTGATTGATCAGGTGGCGGAGACATCCAGCTTGACTCTGCATTTTCCGGAGCAGATAGGATGGCCAATTGAGGGAAAGGTTCTACTGAACTTTAGCATGGACCAGACGGTGTATTTTCCAACGCTGAAGCAGTATCAATACAATCCGGCTCTTATTATATCCGGGAAAGTGAACGATAAAGTATGTAGTACTTGCGAGGGCAAGGTGGTGTCCATTATCAACGACGCAAAGACCGGAACCACCATCACGATGGATTTGGGAGACGGATATCAGGCAGTGTATGGACAGTTGAAAGAGATACCGGTAGCCACAGGAGAGTATGTGGCCAAAGGTCAATGCATCGGCTATATCAGCGAGCCTTCTAAATACTACTTAGAGGAAGGACCGAACCTTTACTTTCAGATTTTAAAGGATGGAAACCCTGTAAATCCTCAAGATTATCTTGAGCAGTAGTGGAGGAATCACATAGATTTTTCCCAAAAGCGGGTATATAATATGCGTATGAATGTGAACTTATATACAGAGGAAGTGCAAAATTGGATAAAGGAAATTCAGAGCAATCGCGGCAGAGACTTGGAGCGGGTTATTTCCTTTTGCGACAAGGTGGAGAGTTTCGGGCGAGAGACCTCTGATGACGCATTGATAGGTTTCGCCTGCTTCTCCAGAGGTGAAACCTATTATTTGATGAATGATATGCGAAATTTCTATGCTCAGATGTTGGCATGTCTGGCACCTATGGAGCGCATCGGAGAGTGGGGCTATGTGGTTATGGCAAATAATATGCTGGGCATCATGTCTCTCAATCGAGGAAATGCGCCTTTTGCCATGGATTACTACATGAAGGCTTTGAATTACTGCCACACCTATAAGTTGCCGGATTTGGAGTGGATTGTACATATGAATATGGGAGCACTTTATCTCAATATCGAGGAAAGTCAAAAGGCTCTGGACCATATCGAAAACAGTTATCATTATATTATGGCCCATCCGGAGCGACCGGATTATATTCAGAATCTGATGACAGCGTATCTTGGTATGGCAAAGGCATATCTGAATATGGAGCTACGGAGTTCTGCAGAAAAATACAGCGATAAAATTCGTCGTGAATGCAGACCGTATCTGTCTCCGTTAGATTTGTTGGTAGTGGATTGCTTTGAGGCAAGACTTTGTCGAGAAAAGGGAGATCAAGAGGGATTCCGGGAAGCCGTGACCAGAATCAACGAGGGAATTCTCCGGGATGTTCCTATCATGGACATATTTGATGACCTTTATGAATATATGAAAATGTTGCTGGATGCGGAATGCTCCCCGGAATTTATCAGCATTTATCAGGTTGTACAGCATTTGATCCAGCGGACCTCCATTAAGAATATGGAAAAGAAGCTTCTGACGCTAAAAATACAATATCTGAAAAAGACAGGACAGACCAACGAATACAATCGTGCTACCATACAGTACTATGAGATTTCCGAGCAGATGGAGAAGGAAAATCGTCTCATGGTTACCAGTATGATTAGTATGCGAAACTCTCTCAATGATTTGGCAGCTATAAACCGAGAGGTGAAGCAGGAGAATATAGCCCTTCACCGCAAGTCGGAGGTTGACCCTCTAACGGGTATATATAATCGTTTTAAGTTAAACGAATATGGAGAGATTGCTTTTGAGGAGGCATGTAGAAATCAGACCAGTCTTGCAATTGAGATTTTGGATATTGATTATTTTAAGCAATACAATGACAACTATGGTCATCAAGCGGGAGACGAAGCCATCAAGGAAGTGGCAAGGATGATGCAGGAGATGGCGGGAAGAGGCAAAATCTTCTGCTCCCGATACGGCGGTGATGAATTTGTCATTATCTATGAAGGCTATACCAAAGATGAAACCATGGGGCTTGCCCAGACCCTGAAGAAATTGACCTCTGATAGAAATATCACCCATGCATATTCCAAAGCGGAGAAGTATCTTACGATTTCTCAGGGGATTTGTTGGGGTATACCTAAGACCCATGAGAAGATATGGGATTACCTTCATGCGGCAGATGAGTTACTTTACAAGGTCAAAAAAATAAGCCGAAACAGTATCCGCATTGGTGATATGGGAGAGCTGTGATGAATGAAAAGAAAACATATTATACCTATATGGTGCGATGTTGTGACGACAGTCTTTATACCGGATTTACCACAGATTTGGAGCACCGTATGAAGGCCCACAATGACAAAAAAGGAGCCAAGTATACCAAGGCCAGAACACCTGTAACTTTGGTTTACTATGAACAATTTGAGACGAAACAGCTTGCGATGCAGCGGGAGGCAGCCATCAAAAAGTTGTCCCGTCAGGAAAAACTTCAATTGATAGAGGCGAGAAAAAATCATGAAAACAATTAAGAAAATATTTTGGACGGACGTTAAAAATCTTTCAAAAAATTTGTTTGCTCTCATTATAGCGGTGGGGGTTTGCTTTTTGCCGGCGTTGTATGCTTGGTTTAACATCTATTCCAACTGGGATCCATACGGAAATACCGGATCACTGCAGTTGGCAGCGGTGAGTCTGGATGAGGGATTTACCGATGAGGATGGTACATATATCAATGTTGGGGACGACATCATTGAGGAAATGGCCGGTAACGACAAGGTTGACTGGAATTTCGTAAAAACCCAGAAAGAAGCGGTTGAAGGAGTAAAATCCGGAAAATACTATGCAGCTGTGGTGATTAAGAAAGATTTTACTTACAACATGTACAACATGTTTATTGAGACGGAGACAGAGCCCACCCTGCTCTTTTACCAGAATCAGAAAAAGAACCCTGTGGCTAATAAAATTTCTGACACGGTTGTGAGTACTCTGGAGGAAAATATCAACGAAGAGTTTATCAAGGTGATGACAACAGCGGTCTTCGCAGATGCAAATGTGCTACATGAGGACATTGAAGAGAACGGAGGGGTGGATGCCTTCATTGAGAAATTGGATAAGTTGAATGGGGAACTGCAGGAATATCAGGACTTGATGAATCAAGTGATTGCAGGGAATGCCGTTCTCTCTGCCAGCATGGATGGAGCCGCCAACGATGCCAAGGAATTGCAGAAAAAAACACAGCAGAGTGCTGTCAGTCTCGATGAAGCAGCAAATTCCGTGGACAAAAGTCAATATACCCTCAATACATATCGGAATCAGGTGAACGCCAGCGTGGATGTGATGATAGACACGTTGAATCATATGGAGAAGCTGTTAAAGGAAGGAAAACTTTCCGGTGATGCACAGGCGATGGCCGATGCCTGCAAACAGACCATAGAGGATACCAATAAGTTGATAACAGATTTACAGAATCTGAACAGTCAATCAGCCATTATTGGCACAAGTACAGAGGAGACCATCAATCAATTGATGTCTTCCGTGAAGTCTCTGCAAAAGATTTTGCAGGCTATGGGAATTCAAGGATCAGTGGATTCCGTTACCGAGAATATAAAGGCAACGGAAGAGACTATGATAAAGGATATTGACCGGGCAATTGCAGGCATTAATTCTACCAGGAATGCCATCAATAATGATTTGATACCACAGTTGAATTCCAGTATGGATAACCTGGAAGTATTGATGGGTAACGCCAGTGACATTATGGGGCGGATGAGCGGCGTATTGTCCGGCATGGACAACGTGTTTGGTGCACTGCAAAATACCATTAGCATTTCAGACACCAGCTTGGAGAAGACCCAAAAGGCCTTGGGTAAAATCAGTGAGAAGATCACCAAGGCAACAGATAAGGCAAAAGCGGTATCAGAGGATGAGAGGCTAAAAGTTTTGGTAAATACTCTGGCTGGAGAGCCGGATTTGTACGGAGAATTTTTCTCTGAGCCTGTGGAAATCAACTCCGTTGCTGTTTATCCTGTGGAGAATTACGGATCAGCCGTGGCACCATTTTACACCACGCTATCCATCTGGGTTGGTGTGATTATTCTGGCGGCCATTATCAAGGTTAAGCCAAAAAGCGGAAAATATCCGGAGGCGGATGCAACCACACTTTTCTTTGGCCGAGGAGCCTTTTTCCTTGTGATGGGCCAGCTTCAGACGTTGATTACTGTGTTGGGAGATATTTTCCTCTTGAAAATACAGTGTATTCACCCATTTTTGTTTTGGCTCACGTCTGCCCTGGCCAGTTTGACCTTTACCCTGTTGATATATGCCCTTGTGTACACGTTTGGGGATGTGGGAAAGGCCATTGCAGTTGTGGTTTTGGTATTACAGATTGCGGGTTCCAGCGGAACTTATCCAATTGAGTTGTTGCCGGAATTTTTCCAGAAGGTTTATATTTTCTTCCCATTCCCTTATGCGATTAACGCCATGCGAGAATCCATCTGTGGACTGTATGAGGCTGATATTGTGATATATCTGTTAAAGCTTTTAGTATTTATTCTTCCTGCACTGGTGATAGGTTTGCTCCTTCGCATTCCGTTTGAAGGGATCAACCATTACATGGAAAAACGTATGGAAGACACAGAGATGATGTAAGGAGTGGTGAAAATGGCAAAGGAAACGGAATACAAAGAGATTTATGATAAATTTGTTAACTATCAGCAGACGGTACATGTGGCAAATCAAAAGAGAATCCAGGTGGGATTGAAGGTTAACGTCCTTCTGCCTCTTGTATTTCTCATTTTGAGTTTCGCCATATCCGGTGCGAAGCTAGTGTTTTTGATATTGTGGATTATCTCCCTGTTTGGCATCGCAGGGTACTTGATTCATGTGGAGTACAGCGATTACAAAATGATGCAGCAATTGGAAGAGTTTGGTGTGACGCCGGATGGTGATATGAAGGACAGAAGTCTGCTGGGGGACAGTGTTCAGCAGGCGGAGAACATTGCCAAGGAGATTGAAGAGCGCATGGAGAAGCGCAAAGAAATGGCTATGCAAAAAATAGAACAGCAGGAGGTGACAGAGGATGAGGAACATATTTAGAGTATTCACCTCTGATGCGAAGCGACTTGCTACCAATGTAGTGGCAGTTGTGGTGATTATGGGCTTGTCCGTCATTCCCAGTCTGTATGCCTGGTTTAATATTCTGTCAAACTGGGATCCATATGGGGAGGAGGCCACATCAAATTTGAATGTTGTGGTAGCCAGCTGCGATCAGGGAGTTGAGATTGAGGGAATTGAGCTAAATATTGGCGATATGGTTGTCAGCAACCTGAAAGAAAATAAATCCATTGGCTGGGTATTTGTGGATACAGAACAGGAAGCTGTTCAAGGCGTGTATAGTGGGGATTACTATGCCGCTTTGGTAATAGATGAGACTTTCTCCGCTGATATGATTAGTTTTTTGGGTGGCAATATACAAAATCCACAGATTACATATTATGAAAATGAAAAGAAAAACGCCATTGCACCAAAGATAACAGGCAAGGTAAAAACCACTGTTCAGGAGGAAATTAACAGTGCTTTTGTCTCTACAATGGCGAAAAGTCTTATGGAGGCCAGTGAGCATATCGTTTCCACCGATGGGGGAAGTGGCTTATCTGCTTCCGTATTGAATCGGCTGGAGGATTTGGATACAGACCTGAATACTTATATCACCATAGTGGATTCTTATATAGGCATTATGGATTCTGCGGGAAGCCTGATGGAAGCAAGCAATCAGGTGACGGAAGAATTAAAAAGTATTATGCAGGCAGGACGCTCTATGATGAACGGAGCAGACGTCTCTGCAGACAATGCGGCGGATTCCATTGACGCAGCATCTGATATGGTGGGAAATAGTTTAGATGCCATACAGAAACAATTGGATACAATGCAAAAGACGATGAAAACCATTCAGGATGAGATTATCAAGACAGGAACCACCACCTCCAAAACCATAGGCCTGACCAAGGATGCCATGGTGGAGCTGAAGAAAAGTTTTGACAGTATATCATTGCCGGGAATGGATAGTCAGAAAGCTACAGTAGATGCCGATTTCGACAAGGTAATTGCCGATTTGGATGCATTACAGAACGCAACAGATGTTACCGTCGAGGATACAAAAGTCATTTCTCAGGAACTGGAGAAGGATTTTGACGCCTGCAATGACAGCTTTACAAAGTTGAATCAGGCATACAAGGATACGGTGGATCCACAACTGAAGGAGACTATGCGTGCCATCCAGAAATCCATTTCGGAAGTGCAGCAGATTCTGAACTATTCCAGTGACAGCATCGATGATGTGGCAGGGGCTTTGGGAAGTTATCCTGCAATGATGTCCATTGGAAAAGATAAGTTGGTTGCCTCTCGAGATGCGGCTACAGATATGGAAAGTAAGCTTCAGCAGTTGATACAGGATATGAAGGGAATCGAAACCAACAAGCAATACAATCTGTTGGTGACATTAATTGAGTCAGATCCGGAGTTGATTGCAGATTTCATTTCCAGCCCGGTAAATCTGGAGCAACGGCCCATTTATGAAATGGACAACAATGGCTCTGCAACAGCGCCATTTTATGTAGTATTGTCCATTTGGTTTGGTGCTCTGATTCTCATTGCCATTATTCATACAGAAGTGAAATCTGCAGATGAGTTTGACAACTTGAAGAACTATCAACGGTTTTTCGGAAGGTATATTGTATTTTTCCTGATTGGGCAGTTACAGACAGTTATTACCGTTCTCGGCTGTTTGTTGTATGTGGGTATCCAGTGTGATCATCCGTTATTGTTCTGGTTGGCGGCATCCTTTACCAGCTTTACCTTTACGCTGTTTATGTACTCTCTGGCCTATGCCTTTGGAAATGTGGGAGAAGCGGCAGCAGTTATTTTGATGGTTATTCAGGTGGCTGGTTCCGGCGGTACTTTCCCGGTGGAGGTTCTACCTAAGGTGTTCCAATACCTGTACAAGTATATGCCCTTTGCCCACGGTATGAATGCCATTCGAGAGGCAATTGCCGGTATGCACGGCAAGGATTATTGGGTTTATTTGGCAGGAATGATATCTTATATTGCAACGGCACTGGTATTTGGATTGCTTATCAGTGTTCCATGTAAGAAACTGAATAAAAAGATAGAAGAGAGCAAGGAAAGAACAGATTTACTGTTATAGAGAAAACCACCCGGATTTTTATGCCGGGAGGTTTTATTTTGAAAATCTATTTACAAAAAAAGCCTGCTGTGATAAATTAATAATAGTTACTGATTTAATACTGTAGGAAAGGAATTGATTTATGAAGACTTTAAACTACAGCAGACAAAGAGAAGCAATCTATAACTATCTTATGGGAACCAAGGAGCATCCCACAGCAGAGGCTATATTTCAAGGGGTTCAGAAGGATTTTCCCAAGATAAGCCTGGGTACAGTTTACCGGAATTTGTCTCTGTTGGAGGAGACGGGACAGATTCAGAAGATACCGTCTAATGATGCCAAAGACCATTATGATGCTAATGTTTTTGAGCATCCTCACTTTATATGCAGAGAATGCGGAGTGGTTATCGACTTGGAGATGGATAATCTGGAATTCCTCAAAACCCTGGCTAACCAAGGGTTTGAAGGAGAAATAGAGAAGAGCCAGCTTGTATTTTTTGGCAAATGTGGTAGTTGTATTAAAAATAATAATTATTCCTAATTTGTTGTTGACAAGTAAGTAAATAGTTGCTATAGTAATTGCAGAAAGCAATTAAATTTATATAAGAAAAGGAGAGAATTATTATGGCAAAGTATGTATGTAGTGTATGTGGTTATGTTCACGAAGGAGACTCAGCACCGGAAGAGTGTCCGGTATGTCACGTAAGTGCTGACAAGTTCAAGAAGGTTGAGGGCGAGATGACGCTTGCTGCTGAGCATGAGTATGGCATCTATGCTAAGACTGTTAAGGACAATCCGGAAATCAGCGAAGAGGATAAGAAGTACATCTTCGAGCAGTTGAAGGCAAACTTTGAGGGAGAGTGCTCAGAGGTTGGTATGTATCTGTGCATGGCGCGTATCGCACATCGCGAGGGATATCCTGAGATTGGTCTCTACTGGGAGAAGGCAGCTTACGAAGAGGCAGAACACGCTGCTAAGTTTGCAGAGCTTTTGGGTGAGGACTTGGAGCCTAATATGAAGGCTACAACTAAGGATAACCTGGCTTGGAGAGTAGATTGCGAGTTTGGTGCTACAGCAGGTAAGTTTGACTTGGCTAAGTGCGCTAAGAAGAATAACCTGGATGCAATCCATGACACTGTTCATGAGATGGCTCGCGATGAGGCTAGACACGGCAAGGCTCTGAAGGGATTATTGGAGAGATACTTTGGCTAAGCTACAAGCCGAGTAAGGAAAAAATAGATAAAGCTGGAAGGCATTTATGCACTTCCAGCTTTTTTCTATTTTAGACTTATTGGGCGCCGAGCCATTAGGGACGGATACTAATGGCTCTCAGGGCTGTCCCTAATGGCTCCCTACAGGAGCTTACCGTCGGTGGAGATGGTAACTACCTGCCATGGGATGAACTTGCCACTCGCCTGAAGGGCAGATGTTACGGCGTTTTCGATGCCGCCGCAACAAGGCACTTCCATGCGGACAACGGTTACACTCTTGATGTTGTTTTTCCTGATGATCTCAGTGAGCTTTTCCGTGTAATCGACCTCGTCTAATTTTGGGCAACCAATCAAAGTGATGTGATTGCGGATAAACTCGTTATGGAAATTCCCGTAGGCATAGGCAGTACAGTCCGCAGCAACCAGAAGGTTGGCGTTATCAAAGTATGGAGCCTGAACGGGTACCAGTTTAATTTGTACCGGCCATTGGGTTAACTGAGAAGTCACAGGCGCGTTTGATACAGAGCAGGTATCAGAGACAGCCTCCCGATGTATGGTCTTAGATTGTGTTCCCGGGCAACCGCAGGGTAAGTTCTTCGGTGCCGTCTTCTGCTTGGAAGCAAGGACAGCGGCCTCGTCGTAAGCAGGAGCCTCTCTCTCCTCAAAGGAGATAGCGCCTGTTGGACATGCCGGCAGGCAATCTCCCAATCCGTCGCAGTAATTTTCCCGGGTGAGCTTGGCTTTTCCGTCCACCATATCGATAGCCCCCTCGTGGCAGGCAGATGCGCATGCGCCGCATCCGTTACATTTCTCCTCGTCAATTTTGATGATTTTTCTTATCATGGGTAAAACCTCCTTGTATTATGGAAAGATTATTGTATAAACAAAGCATAGTTCTTTGACTTTGTAACCAGAGTATACTAGAATAATGAAAACTATTCTGTTGTTTTTACAACAAAAGGAGATTTTATGGATAACTATATTGCCACATTGAAACAATCACAGCTTTTTTTCGGGGTGGGTGAGGATGAGGTGTCTTCTATGCTGCGTTGCCTCCAAGCAAGGCTTCACACATACAAGAAGGGGGAGTATGTTTTCCGTCAGGGAGAGCATATTGACAATATTACTATTTTGGTAGAGGGAAAGCTTATGGTGCAACGGGATGACTTCTGGGGAAACCGAAGCATTGTAAATGTGATCGGCCCGGGGGAAATGTTCGGAGAGGCATATATCGCCCCGGACAGCGGTGCCATACTAAATGACGTGATTGCCCAGGAGGACAGTGGTGTGTTTTTCTTTGATGTGCAAAAAATCCTTACCACTTGCCCCTCCGCTTGTAAATTTCATTCTATGGTAATAAAAAATCTGTTCTTCGCCATATCGGAGAAGAACAGAAAATTGGTGCAAAAAATTGGACATATGTCCAAGCGCTCCATCCGCACAAAGTTGATATCCTATTTGTCGGACGAGGCAAAGCGGCAAAACAGTAGCAGCTTTACCATTCCCTTTAATCGTCAGCAACTGGCGGACTTTTTATCCGTGGATCGCAGCGCCATGTCCAATGAACTGTGCAAAATGCGGGATGAGGGGCTCTTAAGTTTCGACAAAAATAAGTTCAACTTATTGTAAGTTATTTTTATCTGTCGAATAATGATTTTCCAGAAATAATGGTCCCATCCCATAACTTAAATGAATCATCTGCTGCATTCCACACATATATAAGTTTATCTTTGGGTTCAATCGCAAATCTATCTATGATAGAAATTGTATCCGGTCCTTCACACCTCAATTCAATCTCATTTAGAATTGCACCATTTGAACCAATCAAGGAATCAGGGTATACATGATATTTTGCGTTTGGGTTTGCATTTTTATAGAGGGGAAAAACCTCTTCCATAAATAGATTTTTGGCGGTTATTTGAAAATTAGCTATTGTGTCATTTGATTCTTCTGATTCCCAATTAAACTCTTTTATAATTTTTCCATCTTTATCAAAATGTCCCAAGGATTCATATGATGAAAAATCCCTTATACCATCAAATTCTTTATACAAAGTGTTATATGTTTTATTATTAAGTTCTTCCAGTTTTTTTTGTGTATAGAAAATATATGATTGGCCTCTTTCAAGGTCCGTGATGGTTAAAATGCCATCATCTATTGTATATCCAGCTGACATTGTAATATCTAAAACATCATCAAATGTTTCTGTATCTACATTTATGGCCATTTTCCCTTTATCATAAATGTTGTACTCTCCTATATATTTCCCATCTACTACAATTGTATTATCTCTATCGAAAGAAACACTATAAACGCCATCTCCTGAAACCCAAAGACCGTCAATAGAATTCTTATTTCCACATCCAGATAAAGTAAATCCAATGCTTATCATTAAGGATAATAATAAAATATGTTTTGGAACAATTTTTTTCATAGTGAAAAATCCCCTTACATAAATTATGAATCTTCCGAAAGATTATTTTCTCGGAATAAAATATTTAAAATTGCGAAAAATCTCAGTTGTTCTTTAAAACGATTTTACTCTCATAAGCTCCCAGAGAAATCTTATGACGGTCACCGCCATAGGTAACTTCTGTCTCCCAAGGCTCCTCTGAGAGGTTGAAGGCAACCAAGGTGTACGCATCATCCAGATAACGGGCATAGACCAATTGCTGATTGCGAATTTCCACATTTTCAAAGCCGCCGAAACGCAGTGTTTCGTTGCTGCAGTATTCTCGGGCCAGATCTGCGATATGGGCAATCAAACCTTCGTTGATGCCTGCCATGTCGCGAATATTGATGGCAGGGCGGAGAGGAACGTCGGCATTGGCGCCTTTTATCTTTTCTCCCTCAATTCCCCACTCGCTTCCGTAGTAAATGCTGGGCATTCCCGGCATGGTAAAGAGCATGGTATACACATTCAGCAAATTCTCCTTGTGTGTCAAGAGACTGTAAATGCGGTTTACATCGTGATTGTCTACAAAGTTGTACAAGTGGAGACCTTCATAGATACCACCTTTGCCAAACTGGCGATTCAAAGAGTGGGCAATCTCGAAATAATTCTTGTCATTGTGGCTGGAATATATGCCCTTCCAGCACTCGTAGTTAGTTACGGAGTCCAGCATATCTTCGTTGGCCCAATCGCGGTAATTTCCATGGATAATTTCTCCCATAAGCCAGAAATCCGGTCGGCGGGACTTCACAAAATGGCGAAGCTCTTTGAAAAAGTCTTTTTGAATGCAGTCGGCAGCATCCAGACGTAAACCATCAATATGAAATTCATCCATCCACATGGCAACTGCATCTAAGAGGTGCCTGCGCACAGATTCATTGTACAGATTTAGTTTGACCAACTCCTGGCAGCCGGACCAGCTCTCATAGGAGAAGCCATCGTTGTAGGAGTTGTTCCCTCCGAAGTTCATTCCGGCAAACCAGTCTCTGTAGGGGGAATGTTCCCGCTTTTCCAATACATCCAAAAAGGCAAAGAAACCTCGGCCCACATGATTAAAGACACCATCTAACACGATGCGTATACCTGCATGATGGAGGGCATCGCAGACCACTTTAAAGTCATCATTGGTTCCCAGGCGTGTGTCCAGGATGCGGTAATCGTGGGTGTCATATCCATGGGTTCCGGATTCCCAAACCGGGCCAAAATATACGGCGGTGATGCCCAACTTTTGCAGATGTGGAATCCAATCCAGAACTTGCAGGATGCGGTTGCCTGCGGTGACATCTCCCTGATTTGAAAGGGGCGCCCCGGTAAGTCCCAAGGGATATATGTGATAAAATACGGCATTTTCATACCAATTGTTATTTCGTTCCATTATGTAAAACATCCTTTTCTTATTGTTTGATGATTAGGCTATACAGATAGTGGTCCCTCCACCGGTTTTGAAGAAAGACCTTATCCTTTAACAGCCCCTCTCTGGAGAAGCCTATTTTTTCCAACAGGGAAATGGAGGGAATATTCTCCGGAAGCACCAAAGCTTCAAAACGGCGTATGCCTATCTCCTGCGACACCAGTTTGAGGCCGGAAACCAAGGCTTCATAGCAGTAACCTTGGCGTCGGTAGGAGGCATCCATTTTATATCCAACGCTGGCAGAGGCAAAGATATTCGGTGTAATGTTCTGAAAACAGATTGTGCCGATGATTTCTTCCGGGTTATCTTTTTCAAAAAGCCAAAACCGCAACATTCGAAGCTTTATGATTTCATTGTATTCATGGGATAAAAGCTGCTCGTGATGTCGCAAACTGTAAAAATCATCCCCCACAATGGGCTCATACTGTTCAAAAATCTCAGCGTTTTTCCTGTAAAACTCCAACACCTGAGGAGCGTATTCTTTGGTTAATACCCGCATCAAAAGGCGGGGCGTTTCTTGTTCTAAATTCATCAATCTAATCCTCGTATCTCCACCTTATCAACGAAGGCAGAAAGAATCGTCACAAAATCCTGTAATTTTTCCTTGCTGTGGGGATGGAATCCCGGGTGAAGAACTTGCTCCGACTCGTGATAAGGCTGCAGGTAGTATGCCTTTGCTCCTGCCAGCCACAGGCCGATAGCGGTTATGTCTGTCTCTCGATGAAGCTCTACGCATAAAGTAGTGCGAAATTCATAATCCACAACGCCGGATTTTAAGAATTCTACAGATTCTGCAATATCATCCATAGAAAAAATGTCCCAGCATGCCACTGTGGGATACTTAACCCGGGAGTGCTTGATATCCATCGCTACATAATCCACCAAGCCGTCTGCTACCAATGACTTTAACATAGCAGGATTGGTGCCGTTGGTGTCCAGTTTTACCAGGTAACCCATGTCCTTTATGGAGCGGATAAAGTCCGGTAAGTCCGAATGGAGAGTCGGCTCCCCACCGGTGATAGCCACCCCCTCAATCACACCTTTTCTGGATTGTAAATGTTGAAAAATCTCCTCCTTGCTGTAGGGGGTTAAATCGCTGATATTTTCCACCAAATCCCCGTTGTGACAGTAGGGACAACGGAAATTGCATCCGGCAGTAAAAAGTGTGGTGGCCACGTGCCCCGGAAAATCCACCAGAGTCGTTTTTTGCATTCCATATATTTCCATAATTTCATTCCTTTTGGCAGAATCCTCAAGTGATGCCTACCTGTTTTTTCTTATTGTGATATAATACAAAGTATAACAGTTTGGAGGAGGAATTTCCACATGCCACTAAAAGAAGAATTTGAGAAGAACAAAGCAAAAAGAAAAGATGAAAAATATATGAAGCTGGCTCTGAAGGAGGCAAGAAAGGCAAGGGATATCAACGAGGTGCCCATTGGCTGTGTCATTGTGAGAGATGACAAGGTGATTGGAAAAGGCTATAACAAGCGGAACACAGACAAAAATGTGCTGTCCCATGCGGAGCTGATTGCCATTAAACAGGCCTGCAAGAAGACAGGAGATTGGAGATTGGAGGACTGCACCATGTACATTACCTTAGAGCCCTGCCAAATGTGCGCGGGAGCCATGGTACAAGCCAGATTGCAACGGGCGGTGATTGGAAGCATGAATCCAAAGGCAGGCTGCGGCGGTTCTGTCTTAAACATTCTACAGATGACAGGGTTTAATCATCAGGTGGATGTGGAGAGAGGTGTGTTGGAGGAAGAATGCTCCGCAATTTTGACAGAGTTCTTTGCGGATCTTCGGGAGCAGAAGAAGCAGACTTCCTAAGTTGACAAACGAAAGGATTTTTCATACAATGTCAAGGAGCGGCCTCCATAAGTGGCGTTGATACTTGGGTCTTGCGCGACGGATGCCTACGAATCGTGTCAGGTCAGGAATGGAGCAGCACTAAGAAGGAGTTTCCGGGTGCCGCAAGGGTGCCTGAGTTGAGCAGGCTGTGGAGGTAACGCTTTTAAAAGAATAGTTTGTATGCATCTGCGTCCAAAGGGAGACCTGAGGGTAAAGATACCGTAACGAGAAGAATCATAGGATAAGTGTATGATTTCACAGATAGATTGAGGTCTCTGTATCGCAAGATGCAGAGACTTTTTTGTTTGGAGGTTATATGGAGACGAGAGTAGCAATTCTGGCCATTGTGGTGGAGGAATGGGAACGAGCTGAGGAATTGAATCACATTTTGCACCAATACGGCAAGTATGTGGTGGGACGCATGGGGATTCCCTATGAGAAAAGAGGAATATCTCTTATCAGTGTGGTGGTGGATGCACCTCAGGATGTGATTAGTACTATTTCGGGGAAAATAGGAAATATTCCGGGGATTACGGCAAAGGCGGTATATTCCAAGGCAGGGGTGTCCCATGGAGCATAAGGTGAACCTGATTGAAAAACTGGATAGGGAGCATAGGCTTACTTCCGCCGAATGGGACGTTTTACTCCGCTGTGACAATAAGGAAGTGGCAAAATTTGCAGAAAAATTGGCAAGGAAAAGGGCAAAGGAAGTGTTCGGAAAAAGGATATATACCCGAGGTCTTATTGAGATTTCCAATTATTGCAAAAATAACTGTCTGTATTGCGGTATCCGCAGGGAAAATCACCGGGTAGAGAGGTATCGCCTTACAAGAGAACAGATTCTGTCCTGCGCCAAGGAGGGATATGGCCTGGGATTTCGCACTTTTGTCCTGCAGGGAGGAGAGGACGGCACATTTACGGATGAATGGATGTGTCAGGTGATTAGGGAATTGCGGAAAAACTTCCCGGACTGTGCCATTACCCTGTCCATAGGGGAACGAACAAGGGAAAGTTACCAACTGATGTATGAAGCAGGGGCAAATAGATACCTTTTACGGCACGAAACTGCGGATAAAAACCATTATGAAATACTGCATCCCAAGGAGATGAGTTTTGAACACCGCATAGAGTGCTTGCGCACGTTAAAAGAGATTGGATATCAGGTGGGATGTGGCTTTATGGTGGGGTCCCCCGGACAGACGCCGGCCACGCTGGTAAAGGACATGGAACTCATTACCGAACTTCAGCCGGAAATGGTGGGCATCGGGCCTTTTGTACCCCATCACGCCACCCCATTTGCAGAGGAATCCCGGGGAACCGCGGAACAAACCCTGTATCTTTTGTCTCTCATTCGCATTTTAAAGCCGGATGTTTTGCTTCCGGCCACAACCTCTTTGGGGACCATTGATCCCAGAGGTAGGGAAAAGGGCATCCTGGCCGGGGCAAATGTGTTGATGCCAAACTTATCTCCCACCGCAGTGCGAAAGCAGTATGAACTGTATGATAATAAGATTTGCACGGGAGATGAGGCAGCGGAATGTAGAAATTGTCTGGAAAACAGGGTGAAATCCATAGGATATGAATTGGCAATAGATAGAGGAGATGCCCCAAGTTTTCAACAAAGAATGCAGAAATTAAATGTAAAATAAATTTTTAAAGGAGGACGATGCTATGTATGATGTAATGTCATCTAAGGCAGAAGAATTTATCAGCGATGAGGAGATTCAAGACTGCCTGACTTACGCAGAGGAAAACAAAAACAATAGGGAGTTGATTGATCAGATTCTCACAAAGGCAAGAGAAATGAAGGGGATTACCCATAGGGAAGCGCTGGTGCTTTTGGATTGTGAGCTTGAGGATAAGAATCAGGAGATTTACCAGTTGGCAAAGGAAATTAAGCAGGAGTTTTACGGCAACCGCATTGTTATGTTTGCTCCACTTTATCTGTCAAACTATTGTATCAACGGCTGCGAATACTGTCCGTATCACGCGAAAAATAAGCATATTCGCAGAAAGAAACTGTCTCAGGAGGAGATTAAGGCAGAGGTGATTGCCCTTCAGGATATGGGTCACAAGCGTTTGGCGCTGGAAGCCGGAGAGGATCCTAAGAACAATCCCATTGAATATATCTTGGAAAGTATTAAGACAATCTACGGAATTCATCACAAAAATGGTGACATTCGCCGCGTCAATGTCAATATCGCGGCAACAACTGTGGAGGAATACCGTATGCTGAAAGAGGCCGGTATCGGAACCTATATTTTGTTCCAGGAAACTTACAACAAGGAATCCTATGAAAAGCTTCACCCCACGGGGCCAAAGAGCGATTACGCATACCACACGGAAGCCATGGATCGTGCTATGGACGGAGGCATTGATGATGTGGGACTGGGTGTTTTATACGGCCTAAACAATTACCGGTATGATTTCACGGGCATTATTATGCATGCAGAGCATTTGGAAGCTGCAAAGGGATGTGGACCGCATACCATCAGCGTGCCAAGACTTCGTCGTGCAGATGACATTGATCCGGATACCTTTGACAACGGAATTTCAGATGATCTGTTTGCAAAGATTGTGGCTTGCCTTCGCATTGCGGTTCCATACACAGGAATGATTGTCTCCACCAGAGAGTCCAAAGAGTGCAGAGAACGTGTTTTGGAACTTGGAATATCCCAGATTAGCGGCGGCTCTAAAACAAGCGTTGGCGGTTATGTCTCTCCGGAACCGGAGGAGGAGAATTCCGCACAGTTTGACGTAAGCGACAACAGAACGCTGGATGAGGTGGTGAAGTGGCTGATGGAAATGGATTATGTGCCAAGTTTCTGCACTGCTTGCTACCGGGAAGGCCGTACGGGTGACCGTTTTATGTCTCTGCTGAAGAGTAAGCAGATTGTGAACTGCTGTCATCCGAATGCCCTGATGACCTTGAAGGAGTATCTGGAGGATTACGCATCACCTGAGACAAAGAAAGTGGGTGAGGAGTTGATTGCAAGAGAACTGGAAGTGGTTACCAACCCCAAAGTCCGTCAGATTGCTAAGGATTACATTGAACAGATTCATGAAGGACGGAGAGACTTCCGTTTTTAGCGAGGAGAATATCATATGGGAATGAATGAGACGCCCAGCGGCGAGAGAATACAAATCGGAATTTTTGGGAAAACCAATGCGGGAAAGTCCAGTTTGATTAATGCCATTACCGGACAGGATCTAGCCATTGTATCCCAGGTAAAAGGAACCACCACCGACCCCGTAAAAAAAGCAATGGAGCTGCTTCCTTTAGGCCCCGTTGTGTTGATTGACACCCCGGGATTGGACGACGAGAGTACCCTGGGGCAAAAGCGCATGGAAAAGAGCATTCAGATGCTACGTATGTCGGATGTGGCAATTTTTGTGGTGGACGTATCTGACCGGGACTGGCATCTGGAAAGGGAACTTTTGCAGCAGGCCAAGGAGAAAAACCAGGCTTATCTCGTGGTGATAAATAAGACAGATCAATTGGAAGGAAATTCAAACGCCCCGGAAATTCTGAACCAGCGAGAGAAAGAACTTGTAGATTTTTTGGAAATATCTAAAGACAGCATTTGTACTGTCAGCGCCAGAGAGTGCAAGGGGATTTATGAGTTGAAGGAGGCCATTACACATCTGGTGCCACAGGAGAAGGAGCATCCACTGGTAAAGGATTTGCTGTCTCCCAAGGATGTGGTGGTTTTGGTGGTTCCCATCGATTCTGCAGCTCCAAAGGGGAGACTGATTTTGCCGCAGCAGCAGACCATACGAGATATATTGGAGGCAGGGGCAATCCCTGCTGTCACCAGAGAGACAGAACTATTGGATACGCTGCGTGCTCTGCGGGATAAACCCCGTCTGGTAATCACGGATAGCCAGGCCTTTGAGCAGGTGGCAAAGCAGGTGCCCCGGGATGTGCCCCTTACCTCATTTTCTATTTTGATGGCCCGGTACAAAGGGGATTTGTCCACTCAGATTGAGGGGGCAAAAGCTATAGAACAGTTGAAGGATGGGGATATGGTTTTGATTTCCGAGGGCTGTACCCATCATCGCCAATGTGGTGATATCGGAACGGAGAAAATGCCACGGTGGATCTCTGAATACACCGGGAAAAGATTAGAGTATCGATTTACCAGCGGAGGAGAGTTTCCACAGGATCTGTCTCCCTATGCCATGGTGGTTCATTGCGGTGGATGCACCTTGCCTGTAAAGGAAATGAGATATCGCATTTCCCATGGAAGCGAACAGGAAGTTCCCATCACCAATTATGGGGTACTGATTGCATATATTCACGGTATTCTGCCCAGAGTGGTGGAGCCCTTTGAAAAATAAAAATATCTCGTTTTCCCAGGGGAAATTGCGCAACAATCGTTGTCATAACTTTGCCCCTATGTTATATTTTTAATATGTAGGATTCTGTAATTTACGTGCAGGGTTATCCACAGAATACGAGATGTTGAGGTGTCATTATGGGAGCACAGGACCGTACTGAAAAGGTACTGCGAGACATTCATGTACTTTTTTCCAAAGCGGAACCATACAACGGTAGCAAAAAGGACGTTGTAGTGGACAAGAACCAGATGATGGATTTGTTGAAGGAGCTCAACGAATGCATGTATGACATGATGGATGAGCATGAGCTTTCTCAGAGGAAGAAGGACAAGGCTAATCGGGAAATGCAAAAGCAGGGGGATGATATCATCTTTGCCGCATCCCGGAAAGCAGAAGATATCTACGCAGCATCCATTATGTACACAGACAATGCTCTTCGCAGTATCCAGGATATTATTGCGGATGCCAATAAGTCGGTGGAGAAGATTTTTTCCGACACGAAGAAGAAGATGGATGAGGAGCGGCGTGTGGTCAAGGATAACCAATCTGAGTTGAAGTCTCAGTTGGAAGATTTGATTGATACCCAGAAGTATCTTCGACTGATTGAAGAGGAGAATCGTCGATTACAGCAGGAGAAGGATAAGGCAGAGTCCGGTCAGGGCCACGTTTCTACCACGACCTATGCAAGCGTACAGCCGGAGATTCGAATCAACAAGGAATATTTCCTGCAGAATGGGATCCCGCTGGAGGAGGATGACACCCAGCCGGAGCAAGGTGACGGGGCAACCAAGGAGTTGTCTGAGGAAGAGCTAAAGGCTATGGCCCAAGAGCTGGACAACGAATACTTTGAGTGGAGAGATGGAGAAGATCAACAGGGAGAGGAAAAGAAAGGTTTTTCCCTCCTTGGGAAAATATTAGACAAAAAATCTTAGGAGGACACAGATGAAACTTTACGAACAAGGTGTGTATTTGCTGAAAGGAACAGAGCTTGTAGCAGACGGCCCGGAGGCAGCAGCACAGATTAAGCAAAAGACAGGGTGTGATGTTTCCAAAGAAGCAGCAGCCAAGGAGACTATGGCATACGGTATCTTAGAGAGACATAACACATCAGGCAATATGGAGCAGCTTCAGATTAAATTTGACAAGCTCACATCCCACGATATTACCTATGTAGGTATTATCCAGACAGCGAGAGCGTCAGGACTTGAGAAGTTCCCGATTCCTTATGTTCTTACCAACTGCCACAACAGTTTGTGTGCAGTAGGCGGAACCATCAACGAGGATGACCACATGTTTGGACTGAGCTGTGCCAAGAAGTACGGCGGAATTTACGTTCCACCACATCAGGCAGTTATTCATCAGTTTGCCAGAGAGATGCTGGCAGGCGGCGGCAAGATGATTCTCGGCTCCGATTCCCACACCAGATATGGTGCGCTGGGAACCATGGCTATGGGCGAGGGTGGCCCTGAGCTTGTAAAACAGCTTTTGAACAAGACATACGATATTCCTATGCCGGGAGTGGTAGGTGTCTACATGACAGGTAAGCCGGCAAAGGGTGTAGGACCTCAGGATATTGCTTTAGCAATTATCGGTGAAGTGTTTGACAAGGGATATGTGAAGAATAAAGTCATGGAATTTGTAGGTCCCGGTGTGGATAACCTCAGCGTAGATTATCGTATCGGTGTGGATGTTATGACCACAGAGACTACATGTCTCTCCTCTATCTGGAAGACAGACGACAAGGTAAAAGAGTTCTATGAGATTCACGGAAGATCAGAGGACTTTGCACTGTTACAGCCGGGAGAAGTGGCATATTATGACGGCATGATTGAGATTGATCTAAGCGAGATTAAGCCTATGATTGCAATGCCATTCCACCCAAGCAACACATACACCATCGATGAGTTGAATGCCAACCTTATGGACATCCTGGAGGACTGTGAAAAGAGAGCAAAAGTCAGCTTGGACGGGCAGGTAGATTTTACGTTGAAGGACAAGGTTCGAGGTGGCAGACTTTATGTGGACCAGGGTATCATCGCAGGATGTGCCGGCGGTGGCTATGAGAATATTACCGATGCGGCAGATATTCTTCGAGGTGCATCCATCGGACCGGATGAGTTCACTTTGAGTGTATATCCCGCAAGTACGCCAATCTATATGGAATTGGTGAAAAATGGTTGCGTGGCAGATCTTATGGCAACAGGCGCCATCGTTAAAACAGCATTCTGTGGGCCATGCTTTGGAGCCGGAGATACACCTAGCAACAACGGATTCTCCATTCGTCACTCCACAAGAAACTTCCCTAACAGAGAAGGTTCTAAGTTGCAGAGCGGACAGATTTCTTCTGTGGCTCTTATGGATGCCCGTTCTATTGCGGCAACAGCAGCAAACAAGGGTTATCTCACAGCGGCTACAGATATTGATGTGAACTATACTAAGCCGAAGTACTTCTTCGATAAGACCATTTACGATAATCGTGTATTTGACAGCAAGGGTGTGGCAGAACCGGAAGAAGAGATTAAGTTTGGCCCTAACATTAAGGACTGGCCGGCTATGAGTGCTTTACCGGAGAATTTGGTTTTGAAAGTGGTATCAGAGATTCATGACCCTGTCACCACCACGGATGAGCTGATTCCGTCCGGAGAGACATCTTCTTATCGCTCTAATCCTCTTGGATTGGCAGAATTTACTTTGTCCAGAAAAGATCCGGAGTACGTTGGCCGTGCAAAAGAGATTCAGAAAGCACAGAAGGCCCTTGAGGCAGGGGAATGTGCGGGAGAGGCTGTTCCGGAACTCAAGGAGATTATGCAGGTAATCAAGAAGGATTATCCACACATTAACCATGATAACTTCGGTGTGGGAAGCACGATTTTCGCTGTGAAGCCGGGAGACGGCTCTGCCAGAGAGCAGGCGGCATCTTGCCAGAAGGTACTGGGCGGCTGGGCAAATATTGCCAATGAATACGCCACCAAGAGATACCGTTCTAACCTGATCAACTGGGGTATGTTGCCATTCTTGATTCCGGCAGGAGAGTTGCCTTTTACCAACGGTGACTATCTGTTTGTACCACAGATACGCAAGGCAATCGAAGATAAAGTTGACACGATTCAAGCCTTCGTGGTAAAGGATGGCACAATGAAAGAGTTTACCTTGAAACTGGGTGCGCTCACAGACGACGAGAGAGATATTATTCTTAAAGGATGTTTGATTAACTACTATAGAGACTAGCAGGAGTTTGAAATGGAACAGGACAAACAAAGGGAAAAAGAAGCGGACAAAAGACTGTTTCGCCAAGTGATGACAATAGCAGGAGTGGTAATTTTTGCCTCCTGCTGCATCATTCTCTTTTACTTTTGCGTAAAGAGATATGAAGGCTTGGGCGAAGGATGGGACAAATTTATAGGTGTTTGGCAGCCAATCATCATTGGCTTTATCTTGGCTTTTCTCATGAATCCGTTTATGGAATTCTTCGAGAGAAACCTGTTGCCATTTTTCCTTAAGCACAGCAAATCAGAGAAAAAAGCCAGGAAGACTTGCCGTATGTTGTCTTCCCTAATAGCACTTCTGATCATTGTGGGAATAACCGCTTTAACCTTTGTGGCAATTATTCCGGAGTTGTACAGTACCATTCAGTTTTTGGTAACCAACCTGGGAGATCAGATTGATGGTGTGTTGGATTGGGCAAATGAAATTACAAGGGGCAGATACGAAAAAGCCATCTTGGGAGCAAAGGGAAGTGCGGCAGATCAGGCTATTGATGCAGCTCTTGATATGGCGAAGGAATACATAGACATCAGTACCAAGGAAGGGATTTCTCTGATTGCCAGCAGTGTAATTGGTGTAGGCAAATTCTTTATAGATATCCTGATTGGTATCATTGTCTCTGTGTATGTGCTGTGCAGCAAGGAGACCTTTAAGGCTCAGACCAAGAAAATCATCTACAGTCTGTTAAAGACAGAGCATGCCAATACGCTGATGGAGATTAATCGAAAGGCATCGGAGGTATTTTATGGATTTATCATCGGCAAGTTGATTGATTCTCTCATTATCGGTTTGATTTGCTATGTGTGTATGCTGATTTTCAAGATGCCATATCCTATGCTGGTATCCATTATCATCGGCGTAACCAATATTATTCCTGTCTTCGGACCATATATTGGTGCAGTGCCTACGGTGATTATCATCTTTTTGACAGAACCGATGCAGGGCATTTACTTCCTGATATTTGTTATTATTCTGCAACAGATTGATGGCAATATCATTGGACCAAAGATTCTGGGAGACTCCACCGGATTATCTTCCTTCTGGGTGGTGGTGGCCATTGTCGTTGGCGGAGGTCTGTTTGGTTTGCCCGGCATGCTTGTGGGCGTACCTACTATGGCGCTGATTTACTATTTGTGCGGAAGATTCACCAAGCATCTTCTCAGAAAAAAGAATTTGCCGGAAGAGACAAGGGAATATGTGGATTTAGACAGTATTCGTGTGTCGGATCGCACATTGATTTCTCACGATGCTGAATACCACAACAAGAAGAGAGTGCGACTTCTTCGCAAGAACAAACAGGAAGAGCAACCGGTTGAAAATAAAAAATAATGCTATACTGAAACTGTAATTTTATGTCCCTGATGACATAAAAACAATTGAGGTGGACAGATTGGATAAAATAGAATTCAAAACAAAGTACGAAGAAATGAAAGATTTGCTTGCCCAGGGCAAGACGGAAGAGGCAATGGACTTGGTGGATAGCATTAACTGGCGCAAAGTTCACAATGTGAATGTGCTGGTGAAGGCCAGTGAAATCTGTGTTCAGGCCGGCCGCCTTGAGGAGGCAAAGGAATTGCTCTATATGGCCCATGAGCGTTCTCCTATCGGACGAATGATTATCTATCATTTGGCAATGCTATGTGTGAAGATGGGAGAATTGGATGAGGCCAAAGATTTCTATGAAGAGTTTGTGGAGATTGCACCTCATGACAGTTTAAAGTACATTATCAAATATCAGATTAGCAAGGCAAAGGGCGCAGACAATACCACGCTCATTGCTATTTTAGAGGAATTAAAGGAGCACGACTTTACGGAGGAGTGGGCCTATGAGTTGGCATATCTTTATCACAAAACCATGCAGGTAGATAAGTGCATTGATTTGTGCGATGAGATTATTCTTTGGTTTGGAGACGGTCCCTATGTGGAGCGGGCTTTAGAGATGAAGATGATTTACCAGCCGCTTGATAAGATGCAGGAAGATAAATATCGCCATTTCCAACAGAAAAGAGACGGCATTACAGAGATTCGTGCCAATGAGTTGTTGCAATCAGGAGAGATTGTTCCACAGACGATTGCCATTCCGCGGGTTGAACTGCCGGCAGACAGGTTTAATACCATCAATCTTCAGGCAGAAATTAAGAAAAATATCGACGAGATTATGCGTGCCACGGAGGAGCAGGCAGTTTCTGAAAATATGGAAAATATCAAGAATTTGGTAGAGGAAATTCCGTATTTGCAGGTAAGTGAGCAAGAAGAGGCTCTTGCGATGGAAAAGCAGCAGGCAAGTCAGGAATTAGATGCCACTATTGTGGATGCTTTTCAGGGATATCTGGCCGAGGAATATGATGGACAGATAAGTCTGCTTGTTCCGGAGCAGAAGGAGATTGAGGAGCAGATATCCGGGCAGATGACAATTGAAGATGTGATGGAAGAGTGGGAGAAGACCCGGCGAGCAGCAGAGGCAACGTTGCAGGAAGCACAGCAGCTTAAGTTGGAATCTGCCAAGAACATTGCGTTAATGGAAGCCAGTCAGATCATGGATCGTCTGGAGGAAGCAATGCCGAAATTAGATGCCGGAGCCACTTCTACGGAATTACTGAAGGAAGAATATATGTCCAAAGTTCCTGAGCCCAAAGAGGAAGAAGTACAGGAAGATGTATCGGATGCCGTGGGGACAAAGGAACTGGAGACCGGGGAAAAGATAGCGGGATTTCAGATTCCTAAGCTGCAGCCGGAGGGAACCATAGCAGGCGTGGGACTGGAAATTCCCGTGGTTGATCCCGGTGACGCAAAGGTTATCAAGGAGGATAGGACTGTAGACATGCCGGTTATTGCCAAGCGGTCACAGCAGAAGGATACAAAAGAATGGCAGCCGCCGGAGCTAGAATCAATGGAAGAGGATGTGACAGACGTGGATTTGAAAGAGGCTAGCAAAATTGTTGCAGATATGAATGACATGCTGCAGCAGGAGATTGATCGGATTTTACAGGACGAGGACGTAAAAGAAGTGGAGCTTGATGCTCATGAAGTGGAAGTTTCCCGGGAGATTGAGCCGGAACCGGAGAGTGTGGCGGAAGAAGAGCCGGCTTTTGAGGAAGAAGCAGAAGAGACGGAACAGACACCGGAGGAGGAAGATATTCTCCCTGAGATAGAAGAAGTGGTTTTGGACTCGGCGGAGATGGCAGAATTGCTGGATGAGGCTGTGCTGGAACAGGCCATTTCGGAAGAGGTTCCCACAAAGCAATTATCTGAGGATGAGAAGGAGATATTCTCCTACTTTATGCCCATTGCCGGCATGGAGAGTTCCATATGCCAGGCATTGACCGGCGCCAGATATCACCTGGATAACAGAGCGGGTTCCGGTGCAGGTAATTTTATTATCCAAGGTGGTGTGGGAAGTGGAAAGACGATGCTGGCTTCCAATATCATCAAGGTATTGCAGACAGAGACAGGAAAGCTTGGTGGCAATGTAGGAAAGATTGATGCCGCTCAGCTTAACCATAAGGATGTTAAGGCGGTTTTACCAAAGGTTGAAGGCGGTTGCCTTATCATAGAACAGGCGGCAGATCTTAATGAAGAGACCATGGAGAGCATGCGCCAGCTGATGTCTCGGGATGATACGGACGTGCTGGTATTTTTGGAGGATGAGAAGAATAGAATTGAAAAGACCTTTTCACTGAATACAGCATTTGCTGCTATGTTTACAGAAAAGATTACCATTCCAATCTTTACCATAGATGAACTGGTGAACTTTGGAAAAGTATATGCCTTAGAAGAGGGATATGCCCTGGATGAAATGGCTATTCTTGCCATGTACAACCGTATCAATTTAATCCAGAGATTGGATCATCCCACATCGCTGATTGAGGTTCGAGATATCATGGAAGAGGCCATTGATCACGCTGAAAAGGGGGGCATCAGAGGGGCACTCAGTCGACTGGGCACCAAGCGCTATGATGAAGAGGGGAACTTAATCCTGAGAGAACAGGATTTTGAGATATAAAAAGGGGGAGACAAATATGAGCAATTTTACAGACCTGGATATGTATTTATTTGGAAATGCTACACACTACGATATCTACAAGAAGCTTGGCGCACACGTCAGTGAAGAAGAGGGTGTGACAGGAGTTTACTTTGATGTATGGGCACCACATGCGGCATCGGTTGCTGTCATCGGTGAGTTTAACGATTGGGATGAAACTTCCCATATGATGACCAGATTGCCGGACTCCGACATCGGTATTTTCGAGATTTTCATTCCGGAAGCAAAGCCGGGACAGTTGTACAAATATTTGATTTATACGCCGGATGGAAGAAAGCTTTACAAGGCAGATCCCTATGCTTCTGAAGCAGAACTGCGACCGGGCACGGCCTCCAAGATTGCTGAGCCGGACACCTTTACATGGTCAGATACCACCTGGATGAAAAAACGTCAGGAACAGGAAGAATTTTGGGAGCAACCCATGTCCATCTATGAGGTACATCCGGGCTCCTGGAAAAAGCATCCCACAGAGGAAAACGATGGGTTTTATTCTTATCGGGAATTTGCGAAAAGTCTGGCAGAATACGTCTGTGAGATGGGGTATACCCACGTGGAATTGATGGGTATTTCCGAGTATCCTTTTGATGGCTCATGGGGATATCAGGTAACAGGATACTACGCTCCCACATCCCGTTATGGAAGTCCGGAGGATTTTATGTACTTGGTTAATTATCTCCATAAGAAGGGGATTGGCGTTATCTTAGATTGGGTTCCGGCACATTTTCCAAGAGATGCCCATGGCCTGGCAGATTTTGATGGACAGGCGTTGTATGAGTATGCAGATCCGAAAAAGGGTGAGCATCCGGATTGGGGAACGAAAATTTTTGACTATGGAAAGAATGAAGTAAAGAATTTCTTAATCGGAAGCGCACTTATGTGGATTGAGAAATATCACATTGACGGTCTTCGGGTGGATGCTGTCGCCTCTATGCTCTACCTGGATTATGGCAAGAATGACGGACAGTGGGTTGCCAACCAGTACGGGGGCAATGAGAACTTGGAGGCAGTAGAATTTTTCCGTCACTTAAACACCTTGATTCGAGGAAGAAACAAGGGGGCACTTATGATTGCCGAGGAGTCTACGGCGTGGCCTCGCGTAACGGGGGATGTTGAGGACGGAGGCTTGAACTTCTCCTATAAGTGGAATATGGGCTGGATGCATGATTTTTTGGATTATATGAAACTGGATCCATATTTCAGAAAAGATAATCACAGCAAGATGACCTTTGCCATGAGTTACAATGAATATGAACGATACATTCTTGTGTTATCTCATGACGAGGTGGTGCATTTGAAGTGTTCTATGCTCAATAAAATGCCGGGTCTTGAAGGGGATAAATTCAAGAACCTGAAAGCAGGATATGCCTTTATGATGGGACATCCGGGAAAGAAGCTTCTGTTTATGGGGCAGGACTTTGGCCAGCTTCAGGAGTGGAGCGAGAAGAGAGAATTGGATTGGTATTTATTGGACAATCCAAATCACAGACATTTATCGGACTTCGTAAAGGAGTTGTTACATATTTATAAGAAATATCCGGCGATGTATCAGCAGGATGTGTCCTGGGCGGGATTTGAGTGGATCAATGCCAATGATAGTTATCGCGGAATTTTTAGTTTTGTTCGTAAGGCAAGGGATGGAAAGAACAGTCTGCTCTTTGTATGTAATTTTACACCGGTGGCATACGATGATTACCGGGTAGGTGTTATCTCCACAAAGAGACATAAGTTGATTCTAAACAGTGAAGATGCCAAATTTGGAGGGGCGGACGAGAAGCGACAAGTGACGTATACTCCGGCAAAGAAAGACTGCGACGGAAGAGAATACTCCATTCGTTATAAGTTGCCACCTTACGGAGTAGCAATATTTGTATTCTAAAAAGGAAGTTGTAGAGACATTGATACAAAAAAGGAATTTTCCGCCAATCAAAAAGAGACCCATCATTTTGATAGGGCTTGTACTTATTGTGGTGGTGGTTTTGCTTAACAATTTGTGGCAATACAAGGACTTGACAGAAAAATCTTCTATTGAGCGCGGAGATGCCACAGAAACTGACTATTTGGGATTTCAGGGCAATCTGCTAAAATACAGCCGGGATGGGGCATTTTTCACCAAGTACAATGGAGAGCTCATATGGAATTACACCTATGAGATGGCGGATCCGCAGATTGATGTATGTGGTAATTACATCCTTATTTATGACAGGAAGGGCACGCAGATAGCTATCCTTACCAACACAGGATTCAAACAGAGTTTTAAGACATCTATGCCTATTGTGGATGCTAATATAGCAAGCCAAGGAACGGTTGCCGTGTTGATGCAGGAAGAAGATACAGGGTATGTGCAATTGTTTAATGACAAGGGTGAGGTACTGGCATCCGGAGAGCTTCACATGGAGAACAATGGCTATCCTCTGTCTCTTGATATTTCCCAGAGCGGGGAAAAAATGGTTGTCTCCCAATTAGACTTGAATGGTGGCGATATAAAAACAACCATTGCTTTTTATAATTTTGGAAAAGAAGGAAAAGACAAAATTGACAATATTGTTGCCAACTACAGCTTTTCCAATCAGATTTTTCCCCAGATAGAGTTTCTGGAAAATGGAAAAGTGGTAGCCTTTGGGGACAAAGAAATCGTAATCTTTGAAGACAATGCCAAGGCCAGCATTTCCAAAGAGATTTTCGTTGACGGACAGATAAAAAGTGTTTTTTGCAATGGCAAGTACTTTGGCATAATTTGCGATGTCACTGATGATGAGGGAAAGCTGATTCATCAGATGAATGTTTACTCCGGCAATGGCTTTCCCAGATGTGAGCGGAAGGTGTCAGGGACTTATTCCAAAGCAGAGATGTTATCGAATAATGAAGTTTATCTGTCAGACGGAGAGACGGTAAGCATCTATACTCTTTACGGAATCAAAAAATTTGCATATACCTTTGATACAGGCATATATAAAATAATACCGGGGGACAGTGCTAAGCGATACTATCTGGTACTGGACAACAGAATCGCCGATGTTCGGATAAAATAACAGGCGGTATGAAGGGCTGACGACATGAATATAGTTTTTATTGTCACATTGTTTATATTGTTTTTCTCTATTCTTCAGGGATGGAGAAAGGGTATTTTGGGATTGGTATTTGGGTTTGTATCCTGGATTTTTGTTTTTGTGTTTATTGCGTTTTCCCATACCTATATTCAGGAGTACCTGCGCAGCAATACAAACGTATATGATAAGGTGTACGAGAAGACGGTAGAACACTTGGAGAAAAAAGCACAAGAAGACGGACAGAAGGATTCTCTTGAGGATTGGTGGGATGCCTTGACAGAAGGTATGCCGAAAAATATTGCAGACAATCTGCAAGTAGATGTGAAAACAGAACTTTCTGATAATATTCAGGATGCCAAAACGCAAATTCAAGAGCAGGTGGCTATTCGTATTGCGGAGTTTATTCTGCAGGGGATTGCAGTTCTGGTTGCATTTATTCTGGCAGAGATTATTGTGGCAATCGTTGGCGGCATGGTAAGATCTGTGGGCAAAGTTCCGGTGATTAAGGAGATTAACAGCTTTATGGGGATTATAGCCGGAGCGGTAGAGGGATTGCTTGTCATTTGGATTTTAATGTATGTGGTGGCGTGTATCTGTGGTACGCCTTTGGGAGAGCGCATTATTTCCGATATTGATGCCAGTGCGTTTCTTTCCTATTTGTACCATCACAACTTGATTATGGCATTTGTTTCTACTATATAATATAGAAGAGATTGACATAGATGTTGGGGTCATTAATCAGACCACCCCAACATCTATTTTTTTTGTAAAATTTGCTAAAAAGATGAAAAATTATAGGGAAAACGCCTTGACACTAAGAAATGATTTTGCTATTATAATCTTCGCACCGCTGGAAACGCGGTGAGTAAAGGAAAAACCTTTAGAAAAAGTTGTTGACACACTACTGAATAAATGATATTATATCAGAGTTGCGGTTAGCAACAGAACCTTGATAACTGAACAGTGAAACAACCTTGAAAGATTCGAGAAAAATAATCTCGAAAAGGAATTTTGACAAGTGCTTGCACGATGGCAAATATTCCTTG
>JAQXIY010000052.1 GCA_029008035.1 Lachnospiraceae bacterium
AAGAATTCATAAAGAATTAATAAACCGAGGCTACAAAGTGAATCACAAGCGAGTTCAACGACTAATGCATGAAGCAAAACTGTTAGGAAAACGACCAAAAGAAAAATACCATTCCTATAAAGGAAATGTTGGTAAGATTGCTGATAACATCATTAATCGAGATTTTCGTACAACTGCACCTTTACAAAAATGGACTACAGATGTATCACAGTTTAATTTTTCGTGGGGAAAATGTTATCTTTCCCCCATCTTGGATATGAATACAAACGAAATCATCTCATATGATTTGGCCTTAAGTCCGAACCTAGAACAAATAAAACGCATGTTAGAGCGAGCACTCGAGAAATTTCCATCTGTGTCAGGACTGATATTTCATTCAGATCAAGGCTGGCAGTATCAGCATATTTATTACAGAAACAAGTTGGCTGAACATGGAATAATCCAGTCTATGTCAAGAAAAGGAAACTGCTACGATAATTGTATTATGGAGACATTCTTTGGGCGAATGAAAAACGAGATGTATTACGGATACGAAAAAGAGTATAGCTCGTTTGAGATGTTTTCAAAGGCAGTGGACGAATACATAGATTATTATAATAACCGGAGAATTCAGGCCAAAACTAAATGGATGCCTCCTGTCAAGTACAGGGAAGCATCCGTGTGTTCAGTCTAATTCATAGATTAGTGTGTCCAGGTTTATGGGTACATATCACAATGGCCTTCAGGTCTGTCCCTAATGGCTCTTTGACGGGGCACAGGGAGAAAAGAAAGAAATAATAAATTTCGTGCTTACATAAAGGCACAAAAATGTGATAGCATATAAAGGAATTAAATAACAAACATAACGACACATGTGGTGCATGGCACGTAAATCTGATTACGGTAATATGTGGTCCTCAAGAGGACTATCAATGTAAGTATATGCCTTGCCCACATGTGTTTTTTGTTTGAACAAAGGAGAAATAGTATATGCCAAAAAATCAATTTCAGAGGATGGTATTTGCCTTCCTCACAGTATTAGTAACCGTGCACGGATATGTATTTTACAGTCTTTATGTGGTCAATGGAGACACATTGATGCAAATCACCGGAGCCGACAGTGTGCTGCATGCCATTGCCGCTCAGGGAGGTGTGTATATGTTTGGGAGAATGCTTCCAATATGGGCAGTGGTGATAATTGAATTTTGCTGTGCCTACATACTTGAATGTGTAATGGGAAGTCCGATATCGTTTAAAATGGCATGCAGAATGTTTGATCCCAGAAGAAATCATCCTATGATTTTTGAGACGGTAATCATTTGCTGCACGGTTTTGGTTATGTGTCCTGCGATGAGTTTTCTCGCTGCGTGGATGTACTATCCATACTATGCAGGATTTCATTTATCAACGTTGCTTGCCAACTGGATAAAACTGGTGTGCTTTAATTTTCCGTTTGCTTTCTTTTCCCAAATATTTTTTATTCAGCCCTTTGTGAGATGGGCATTTGGAAAAATATTTGCTAAGGATATAGCAGCCCGCAATTCACAAGAGACGCCTGAGCGGCCGCAAGATGAGCAGGAAGCAATCGCAGACATTTTCAGAAGAATGGATGAAATACAGGAAAGTTTAGCACACGAGAGAAGACAGAGGAAAAAACTGGCAGAACAAATGACTAAGAATGCTTCCGTAAAATAATGTAATTTGTCAAAAATGTCCTTTGAAATCAGGTGAATAGAATTGATATAATCAATTTGAACGAGTAGCAGCAATTGCGTAAATCCAGTTGCAGCTACTCTTTTATTTTGTTGTTGGAGAGGAGTGTTGAATAAATGAAAGATTGTGATTTGGGAACAGGAAAGATTGAGACCCTGATAAGAAAGTTTTCTATTCCTTGTGTAATAAGCATGGTTGTGGCAGCTTTATATAATATTGTTGATCAGATATTTATTGGATGGAGCAGTGCCGGTGCGTATGGTAATGCTGCCACCAACATCGTATACCCATTTACGGTGTTTGCGCTGGGGGTGGCCCTTCTGGTGGGTGATGGAGCAGCGGCGGGATTTAGTATCTCACTTGGAATGGATGACAAAAAACAGGCCAATAAAAATGTTGGCAACGGCCTAATGATCTTAATTTGCGGAGCTGTTGTGCTATGTGTTACAGGATTTGTTTTCAGGACTCAAATATTGGGACTATTTGGCGGTGATCCGAAAGAAGCACAGTGTTATGGCTATGCAACAGACTATTTTTTGATTATCTGCGCCGGGCTTCCATTTTATATGGTGGGACAAGGGTTGAATGGCTCTATTAGAGCCGATGGATCGCCAAAGTTTGCTATGGCATGTACACTTGCAGGTGCCCTCACAAACCTCATTTTGGATCCGGTTTTTATTTTTGGCCTTTCTATGGGGGTAAAGGGAGCTGCCCTTGCCACAATCACGGGGCAGGGATTGACGTTTGCAATGAGTATATTCTATCTGACAAAGTCAAAGAATTTTCATATAGACAGGAACGCACTTGCATTTGAGAGGCATACAGTTGGGAGAATCTTATCTGTTGGAATGGCTTCGCTGATTGTACAACTTTCCATTGTTGTCATTATAGCGGTGAACAACAATCTATTGGTAAAGTATGGTTATGAAACCATGGCAAGTACCAGAAAAGCCTTTGGCGCAGTTATTCCATTAGCTGTTGTTGGCATTGTTATGAAAGTCTTTGGGATTGTGATATCTATTATAATCGGAATCAGTCTTGGAGGTCAGCCGATTATAGGATTCAATATGGGGGCCGGGAACACCGAAAGAGTAAAGCAGACAATTCAAAAAATCACAAAGCTGGTATTATTGGTAGGTGTTGTGTCTTTTCTGATTTTTGAAATATTCCCCGGCACCGTAATTTCTTTGTTTGGAAGTCATAACACAGAAGAGTATATGGAATATGCAAGACTGTGTATTAGAATATTCCTCGGAGGAATTATCTTGACCTGCTATATCAAATCAGCGGCAATCATTCTACAATCCATGGGAAATAGTGTAAAATCAACGATTTTGGCATTGCTCAGAGATGTGATTGTTTTTGTTCCTACATCAATTGTCATTGCAACGATATCAAGGAGTATTGTTACAATGCTCTGGTCAGCAGTTTTTTCCGATGTTGTGGCAGCTATCGTTGCATTGGTTTTTGTATCAACGGAGATTCGCAAGTTGGAAAAGAGCCATTAGGGACAGTCCCTAATGGCCCGAAATCTCTTATAATTTCTTGACAAAATCGACACTAATGTCTAAAATATAAATAGACACGAGTGTCGATTTTTGGCTGGAGGACAGAAAATGGCCACAAAGAGAGAGAAAACAAGAGAATCTATTATTGATGCATCATATACTGTATTTGCCCAAAATGGATTTAACAGAATTACTATGAAAGATATTTGTGAAGCCACAGGGCTTAGCCGAGGAGGACTCTATAGTCACTTTGATAGTACCAAGGCAATATTTGAGGCATTGCTGGAGAGAATGAATCAGAAGCAGCAGATGGATTTCTTTGGGGAAATGGAGAAGGGAATCCCTGCGGCCACAATTCTGGAAAATGCGTTGCAGCTGATGAAAGACGAGATGAATCGCCCGGAGGATTCTCTCAGCCTTGCCATGTATGAGTATGCCGGCAGTGTAGATGGAGACATGATGGATCACTTTAATCAGATTGGGGAGAAGAAGTGGACAGCCCTGGTGGAATACGGAATTGAACATGGGGAATTTAATCAGGTTGATGTGAAGGAAATTGTGAACGTGATTTTGTATGTATACCAAGGCGTGCGAATGTGGAGTTGTGTTGTAAAAATGCAGCCAGAGACCATTGATTCCATTACGAGTCATATCAGAAAGCAGTTGATTAAGGAGGAATAGGCATGAATCGCTTAATGATATATGTACACGGCCAGGGCGGCAGTGCAGAGGAAGCAGAGCACTACAAAACCCTTTTTACAGGATGTGATGTAGAGGGCTTTGACTATAAAGCGCAAACACCGTGGGAGGCGAATGAAGAATTTGCTAGTTACTTTGATTCTGTAAGCAAAGGGTACGATTCTATCATATTGATTGCCAATAGCATTGGAGCATTCTTTTCTATGAGTGCATTGTCTGATAAGAGGATTGATTTGGCCCTACTTATCTCTCCTATTGTAAATATGGAG
>JAQXIY010000053.1 GCA_029008035.1 Lachnospiraceae bacterium
GGCACCGTCACGTACTCAGCAAATCCGCCATCCGTTCTGGAACCGAGATAATTGTAATGTTGGCACATCTCATATTGCTTTTTCCGACAGGGTGAACATTCCTTGCATGGTATCAGAGGGAAAACACCTACCCGCTTTCCCCGCCATTTATCCTCCACGCCGTCTCCCAAAGCAACCACCTGTCCCGCAAACTCATGTCCCGGAATCAGCGGATAATGATAGGTTCCGGTAAAATATGCACGCGGAATATCCGAACCGCAGATGCCGGCTGCTTTGACACAAACCAGCACTTCCCCTTCCTTTGGAGCAGGTTTATCTATTTCTTTTAGGTTATAAACACCTATATCATCCAGTACATACGCTTTCATATAATTCCTCAAAACAATTCTCATTCATCGCTTTCATGATAGCATCGCGCAGTTCCATATCGCAAGTGTATTCCTGCACTTTCCAAAAACTCCGTCCCCGGTGGTTCATTTTTTAGAAATATGGTCGATATATATGATATGTGCAAGGATGCTCATTTGTGATTGGGATGGATCACGTATCAGATGTTTATATGAAATAAGCAGATAAAGGACTATCTGACCAGTTATGATGACCATTACTCACAATATGATGGCCATGAATGCACAGAGGCAGTTCGGGCTCGTCAGTCAGGCAAATAAAACGAGTATAGAGAAATTAAGCTCCGGATATCGGATCAATCGTGCTGCTGATGGCGCAGCAGAGTTGGCAATTTCCGAGAAAATGCGCCGGCAGATTCGCGGCCTGAATCAGGGAGCTTACAATATTCAAGATGGCATTTCAATGCTTCAGGTAGCTGATGGCGCATTAGACGAAGTGCACGGAATGCTGAAAAGGATGAATGAACTATCGATTCATGCTGCTAATGGTACACTAACAGATGAAGATCGTTCCTATATACAAGAAGAGATGAACGCACTGGTATCAGAGATAAATCGAACTGGAGATACCACTACATTTAATGAAGTTCCATTGTTTGATGGAAAGGACTACACTGTAGACCCAATTGGTGGTGGATCTATCACAACATTGATTCAATCCTCCAGCGCAGAGCGGGGATATTTGAAAGAGGGCTATAATCATAACAATTTATTCTATCCTATGGGTTCATTAGATTTCAGCAATATTGATGCTTCCAATATAGACTTACTTCACAATGGTTCTTTTGCATTTCATTGTAGCCAGGCATGCACAGAAGTATTCGATATTAAGTTCACCACAGATGGGTCCCAAAATAGCGCAGCAAATCTTTATGGACATGTTTGTCATAAGTATTCCGTAGATCTAAAAGATTGTACGAATGGAAGTCAAATCGTGGAAAAAATATATTCTTTTGTTGCAAACAATTTGCCTAGTACCGCTTCTTCATCCAGCATTTTGCCAGGTGTAAAAGTAAGCCATTCTAACAATCTTATCAAAGATGGCGTCCAACTTTTGGTTGTTGCAAACAGTAACGGCCAATCCACTGAACAGTCTGCTACAAATTATTTTCCCAGAAGCGGTTATCCAGATTCCGGCAAAATTACCTGTACAGCATTAACTGCCATAAGACCAACCAATTTGTTTAAAACATTTGATATTCAATGCAGTAGTGAAGTAACAGATGTTGAATCTTTTCGCATCTACCAGATGAATGGAAAGGTTCTGAATATTGATCCTTTAGATGTGTCAACCCAAGATGCTGCCGGAACAGCAATTAACAAATTAAAAAACGCTGATGCGAAGATTTCAGAACAAAGAAGCGCACTCGGTGCAAGCCAAAACAGATTGGAACACGCACACAATACAAATCTCAATACTGCTGAAAATACCACTGCTGCCGAATCATTAATCCGAGATACTGATATGGCCAGTGAAATGGTACAGTATTCATTGAATAATATCTTAATGCAGGCGGGTCAAGCAATGATAACACAAGCAAATCAGTCACCTCAGAGCGTTTTGTCTTTGCTGCAATAATTAACCGTTCAAATATTGAGTGATTACCACAAGCCCTGCATTTCTGATTAACATTCTCTCTACCCAACGTAGTTGGAAAATGTACATCAGAAATGCTGGGCTTTCATTATGCACTTGCAAAGCCACCGGGACACCAAAAAGTCCAAAAACTCCGTCCCCGGTGGTTCATTTAGAAAATAGCCAATAATTCCTGCGCTATCTCTTCTGCACGACGCTCCCATGTTTGACCTTTTGAAGCAAACTCATATGCCTTGGCAGTAATTTGGTTCCAGCTCTCTTCATCATCTAAAAGTTCACCGACTTCACGGCACATCCGAAAAAGCGAATCCTCTTCTAAAGAATACTTCACCCATGTTCCTTCCGGCAATGTGTCTTCAAAATATGGATTCTGCTCTGTTACCACAACCGCGCCGTTCAGCATGCCATTGAAAACTCTCTCATGGCTACCATTTTTGAACCAGGGCATGGTATTGAGCAAAATCTTGCAATCCCCAATCTTATCCAGTACACTCTCCGGTGAAATCATGCCCCCCAAAGTGACATTTGGCAAAGCGATCCAATCACAGTTCTCATAACCTGCACCATATATCTGCATCTTCAAACCACTCTTTGCCACGGTTGATAACAGTTTATTCCGAAAAAAGAAACTAATGGAGCGTTCCATATAAACCGCCAAGGGGATACAATCAGTCCAGGATTCTGCTGCCTGCTGACAATATTGAAGCAAAGTATCTTCCACCGTTTCCGTAGGATGCGTTTTCAAATGCTCTATACACTTGGCAACCAGTTTCTCTGCATCAAATCCCCAACGTTGTTTTGACAAGTCTATGTTTTGAGGAGCATATAGGCTGCCCACATACAGCACATCAATGTTACGCTCGGAAAAGTTTTTTCGGTGTCCGGCTGATTGGGTTCCTCCGTGAGGCAAAAAACCAACAATCGGAATCTGCGGATAATGTGTTGAAACATAATTCATATGGTTCATATCCACACAAAGTACAACAGAATTACCGGGCATTTTCGATAAAATGTCATGATACCAATAGGGGTGATCCACCAGAATATTAATGCAAGGAATTCTCAATGTTTCCCAGATATTGACTCCTGACGGTGTCTGTGCCCCGAATACTTTACTATTGAAGCCAATCATGGCAACCACTTTGTGCGTCTGTATGTAAGCATACAAAAGTCCCATGCTTCTCACAGAATCTTCCAAATCATAGATGTAAATTTCATATCCATGTTTTTCAAAGTATATCTTCATTTGGTCACTGAAAAGACTGAGCGTATTTAGTTCTGTATGAAATAGTACAATACTATTAGGCATAATCCTGTTCGATCCAATCATCTAATTTACTGTTTTTCCCTATAACTTCCCAGTCGTACAGTTTGCCTTCTATACAATACTTGCAACGTTCCAAAGGGTATAACAGTGAACATTTCAAGTCCTCTAGGGGCATATCTGCTGACTGCCGTAAATCAATTCCTTCATTTTCCGGTAATTCCTTGCCAAATGCGCGGTTAAAATACTTCGTTGTAAAAGGCGCGTAACAAGGCGATAGTTTTCCATCATGCAAACAGGTACAAGTAGCCTGGAAACAACTGTAGAAGAAATCTTCGTCCGCACTTTCTGTAAGAATCTGCGTCTTGTTGAATTTCTCTATCTTCGGTGAGATCGTAAACGGGATTTTATTCTCCACCAGAAATTGCTTTATCAGACCTATTTTCTTCTCCAATGGTGGATAATAGGAAATATGGAAAAAAGCAAGCTCTCTCTGCATCGTTTTAATCAGATTATGATCAATTCTATCTACCAAAAGGCCATTGGTAACGACAGTGATAACTGCCTTTGGGTACAATCTTCTTGTATATGTAATAAACTCAGAAAGTTGAGGATTCAAAAGTGGTTCCCCGCCCAGAATACGAATCACTCCAATATCATCAATTCTTTCTTTCAACAGTTGCAAGTCCAGTTTGAATTTTTCCAAATCTGTAAATACCGGTTCCTGCACAAGTGGGGAATAATGGGTACAATACTTGCAATTCAGGTTACAGTGATCCGCAACATGATACTCCAGATAAGACAAATAGGAATCTGACAAAAAAGGAACAATCAAGCCGGGATCATTTTCTAATATCTCATCGGGAATCGTATTCATACGGGTGCTATTGTATATATCATTTAAGTTGATACCACACTTAATGAGCTGTTGCATAATAGCATTGTAGGTTATGTAATACTCCTTTGGAATAATTACCGCCACAATCTCTCCAACCTCATACAATGCTTTCAATTCATCAAAAGTGATATCCCTTGGGCTGCCAACTTTCGAACATTTTTCACCCTCTGTACCTGTCGTATTCTGTGTTTCTCCCGGTTTCTTTTGTTCCACCACAAAAGAAGTAACCTGTATTGCCATTCCAGCATTGGAAACCAACAATTCAGAATACTTTCCCTCCAATAAATATTTCAGCCGTACACTCCATTTTGAATTCCCATAAATTGCTACGCGAGCAAATTCACCTATACTTGTACTCATACTCTCCCAAATAATAATCCTATAAAAATGTTGTTGACGCTTCCCCATCTTACTTCTGAAAGTCCCTTGCATTTTCCAGGGGGGACACATAAAGAACCCAAAACTCCGTTCCAGGAGGGACACCAAAAAGGCCAAAAACTCCGTCCCCGTGGTTCAGTATCAAAGAACCAACAGTAGCGAAGCACTACTTACCATATCATTCTTCTCAAATAGGCTATACCACTGTTTTTCCAATGCTTTGCTGTGTTCCAGTCTTCTTGCGGTTTCTGAAATAATTAAGATAATATCGTCTCTTTCTAACTTACCGCTTTGCACATATTGGGCAAGCAGGAACGTTTTGACGGCAAACAGTTCCATTGCTATATAGATAAAATTGTCCTTCATTTTCGACACATCTGATGTATTAAGTAATTTGGAGAACAATAAATAAGTCCAATATCTGCTAAAGAAAGCTGAAAAATGATCAAGTTCCTTATTCAAGTTTGATAAGTCATTTTCATATTGTTCCTGCGTCACGCCGTTTATGTAGTTCAGCACATTAGTCAAACGCTCATCAAATAAGCGATTATCGGCATCTCTCGAGAAATTTCGGACAGTCCTACGCATCATCTCTAATTTTGACACAGTACTAACGTTTCCTTGCAAATCATAATCATAGTAGATATTCAGATATTGAATAGCATAATCTGACACTTCATCTGCAATTTGCTCATATGCCGTATTTCCCAGCTCATACAATGCAACACTTTTTTCAATTAATTTGTAGGAAGCAAACAATCTTGCGGAGAGATCAATTTCAGGAACATTTTGTAGAATATCATCCACAGCAGAACGAATCGAGGATTCGAAAAAATAAACCGATTCTTTTCCATCCATTTCAATCTCCGTTGTTTCTTCAGAAAAGGAAAAGTTGATTCTCTCCGCGTCCATAATCATTCGAACCACTTCCGGACATGCAACAGACAAAAACGGTTCAACAATTCCGCCATAGCTCTTTTTTGCTCTTGGAAAATCATTGCATGTCGGACACAAGTACTCGGGTCCTAACTTCTTTACAACGTTACATAATCCCTGCTCATCTAATAGAGGACAAAATCCTTGTTTCATCTTAAACAGATATTGGTCATCACACTTCACTAACCAATCCGAAGCCTTAATACCTAATTCTTTTTCATGCTTCTCCATTAATTGATAAGTTGCTTGATCCATATGAATATTCCAGTGTTTACAGCATGAGTATGGGCACTTGTCCGCTACACACGCAAAATCCAAGTACAAATCCGGAATAATAATATACATATTCAATTCCTCTCCCTACTATATTTTTTTAATAGTTTTTATCCCTATACTATTCTCAATCAACAATTGTGCATCTTCACACTAAAATACGGATTCTGATAACAAAACAGCGGTGATGTGTCGTACACATAATCCTTCTTCCAAAAGGCATAATTAAAACTCAACTGATCCCTATAACTTTTTGTACTCACTTCGTGCCACCAAAGATCCATAACCTCATTCAATTTGTCGTGTTTCAGTTCACGAACTAAAATGCAGGAATCCACCATTCCGTAGTCCACTGGATAACCTTCCTTCTTGTATCCCTCAATCTGGCCGATCATCGTATCATTATTGTCTTTTTTTAGTGCAATGCAAGCTTCCAGTTCCTCATACACGCAATTATTAATGTTATGGGGAAAAGCAAGAATAGGAGTTTTTCCTTTATATTTTCTGATGTATTCTGCAATGTCGCCAACAATCTTAATCTTACCATCTATCCAGATAGAATAATCATACTCCTGCAAGTATTGATACCCCAATATTTTCACTCTTCTCGCCAAACGAATCTGATCCAGTTCTTCGGTATTTTCCAGAAAGACTACCTTCCATTTTTCAGATTTTATGTTTCTGTTATTTGTAAATAGAATATGGTCAAAGTTGGGATTCATCACAAAATCGTCATCAACTGTATCATAATCTCCGGTAATAGCCGAATAAACCACACCTCTTCCTGTAAACCGTTCAGACTTATCGAAAGTATGCTTCATCTCCCAAAATCTGATTTTGTCGCGATTTAGGAGATGCCCCATCTTGGTCTGCGTCGTATACTCTTTCATCTTGGCACAGTTCAGTTTATCTTGCAGTTCTAATACACAAAATGCAGTTCGCAAGAATGAAGCCATGGTATCCACTACACTCAGGTAATTCTCAGTTGCATAATACTCATTAATAATTTTGTTGAACTCTTCTTCATCTTTATCACTGTAATAAGAAACATTCTGATAAATGGTTCTCATCAATATTAAAAAACTTTGAATAGTACTTTCTGTTAACGGTATCTCGCCTCGTTCCAGCGAAGGGATGATCGTATACAAAAACTTTGTACATATTGATTTTATATTATCAATCATAATACCTCCGATTCATCTTCGCACCTATTACTTTCATATTTTCAATCCCATATTACGAACCATGACAGGCATTTTTCGCCTTGCACACTGATTCAAAAGAAAGCCTGGCGAACCATAGAATGCATCAAACTCATCTATTCTCATTTCTGCTTCTGCTTCCAAAATAATGGTACCATCACATCTCGTTCTAAACGCATCTCTGAACCGACAATATGCTTCTGTCTCATCAGGACAATCCATCAAAAATGAGTCCTGCAAACCAGCGGGCTCCACCCAGAAAATCTGAAGGCGATCCTTACTTTCTTCCAACACATCCAATCTGGAATCCAGCCACGTAAACAGTTTTTCCGCATGTCCATAGAAATCAGCAATACTAGTAAAGAAAAGAAGTTTTTTCTTTTCTCCCGGAACTTTTTCCCAAGCATAATGGGTTATCAGACGCTGATCCACATAAATGTCCTTTTCTATTGCACCATTCTTATTTCCGGCCAGTATCTGTTCGAAAGCCTTCTTGGTATCCTCATCCGGCACGATCACCTGATCCGCACGCATCATTCCCGGTGTCAACACATAGTGCTTCAAATTTACTGTTGTCTTCTCATCCAAAGGATCCGATATATTTAATGTATCTATAAGAATCAATTCATCACATATCCGATATAATTTATCTGAGTAATAAGCAGGATCTACAGTCATTCCACTTTGATATGCATCATACGGATCACAAAAGTAAATCTTTTCAAAATGAAATTGTTCCAAATTAACTTGATGGTAATCCACCAATGGTAATTCCTTTGAAAAGGATTCATAATCCCAATAAGCATCGCTGACGTTACCGTCATTGCCTCTATCGTAGTAAGGCAATGGCATCACATAAATCTCAAGTTTTTCGTCTTCCTCGCTTAAGGAGAACTGTTCATCATAGAACGGCTTTAATAACGCCCAATCTGAACCGGTTACCGGTAGAAATAGAACCTGCTTCTTTTCCCGATGATGCTTCTTATACAGATATTGCAGCTTTGGAATCAAATCAGACAACAAACTGTTTTGTTCTGCAGCCTCAGTCTGTCCTCCCACAGAAAAAGCTTCATACAGATGAAAGATGCCTTCACAATACTCTTCCAGATAGGTCACCAGTTCCGGTTTCCCCTTAAGTGACTGAAGTTCTGGTGAAGCCTCAACATTGTTCCCCACCAAAACTGCAAGTTCCTGGCATTTGCTACAGAGTGTCATGGCCTCGTCCCATTTTTCCTGCCAAATGAGATTTTCTATCATGCTGTGTACGGTTTGCAAAGTAGACAAAATGTTGGCATTTTTATCGCATTCCAGATAGTGATTCATTCGCTCTTGTTTTTCTGTCGGTAGCAATCTATCCATTTCAAATCGGTAGGGTACTGCTCCGTTTTCTTCATATAGTTTCTGTTCATGCAATGAAAAAAAAGGATAGTCATGCAATCCGCCGCGCCTGTTAGCTACTCCCCAACTGCCATATTCAAGCGTAAGGACCTCATCATACCTTGCCGGAATATTGATGTATCCTGTTTCAAAAGGGACCTCGATACTCTTCTCATAGTACTCCATAGGTCTTATTTGTTTGCCAAACTTTGTATAGAAATACATAACTGCAACTCTTTTTGCGCCTTCACTTGGAGCCTCTTTGAATAACTTATCTACAATCCTAACTAATGCATCGTAGAGTGGTATGGAGCGATCAACTTTCAAACCGGAATAGGCTTCGATCCGCATAATCAGCTTTTTCTCGCCTATTCTTACAATCTCATCCGATTTCATTTCAGAAATTTCAATTAGTTTCTTTACTTTTTCTAACCGTTTCTTTTCTTTTTCTTCGTCCTCATATAAATAATCCAAAGGGAAAATATCAATCCCGGCACAGTACGGAAATCCATGATTTTGTCTCAAATACTCAAGGTTAATCGATACCATACTCCCTTTCGTAATTCGCAACAAAAAATTATCGTAGTCGTCCGTGTCTTCTACACAATTGACAATGTACTCTTCCGGCAATTCCTTCTTTGCTAATAGATGAAATTGATCATAATCCTCCCTTAGCATACAAATATCCAAATCATCATCCCAGGGTATGAATCCCTTATGGCGCACTGCGCCAATAAGAGTTCCATAGTCGGCAAACCACTTCAGATGATGACGTTTACAGATGTCTGCAACCTTTTCCAATATTTCCATTTGCATTGCCCAAGAACGTTTTACCATTCCCGGTATCAAAAAGCCGTCTCTTACCTCATTTTTGAAATAGGAATCTTCAAAATGCATACTATTCTTCCTTGCTATCTATTTCTGGAATGTGTCTAAGTCATTCATTACCGGAAGCTACGTTTTTCGAGAACTTCCTTCGCTCTTATCCAATCCGCTTCTGTTGTCACTTTATAATTCTGCTCATCGCCTGCTATAAACGAAATCTTCATCCCTGCCTTAACGGCAGGTTCTGTGGAGCCGTTTATCTGCAACATTTCATCCAATGATAGAGAATTGTTTGCCTCCCAATATTTTGCATAATCAAATAGTTCAGGAGCCTGTCCTGCCAAGACTTTGCTTCGATCCAAAAGACTAGACGCGTACTTCCCATCTTCACTGTAATATACGGTGTCTTTCATAGGAAGCACCGGTAACACACCGTCATTTCCATCTATCGCAGCCAGCAATCTATCGAGAAGTTCGCCAGATAAAAAGGGTCTGGCTGCATCGTGAATCAGGACACTGACATTATTATCCGTTTTAACCGCCAATTTTTTCTGCATATCTTCCAACGCGTTTCGAATAGAAATCTGTCTGTTTTCCCCCGGTTTAGAAAAACCTGAAAACTTCTTCTGCCACTCTGGCGTGTTTATACAATTCTGAATAAATGCATGCCAGGATTCATCAGCCACAATTCTTACTGTCTCTATTCCCACATGTTCCATAAGAACTCGCAACGAATAATAAATCATTGGCTTTCCGCCAATTTCCCTATATTGTTTTGGAATGAGACCCCCCAATCTACTTCCTATTCCTCCGGCTAAGAGAATGGCATTCGTGTTCATATCGCAAAATCCTCAAAAAATTAATCCTTCAAATTCCGTTTGCTGTTTCACAAGATTTCTCACGTTGATCAGTATTTCATCATATAGGTGCTTTTTCCCAAATAAGATTGTACTACCTAGCACAAATCCATCTACACCTTTTGGAGCAAACTCCTCTATCTTGTCTAAAGAACAAGCTCCATCCCAATAGATTTTGAAACCCATCTTTTCCTTAATTTCCAACAAGCGCTCCATCTTGTCACCAACATATGGTAAATACATCTGCCCCGCATTACCGGGATTTACAGACATAACTAATACTTTATCCACAATACGCAGCATCTCATATACTGTTTCAATGCTTGTCCCCGGATTAATCGCAATTCCCGGAATCATACCGGCATTTATTATTTTTTGCAAAGTAGTGGAAGGATGATACTCTGCCTCCGGATGGATATATACAGTATCACCTGGGCGAAGCCCCCCCAAAAACATGTGTATCAGATTGTTTGGATGTTCTATCATCAAATGCACATCAATAGGCGTTTTCGTGGCATTGGCAATATAACGCATATCATTTAATGACATGGCAAAGTTTGGCACATAACGACCATCCATAATATCTATATGAAAAGAATCAATTCCTGCTTTCTCCAAGCTTCTCACTTCTTCAGCCAAATGACCAAAATCTGCGCACATCATAGATGCATTCAATTCGTACATAACTATCCTTCCTTCGCCATTGTTGGCCTACAATTCTGTTGTTTAGATTGTTTTTGTTACTTTCTTTAAGGCACAATCCACCTCATCTATTAGTATACATCGACAGATTTAGTCAATAAATTTATACTTATTACATAACGTGTGATAAAATGAACTAGTAAATGATTATTTTTTTCCAGAAAGATTAAGGTGATATTTGCCATGAAATTGCTTTTCTATCGTTACAATAGCATTTGTGAACCAGATCTAATAGAAGCCTTCCAAGCTTCAGGATTTGAAGTCATGGAAGAGTGCTATGAAATCAAAACAAAGCTGGTTGCTCCTGCTACCAGAATCAAAATCATAGAAAAGCATTTCAACTGCGAAAAACCACAAATCGTTTTCAGCATCAATTTTTTCCCAGACATTGCTGAAATATGCCATATCTATAGTGTCCCTTATCTATGTTGGACAGTAGATTCTCCCGTTCCGGAATTGTTTAGCAGAGCTATAACATATGACACCAGTCACATATTTCTGTTTGACTACGAACAATATCTTCGTTTTTCGCCCTACAACCCGGACAGAATACAGTATCTTCCTCTGGGAGCCAATGTCAGGCGCTTTGATCGGGTTGTATCTTCCATCACCACTAAGGAGAGAACCTGCTTTCACCATGATATCTCCTTTGTAGGTTCCCTATATACAGAAAAAAGCCCGATTCAAAATGTTTCAGGAATATCAGAATACACAAAAGGCTTTATCCATGGAATTGCAACACCTGCTCTCAAATTGTACGGCATCAATTTCATCGAACCTTCGCTCACTACACAAGTCATCCATGATATAAAATCCCATGCGCCCAATTTCTACCATCTTCCGGATGCAGTAGAAGAGATGGATGCATATGTAGTTGCACACCAATATGTTGGCAACTATATTACAGAAGCAGAGCGTATACAAACCTTGAATCTTCTGGCTTCAAAATTCGATGTTCATCTATATACAAGAAGCGATACTTCTTCGCTTACAAATGTGAAGATACATAATGGTGTGGATTCTCTATCAACAATGCCCAAGATACTTCATCTTAGTAAGATCAACCTGAATATGACATCAAAGCCAATTATCTCCGGATTGCCACTTCGCATATTCGACATTATGGGATGCGGTGGATTTGTGATGTCAAACTACCAATATGAAATTCCGGAGTATTTTGAAATCGGTATCGATTTAGAAACGTACGGCAGCATGGAGGAATTAGTTGACAAATGCTCCTACTACCTTTCTCATGAAGAACAGAGAAAGCAAATCGCCTTGAATGGTCATGAGAAAGTATGTGCAAACCACACATACTATCACAGAATTGCAAAAATGTTGAAAACAATGATGTAGTAAACAACAACAAAATCGGAGCACATATATGAGAATTCTTTTTTTAGAGTGGAAAAGCATCGGGAACATGGATATGATAGAAGCCTTTCAGGCTTGCGGACATGAGGTAAAGTGTATACCCTTTTCCAACGAAGGCGTTCGCAGATCTGAAAAGACAGAACAATTAATAATTAATAATATTCGTGAATACTCCCCGGATTTTGTTTTTTCATTCAACTACTTTCCTCTTGTATCCATTTCCTGCAAGACTTGCGGCATTGCATATGTATCCTGGACCTATGACAACCCCTATGTCATGCTGTATTCCTACACCATACTTTATGAAAAAAACTACATCTTTGTTTTTGATAAAAGTTTATATCTGGAATTCCATAACGCAGGAATCCATACAGTATACTATCTTCCGTTGGCAGCTAATCCTTTTAGGTTATCCAAATTGAACCTCGATCAAGTCTTTCTAAAAAGTCCTTATGCTCCTCAAACAGGAATATCTTTCGTAGGATCACTATATAATGAGCAGCACAACTTCTTTGATCGTTTAGAAGGAATAAGCAGCTATACACGGGGTTATCTGGAAGGACTTATGTCAGCACAAATGCAGGTCTATAGCGTCAACTTCATTCAGGACTCTCTTCCCAAAGATATTTTGGACGATATGCACAAGTCGCTTCCGTTGACACCTGCTCCTGATGGTATTGAATCTCCGGAATATCTATACGCTCAATATGTTATCAATCGCCATATTACAAGTGTAGAGAGAAATAAATACCTGACTAATATCGCATCCACTTATGGATTAGATTTGTACACGCATAATAACAAAGTGCAGATGAATGGTTGCATCAATCATGGAGAAGTAGATTACTACGATATGGCTCCATACGTGTTCCGCCATTCTCGAATAAATTTGAACCTATCGTTGCGTAGCATTCATACAGGGATTCCGTTAAGATGTTTTGATATTATCGGTGCCGGCGGCTTCCTTCTCTCTAACTTTCAAACTGATTTTGCCGACTGTTTTATTGAAAATAAAGACTACGTATCCTTTTCCGGTTACCAGGATATGATGGATAAGATAGCATATTATTTAAAACATGAAGATGAATGTAACGATATCAAAAAGAGTGGTTTCCAAACCTTGTCAGAAAACCACACTTATATTCATCGAGTTAACGAAATGATTAGTTATCTGAAATAGAAAAAGACCGCTCCGTTTGGGGAGCGGCCTATATTTAACTATGTATTACTGAAGTAAGGATAATACACCTTGATTGGACTGGTTAGCCTGAGCCAACATTGCCTGACCTGCCTGCATCAGAATATTGTTGTTGGAATACTTAACCATCTCAGTAGCCATATCTGTATCACGGATAGAAGATTCAGCAGATGTTGTATTTTCTACAACGTTATTCAAGTTGTTAATTGTATGTTCAAGTCTGTTCTGGACAGCACCAAGATCAGATCTCTGCTTGCTGACGTTCGTAATAGCAGTTTTAACTGCTGCATTCAATGTTGCAGCCTTTGTTGCAGTCTTTGCACTCAAATCTCCAACTAAGCCGATTTCTGTACAATTCATTGCTTTAATTTCAAGATTGATATACTGGCTCTTTTCTGCACCTACCTGCAAATCAAATTTGCCATCCTTTGCACTACCGCCCTTTCCATCCAACAAATTGTTTTCGTTAAATGTAGTTGTGCTGGCTACACGGTTAATCTCAGACATAAGCTGCTGAACTTCTGCATCAATGTAATCTCTATCATCAGATTTTAACGTACCATTCTCTGCCTTAACAGCAAGTTCATTCATACGCTGTAACATATCATGCACTTCGTTCAAAGCACCTTCAGCTGTCTGCACCATGGAAATACCATCCTGTGCATTAGCTGCTGCCTGTGTAAGACCTCTTACCTGACGTCTCATCTTCTCGGACATTGCAAGACCAGCTGCATCATCAGCTGCACGGTTAATTTTATAACCAGATGATAATTTCTCAGTTGATTTAGCCTGAGAAGCTGTTGTCAAACCTAACATTCTATTAGAGTTCATTGCCTTTAAGTTGTGTTGTACTACCATAATATAATCCTCCTTGAGTTTGAGCCATATCGGCTTTTCCTTAAACCGCTGCCTCAAACATCCTTGTACACGGGTTTTGGTTTATTCCTTTATACGAGCTGCGCTCTTGTGTTTACACCTCTTATATCGGAAGTTTATGGAAATACTTTAGAGGGAAAATTCATTTTTCCCTTTTTTCATTAACGAAATTATTACTTTTGCTCTTACTATTGAATAGTTTTTAATACAGCATGATTATTAAAGTTGAACTAGTCATCTCTTAATTGTGATTATTAACCACATTTTTTATCTTTGTAGTTGCCAACTTTCCATCACTCAGCACTATTTTTTCCTGCAGAATCCAGACGATCAATCTTCACTATTCTTGGAGCATCTATGGCAAGATTCACGCGAACATCAGTCATGGACTTAATAACAATATCTTCGCCAAGCATCAATTGCTCGCCATTTATTAATACCATTCTGAACATTAGAGTCTTATGCAAACAATAAGCTCCACACTTCCGTATGAAGCCCGACTAATCGCCCATATCAGTGAGTCCTTCACACCTTGAAAAAATCTCATGTTAGATATTTGCTTCTGTTATCAGCAATGCCATCTGAAATCTTAAGTCCTTATCACCTTTTTTTGATAAACTTTTGAATGTAATTCTAAATTTCATTTCCATAAAACGTTCTTCACCCCCCCACATTCTAATAACAATCTGTAATATATCGACACATCCATAAAACTTTAAAGAGAAAAAGGAACCAGTCTATGACTGGTTCCTTTCGGTAGTGATCTTATTCAGTTTTGAACTTAACTTAGTAATTAGCCAAGTAAGGAAAGAACACCCTGATTGGACTGGTTAGCCTGTGCCAACATAGCCTGACCTGCCTGAGCAAGAATGTTATTGTTGGAGAATTTAACCATCTCTGTAGCCATATCTGTATCACGGATAGCAGATTCTGCAGATGTTGTATTTTCTACAACGTTATTCAGGTTGTTAATTGTGTGTTCAAGTCTGTTCTGAACAGCACCAAGACTTGATCTCTGTTCACTGACATTCACAATAGCTCTTTTTACCGCAGTATTAAGTGCTGCGGCTTGTGTTGCAGTTTTAGCACTCAAACCAGCTGTAAGACCAATCTTTGAGCATTTCATCGCTTTGATTTCAAGATCAATATGCTGACCTTTTTCTGCACCTACCTGTAAAGCAAATTTACCGTCACCGGTGGTGCCACCTTTTCCATCCAACAGATTATTTTCATTGAAAGTTGTTGTGCTAGCTACACGATCGATTTCAGACATAAGCTGCTGAACTTCAGCATCAATGTAATCACGGTCATCGGATTTCAATGTTCCGTTTTCTGCTTTAACTGCAAGTTCGTTCATACGCTGTAACATATCGTGAACTTCGTTCAAAGCACCTTCTGCTGTCTGCACCATGGAAATACCATCCTGTGCATTAGCTGCTGCCTGTGTAAGACCTCTTACCTGGCGTCTCATCTTCTCGGAGATTGCAAGACCTGCTGCATCATCTGCTGCACGGTTAATCTTGTAACCGGAAGATAATTTCTCAGTTGATTTAGCCTGTGTGGACTGTGTCAAACCGAGCATTCTGTTAGAGTTCATTGCTTTTAAGTTGTGCTGTACTACCATATTAATTCCTCCTTGAATTATAAATTGAATCTCATCCTTGAGATTAGTTTTT
>JAQXIY010000054.1 GCA_029008035.1 Lachnospiraceae bacterium
GATGAGCATAATATAGAGTATACGGAACGTCATATTGTGGAAACGAATCCAACTTATGATGAATTGAAGGAATGGTATTCTAAGAGTGGACTTCCTCTAAAGAAATTCTTTAATACCAGTGGACTTCTTTATAAGGAAATGCAGCTTAAGGATAAACTCCCTACCATGAGTGAGGAGGAGCAGTTATCATTGCTTGCCACCAACGGTATGCTGGTAAAAAGACCATTGCTTGTAAAAGATGATATGGTCCTTGTTGGATTTAAGGACGTTGAGTGGGCTGAGAAAGCATGATAAACCTTAAAGAGAGGGGAGCACATGGCAAATTTAATTACCGGTTTAAGAATTATCTGTAGCATCGCCTTATTGTTTAGCCCGTCGCTCTCGGCTTCCTTTAGACGGTGGCTTTTGAGAGAATAAGCGAATAGGATATGGGGCATCTTTGTTCGCATATTGGAAGAGACTGGGAAGCAGCAAGGCCATCCTCTTGGATATGTATCAAAGCAGATCGCTTATCAACTCAAGTATGAGGAACTTATGAAACAAGGGGGAGAAGGATGGGGAAGAATAGAATTATTACAGTACAGGATATTCCTATCACAATTACTGAGGCGGACACTGATGATTACATCTGTATAACAGATATGGCGGCTGCTAAATCCGACAACTCTCGAGCAGCGGATGTAATTAAAAATTGGTTGAGAAACAGAAATACTCTTGAATTTTTAGGAACTTGGGAACAGATTTATAATCAAAATTTTAAAGTGGTCGAATTCGACCACTTTAAACAAGAGGCTGGTCTACATACATTTGTAATTAGTGTAAGTGATTGGATTGAGAAAACATGCGCAATAGGCCTATTGGTTAAGAAGGGACGCTATGGTGGAACCTTTGCACACAAAGATATCGCTTTTGAATTTGCATCGGCAATAAGCCCGGTCTTTAAATTATATTTAATCAAAGAATTTCAAAGATTAAAAGAACGGGAAAATGATATTAAGAAAATCGAATGGGATGCCAAGAGATTTCTTTCAAAGAATAATTATTTGATTCAGACGGACGCAGTCAAGAATTACTTGATTCCTTCATGTAACTATAGAGAAGACCTGCGGTGGCTACCATACGCGGAAGAGGCAGATATTCTTAACGTTGCGTTGTTTGGATTTACGGCGAAGGCATGGAGAGATGCAAATCCTGAATTAGCTAAGAAGAGTAATGTAAGAGACTATTCTTCAATCAATGAGTTAACAGTACTATCGAATCTCGAAACACATAATGCACAGATGATACGTGAAGGTAAATCAAAAGAAGAACGATTTGAAATATTAAAAGACATAGCAGAATATCAGCTTCGTATATTGAATGAGGCGCAGAGTATTAGTAGTAGAATAGAAAAGAAAGAAAACTGATCCAAAGATGGTGCAACCCTTTCATTCGCCCATCCAATGAGGAAAAAGTTATGAATATGAATTTTGATGTTAGCAAGGTATTTCAAGAACGCCTGGCATCAAGTCTGGGGCTTGATAAATACCGATACATTATGGAACAAGTGAGAACAACCAATGTGACTGTTGATAGTGATTTTCAACGGAAATTTAACGGTTTTTACCTTGTGAGACGCAATGAAGCATGGAGAAAAGCCTTTTATGAGTATTTTGAAAGTGTGAAAAACAGCACACCAACCTTCGCAGATATTATTACATACCTATATGAGTGCACCGGAAATATTGAGCCATCATTCTCAAGTAAAATGCTTGCCACAATACTCCCGGAAAAACCCATATGGGATCGCTATGTTGTCCAGAATCTTGATATGCACTTGACAGGAGCAACCCAAGAAGAAAAATTAAAAAATGCAATTGCCCTTTATGATGATATGGAGAAATGGTATGCTGATTTTGTGGAAACAGGAAAGGGCAAAGAATGTATCAGCGAATTTGACCGCGTATTGCCTGATTATAAAGGCATATCTGCAATAAAAAAGATTGATTGCATTCTCTGGAGTATACGATAAGTAAAGGAGTACACCCATGGAAAACAAGGTTACAGCAGAGAAGTGTTCCTCCTGCGTCAAGGAACCGATAGACACAATCAACACATCTCGTTTTATTCAGAAGTTGGATGACTATTTTTCCCACAACGATTTGGAGGGGGCAGGGGAATGTCTTCTCTATTGGGAGAAGGAGGCCAGCGACCTGGGTGACTTGCGGGGACTTCTCACTGTGCGCAATGAAGAGATTGGATTTTATCGAAGAACGGGAGAAGAGAGCAAAGGTCGCGAAGCCATAGTCGAAGTTATAGAGCTTTTACAACAATTGGAGTTGCAGGAGACTCTCTCCGGGGCAGTGATTTATGTAAACATTGCCACCACTTTGAAAGCTTTTGGTAGTGCGAAGGAGGGGATGCCTTATTACGAAAAAGCTGACCAGATTTACCGACAGCAGGGCAAAACAAATACCTATGAGTATGCTGCTCTTCTCAACAATCAGGCATCCGCATTCCAAGATATGGAAATGTTTCAGCAGGCTAAGACATACTATGGCAGAGCCATTACCATACTAAAGGACTTGGGTACCCACGATGGAGAGATAGCGGTATCGTTGATTAATCTGGCCCATACCACCTTTGATGCGGATGAACAATCATATGAAGAAGTGGAGAGCCTTCTTGATGAGGCATGGGAATATTTGAATTCACCGAGACAGCCCCGTGATGGCAATTATGCATTTATCTTATCTAAGTGCGCCCCTTCCCTGGAATATTTTGGGAGAGATATGCAGGCGAGGGCGGCAAGAACAGTGGCGGAAGAGATATATGGCAAGCACTAGTATGATTACGTGGTACAATATCAGAAAGTGCAGGTCAAAGGATACCATAGGAGCAGAAGTGTTATGAAAGGTTTAGAATTAGCAAAAGCATATTATGAGACATACGGAAGGCCTATGATTGAGGAACAGTTTCCACAGTATCAGGACCGCATTGCGGTGGGGCTGGTGGGACATGGCTCTGAGTGCTTTGGATATGATGATGAGATTTCCGCAGATCATGACTATGGCCCGGGATTTCAGTTGTGGTTGACAGAGGAGGATGAGCGAGAAATCGGTTTCAAACTGTTTCGGGCTTACTCCAAACTTCCAAAGAAATTTATGGGAGTGAGTATGCAGCAGCTTAGCCATTATGGGGGAGATGGAAGAGGGGTCTCTACCATAAAAGACTTTTATCAGTTTTATACAGGCACGGGAGATGTGCCCAAATCCTTGGAGGATTGGCTTTCTATCCCTCCTTTTTACCTTGCGGAAGCCACCAATGGGGAAGTGTTTGCAGACCCATTGGGGGAGTTTAGCCGCATACGAAAGGCACTGATGGAGGACTGCCCGGAGGATGTCTGGTTGAAGAGACTGGCCTCTGAGCTTTTCTACATGACCCAGACAGGGCAATACAATTACAGTAGATGTTTTGCCCATGGGGAGAGAGGGGCCGCGGCTATCTCGTTAAACGACTTTGCGAAACATACTGTGGAAGCATGTTACATTTTGAACCGCAAGTATAGCCCCTATTACAAATGGAGCATGCGCGGGCTGAGGGAACTGGAATTGCTTTCGGATGTGGCGGATGATTTGGAAGCACTTTTGGAATTCCCCTATCACCTGGAGGATAATGTGGCACGCATCGAGGCTATATGTCAGAAAGTTGCCCTTCAGTTGCGGAAGGCCGGACTGGTGACTTGTGACGGAGAATATCTGGAAGGGTATGTCTATGCTATTAACAATAAAGTTAAGGACGGTAATTTGAGAAATATGCCGGTAATGCTATAGAAGGTGTTGGCGGTGAATACTTATTTGGAGGAGGGAGAGAATTATGTCATTTGCGGGATTTCTATTTGGGAAAATGGCTGGAAAGTCAGATGCCCGGCGTGATGCAACATTGAAGAAGCCGGAGGATGTGGTGGCAATGCGCGACTTGAACTATGCCGGCAATGAGGATACAAACAATCTGTTGGATGTGTATCTGCCAAAGGATGCCACAGGAGAATTGCCGGTGATTGTCAGCATTCACGGTGGAGGGTATGTGTATGGCACGAAAGAGATATACAAATTCTATGGCATGTTTATGGCACAGCAGGGATTTGTCTTTGTAAATTTCAACTATCATTTGGCGCCGAAAGCCAAATTCCCTGCACAATTGCAAGAGACCAATATGGTTATGGAATGGATGGTTGCCCACGCATCAGAGTATCATATGGATTTGAATCATGTCTTTATGGTGGGGGATTCGGCTGGTGCCCAGATGCTAAGCCAATATGCCACCATTTATTCCAACCCGGAGTACGCTAAGCTTTTTGACTTTACCATTCCAAAGGAGATTGTGATTCGTGCCATTGCGCTGAACTGTGGTATCTATGATTTCAAGGCGGAGATCAAGGGTAGTATGGCCAAGATGAGCAAATCCCTTGCTCGGGATTATTTCGGCGTGCAGCCGGAGAAACTGGGGAAGATTACAGATGTCTTGGGGCATATTACCAAGGACTATCCCCCGAGCTACATTATGACATCATACTATGATTTTCTGCAGGAAAATGCCGAGCCTATGTATGATTTCCTTACATCCAAAGGCATTGATACGGAATGGAAGTGTTATGGCACCGAGACTCAGGAGTATATGGGGCATGTATGCCATGTCAATATGAATCTGCAGGAGGCCAAAGACATCAATCGGGATGAGAGTGATTTCTTCCGCAGACATATGTAAAACAGTCCCCCAAACCGTTTACGATTTGGGGGACTTTGCTATAGTTCCTGTTTAGCAAAAATATGATACCCAATCCTGTACATGACATAGCTCCATAGGAAAGCAATGATAGGTGAACAACACAGTATGGTTACAATCAACTGATCGGTCATTGCAACACCCAGCACAGAGAGGAGTTTATATATGCCAAAGCCGATGCCTGCAGGAATCAGCACAGAGACGATGAGCAACATACGTCCCCGCTCGGAGCCATACTTGAGCACCAACGGGATAGACATACTGCCAAAGATGATGGCTATCATCCAAGAGGCAAGGGCTACCAGAAGCAACTCTGAGATTTGCATAAGTGATAAGGTGATTTTCTTCAAAAGAAGCCCACACACTGACCCAAATACAAGTCCCAACAGACTGCCAATGGCGCAGAAGATTACCAGCACAATGAATTTGGCTACAACGATATCTTTTCTGGAAATCGGCATCACCAAAGCATAGCGAGCCCACTTACAGTGATCGTCAAAGGCAAAGGTTGTCACCACCATCATACTGCATAACACGCCACTTCCAACGATAAAGCCCTCTACTCCGGTGGAGGGCATTAGGCATACGGCAAATACCACCAGCATAAACAGCATAGACTTGGCGTTGTGTCCCATATTGTATAAATCTTTCAAAATTAGGCTTTTCATTTGGCTTGTTCTCCTTTCACATAAAGTAGTAGGATATCGTCAATGGTGGCATTATCCACAACAGCGTTTTTGTATTTTCTCCGGGCTTTTTCTTTGTCGGCCACAAGCACATTCCACTGATAATCATCCTTGCGATAGGTCAGGATATCCTCTTTGTCAATCGCTTCGAAAAGAGCAGCGCCACAACGAATGATACCGTAGTTATAGCGAAGTTCGTCCTTGCTCTTGCAGAAGAGTACTTTGCCCTGATGAATAAAGGTGATGTAATCGGCAATCTTCTCCAAATCTGTGGAGATGTGGGAAGACATGATAATGGAGTGCTCCTCATCCTGAACAAAATCCATAAACACATCCAAAATCTCATCTCGCATCACAGGGTCAAGTCCGCTGGTGGCTTCGTCCAGAATCAATAGCTTGGGATGATGGGAAAGTGCCACGGCGATACTTAATTTCATTTTCATACCTTTGGATAAGGTCTTGATTTCCTTATCCGTGGGAAGTTCAAAACGTTTTATATAATCCTGAAACAAGCTCTCATCCCATTGCTTGTATGCGGCCGCTGATATCTTAGCCACCTTGGCTGGGGTCAGGGTTTCATAGAAATTAATGCCGTCAAAGACCACACCGATATCTTCCTTTAATTGCTTAGATGAAGATAATTCCTCACCCCAGAAGGTAACAGAACCTTCATCTTTGTGAATAAGGTTTAAAATGGCATTGATGGTTGTGCTTTTCCCGGCTCCGTTCTCCCCAATCAATCCCATGATGGCTCCTTTGGGTAGATCAAAAGTAACATGGTCCAGGGTAAAGCTGGGGTAATGTTTTGTTAAATTGTTTACCTGTAAAATGGCATCCATGGTTATTCCTCCTCCTGATAAAATAGTGTCAACAGCTCAATCAACTTATCCAGGGATATGCCGCTGGTACGACCAATGTCGGCTGCTTCCATCAAGTGTTCTTCCGCCAGTCGTTGTTGCTCCTCCTGGAAAAAATCTTTGTTCTGGGCGGACACAAAACTTCCTCTTCCCACAGTAGTTTCAATAAAACCGTCCCGCTGTAAATCCTCATAGGCTTTTTGCACGGTAATCACACTGACATGAATGGACTTGGCCAGTGCTCGCATAGAGGGAATGGGATCCCCGGTTTGCAACTCACCGCTCATAATCATTGCCTTCATCTGGGAAGTAATCTGCTCATAGATTGGTTTGCTGGTATTACTGCTAATGATAATTTCCAAATTCTCACCTCTTTGTTATTAAGTGTACTTATCGTATAAGCACATTATATTCACACATATTCTGTTTGTCAACAAAGAAATTTTCCACCATTGGACAAATGTTTGGATTTTTTGTAACATTATTTCAAGTTAAAAAAGTAATCAATTCATTGAAAGGAAATAAAGTATGCAGTCAGAAAGAGAATTAAGAGAACAGTTGCGAAATATAGATCACAAGAGTTATCCCATGTACAAATCTTTGAAGGGCAATTATCGCTTTCCAAAGTATGTGCTATCCATTGATCATGTACAGGGGGACCCTTTTGCGGCACCTTCCCAGGTGCATGTGACGGTGGACGCTAAGAGTGGAGATTTTCCCTCCTTTGCTATGAAGGATTCTCTAACCAGAAGAACTTTGGCGGATGTGCTGCTCCGAGAGTTTGCAGAGCAGGTAAATCGCTTTACCTTCAAGGCAAAGGGATCCGGAAAAAGCGGTCTGATTTCCGTGACCCGGCCGGGACAGGAAGTGCTTACAAGAACTGCCTGTGAAGTGAGCGAAAAGGAGATCGTCGTCCGATTTGCTGTCGGCTTTCCGGCCAACGGGCGAACCATTAATGCGAGAGAACTGGATAAGATTTTGTTTGAGTATCTGCCGCAGTGTGTGGAACAATCCCTTTATTATAAGAATCTAGATGCTCGTACGGTGAAACAAGCCATTGAACTGGCGGAGGACCAGCAGGCTATTCGCACACAATTGTCGGAAAAGAATCTGGTGGCCTTTGTGGCAGATGATGCCATTCTTCCCAGGGAGAGCGGCATTTCTTCCCGTCCTATGAAAAGAGCAACCAGATTCACATCACCGGAGAGTCTTCGTGTCACTATGGAACTCCCCCACAAGGGCACCATCACAGGTATGGGAATTCCCCAAGGCATTACTCTGATTGTGGGAGGCGGCTATCACGGCAAATCCACTCTGTTAAACGCCTTAGAGTTGGGTGTCTACAATCACATTGCTACAGACGGAAGAGAATACGTAATTGCAGATGATACAGCGCTGAAGCTTCGGGCGGAGGACGGACGATTTATCAAAAATGTAGACATTTCTATGTTTATCAACGATCTTCCAAACGGCAAGGATACCCGCGACTTTTCCACAGCAGATGCCAGCGGTAGCACTTCTCAGGCGGCAGGCATTGTGGAAGGAATTGAGGCGGGAAGTAAGTTGTTTTTGTTGGATGAAGACACTTCCGCCACGAATTTTATGGTGCGAGATGCCTTTATGCAGAAGGTGGTGAGTCCCGACAAGGAGCCAATCACACCGTTTTTGGCCAGGGCAAGGGACCTCTATGAGCAGGCGGGGATTTCCACCATTCTTGTTGCCGGGAGTTCGGGGGCATTTTTCCACATTGCAGACACGGTGATTCAGATGGATTGTTATGAGCCAATGGACATTACGGTCAAGGCCAAGGCGCTTTGCGAAGACTTTCCAATTTCAGAGGAGAAGCCAAGACCCTTTGCCATGCCAAGCGGTCATCGCGTTATGGAAAAGGACAAAAATGGTGCCACCAAGCGCAGAGACTATCGCAGCGGAGCGGTGAAGCAGGATGCGCCGGAGCGCCTCAAGGTCAAGACCATGGGAGTGGATGGATTTGCTCTGGGTAAGCAGAATGTTGACCTGCGCTATTTAGAGCAACTGATTGACAGTGAGCAGACGGCAGCCTTGGGGCTTCTGCTGAAATATGCGGTGGAACATTTGCTAGATGGAAAGCGCACTATTTCCGATGTGGTGGAGCAGTTACAAAAGCAGATGGACAGGGAAGGTTTGAGTTTTGCAGCAGATGGAAAGAATATCTCCGGCGGTTATGCCATTCCCCGTAAGCAGGAGATATATTCCTGCTTTAACCGATATCGGGTATGATTTTATCGATGTTTTGGTAAAATTTTAATTTCTTCTTGACTTTCCCCCTTGTGGAAGGTGTAAAAACAGGGTGTCCTGATCAGAAATCAATAGAAAGGGACGGAAATGGGAGGAAAAAAGATGAATGAAAAAATGAAGTTAAAACCCTACTTATTTTGGTCTTTTTTGATTGCCTGGATTTTACAGGTGATTGCAAGTGTTTGTAGCATGAAGGGGCAGATGGGCGGCTTCCAGATGGTGTTGGCTGTCTCCATGTTTGTACCTCTCTTTGCTGCTATTATCTCTGGTAAAGAGTGGAAAAACATTGGATTTAGGCCTCGCTTGAAGGGCAATGTCAAGTGGTTATTCTTTGCGTGGCTGGTTCCTGCCATACTGGGAACTTTGGGAGCAGCAATCTACTTTTGGGTGTTTCCCGAAGCCTTGGATATGAGCTTTGGAGCAGTAAGAGCATCCCTTGGAGAAGCGGTTGCGGCACAGTTAGAGGCAGGCGGCTTGACCATGGGATTGTATGTTGCCATCAATGTGATTTCTGCCCTCACCTATGCGCCATGGCTGAACATGTTCTTTGCCTTTGGCGAGGAAGTGGGCTGGCGAGGATATATGTATCCCATTTTGAAGGAACGCTTTGGCAAGACCAAAGGCCGCATTGTGGGAGGCATTATTTGGGGAATCTGGCATTGGCCTATTATGATTTTGGCCGGGTATGAATATGGCAAGGAATACTGGGGCGCACCGGTGACAGGCCCTATCTTGTTTTGTTTGATTGCCACAGCTATGGGAATTCTTTTAGATGAAAGCTATGAGAAGACCAAGTGTATCTGGTTCCCTGCATTGATGCATGGAGCAATCAATGCTTTTGCGGGAGTACCGGGTTTGCTTATGAATCCCGAGTTTCATGCTCAGCCTTTGTTAGGTCCTCTTATGGTGGGAATTGTAGGCGGTTTGCCAATGATTCTTTTGGCTGTCTTTATCAGCTTGAAGAAGGAAAAACATGCATAGGTGTTTGGGAACATATAAAATAAAGCAAAGGTTTTCCCCCTCACGGAAATTGACTCTACCGTGAGGGGGATTTTCTTGTGTATATGTGCATCTTGTGCATGGATAAGTGCACTTTGTCGTTTCGTTCTTGTCAAAGAACTGATGAAAGCATATAGTTTAGTTTGTGGAGAAAGCTTATCTGTAGAAGAAAATAAAAGTAAAAAGGAGAAACAAAATGGAGTATACAATCAGAGTGGCAAACACAAATGATGCACAGGCGGTGCATGATATTTACGGGGCTTATGTGGACAGTGAACATGTGACTTTTACCATTGAAAATCCCAGTGTGGAGGAGTATCGGGAAAAAATTGAAAAGACCCTGAAGAAGTATCCTTTCTATGTGGCGGAGGACGAAAAAGGTAAGGTGTTGGGCTATGTCTATGGTTCGCCTCTTCGACCCCACGATGCCTATCAGTGGAATGTGGAATCTACCATTGTGCTGGCACCGGATGCTCCCAGAAGATGTGGCATTGCCACATCTCTTTACAAAAGATTTATGGAGACTTTGAAAAAACAGGGCTATCGGTATGTGTATGGTGTGATTGTGGATACCAATGAAGCCAGCATCGCCCTGCATCAGGCGCTGGGATTCACCCAGGTTGGACATTTCAAAAAAGCCGGATTTAAAAATGGAAAGTGGAAGGGCATTGTTTGGATGCAGATAGCATTGACAGAGGATGTGCAGGCACCTCAGACACCGCTGCCCTTTGATGGAGAGTAGATATGGATTTAAGAGTTGAAAATGTCAAGCTAAACAATAGCAATGTGAAACGTATCTATAAAGAAGAATTAAGCGGCGAAACCTTTCGCTCATTTTATTATTTGAAGGAGGAACTGGTGGCGTTTTGCCGGGAGAATGGCTTGCCTACTTCCGGTGGGAAACTGGAATTAACAGAGCGTATTGCTCATTATCTGGACACAGGAGAAATTTTACCAGCGAAGCAAGGTAAGATGAAAAAACCTGTTGTAGGAGAACTTACTCTCAGTGCTACAATCGAGCCCTGCTTTGTTTGTTCTGAAAAACATAGAGTTTTCTTTAAGGAACATATCATACATTAGGGATTTTTTCGAAGACAATCAGGGAAAAGCATTAGAGGACGCCATCAAATGCTGGAAGTACAAAAAATCCCAACAAGGACATAATCGGTATGAGAGAGAAGACCTGATTGCACTGGAAGAAAAATCATAAGTATAGATGCAGGATAGTGATAAAAAGAATAGGTAGATCAAAATGAAAAAAGTTTTAAATAGTAATCACTTAAAATTAATTGCAATTATTGCAATGACCATTGACCATGTAACAGATTTGTTTTATCCGGGATTTCCGGC
>JAQXIY010000055.1 GCA_029008035.1 Lachnospiraceae bacterium
GTGCCATGATAAAATATGGAAGAATTAGAAACGGGGAGCTTGTGTAAACAGGCTGAGAGTAAGCTGTAGTGCTTTGACCCATAACCTGATTTGGATAATGCCAACGTAGGGATATAGTGATTTTGTGTGTTGCGATATGTCCCTGGCATATCGTTTTTTATTGTCAAATTCTTTGACAACAAGCTGCGATAGATTGGGGGCACCACCTTCTGTCGCATTACAAAAGTAATGAGCAATCATTATCATCGCCGAATGAATTTCAGCGAAGGTACCGGTCTTAGGACACCTTTTCGGGGAAATGCCCGACTCTGTCTCCTGTCCGATATCCCACCTGTCTGTTCATTTCGCAAATCATTTTTGCAGAGATAAGGAGGAACGCAAATGACAACTTACACAACACAAATGGATGCTGCACGCCAGGGGATCATCACCCCGCAAATGGAAATTGTAGCTGAAAAAGAACACATGGATGCCCAACTGCTCCGTCAACTTATTGCAGAGGGTCAAGTTATTATCCCATGTAACAAAAATCACAAAGCAATCAATCCCAGCGGTGTCGGGGCAAAACTCACCACCAAAATCAATGTTAATCTAGGGGTTTCCCGAGACTGGAAAGACGTTGACATGGAGTATGAAAAGGTACAAGCTGCTGTAGATATGGGTGCAGAAGCCATTATGGACTTGAGTTCATACGGAGACACTAGAAGTTTTCGCCGAAAGCTTACAGCAGAATGCCCTGCCATGATTGGTACGGTTCCCATCTATGATGCTGTGGTTTATTATCATAAGCCTTTGGGCGAAATCACCGCCTCTGAATGGCTTGATATTGTGAGAATGCACGCAGAGGATGGCGTTGACTTTATGACCATCCATTGCGGTATGAATCGAGCAACAGCTCAGAGGTTCAAACAAAATAAGCGTTTAATGAATATTGTTTCTCGAGGCGGTTCCATTATGTTTGCCTGGATGGAAATGACCGGAGAGGAAAATCCTTTCTATGAGCATTACGATGAAATTCTGGAAATCTGTCGAAAATATGACATCACTATGAGCCTTGGAGACGCATGCCGTCCGGGATGCATCGCAGACGCAACAGACACTGCTCAGATTGAAGAGTTGATTACTCTTGGTGAGCTGACCAAGCGGGCTTGGGAACGGGATGTTCAGGTGATGATTGAAGGACCGGGCCATATGCCCATGAATCAGATAGCCGCAAATATGGAGATTCAAAAGACACTTTGTCATGGTGCACCATTTTATGTGTTGGGGCCACTGGTAACAGATGTTGCGCCGGGATATGACCACATCACTTCCGCCATCGGTGGCGCCATTGCCGCCTCTGCCGGTGCAGCTTTTCTCTGTTATGTAACACCGGCCGAGCATCTTCGCCTTCCAAACGCCTCTGATGTAAAGGAGGGCATTATCGCAGCAAAAATCGCTGCCCATGCAGCAGATATCGCCAAGGGAATTCCCGGAGCAGCCGATTGGGATTATCAAATGAGTGAAGCAAGAAAACGTTTAGATTGGGAAGAAATGTTTCGTCTCAGTATGGATCCGGAAAAAGCCAGACGTTATCGCGCCGAAGCGAAACCGGAGAAAGAAGATACCTGCAGCATGTGTGGAAACTTTTGTGCAGTCAAAAACACCAACCGTATTCTGGATGGTGAGATTGTAAGCATCTTTGACGAGTAAATCAAGTAAATATTATCATTCTTTTATAATACAATAGCCACCAGAAATCTGGTGGCTATTAGATTGCGCAATTGGTGACAGACCTGATGTCCAATGGGGACACATCTGCATGCCATTGGTACCCGTCCCTAATGGCACAATAAAAAAGAGACTGTAAAACAGTCTCTTAATAACACCTTCAAAATTTCATACAGAGTAAATCCGCTTCGCTTTTTAAGGAAGTTCCGTTCACTAAACTCGAACTTCGTTTCACTCGTTCTCATTAAGTTCCTCGGAACAATCTTCGTACTAAGTTCATGCTTCGCATTCACTAAGTACTCTAGACTTGGTTAAGCCTTCGATCGATTAGTAACAGTCAGCTACATGTATTACTACACTTCCACCTCTGCCCTATCTACCTTGTAGTCTTCAAGGGATCTTATCTCCTTTTAGGAGGGGATATCTCATCTTGAGGGGGGCTTCAC
>JAQXIY010000056.1 GCA_029008035.1 Lachnospiraceae bacterium
TACAGGTACCATGGATTCCATGAACACAGGTATTGATGATATTTCAACCACCCTGGAACAGAGTTCTCTGGGCATCACAGATGTGGCAAATGAGGCGACCCAACTGGTAACCGCCATTTCTGCAATTCTCGAGGAGACTCAAAACAATCAGAACATTTCTGATGAATTACAGAACGAGGTTAACAACTTCGAGAAAGTATAATTCTGAATCCTTAGATATATATGCAGCCCTTTTCTATAATGGAAAGGGCTGTTTTTTATGGACGGGGTTTGAAAAACCGTGTCTATTGTGCTAGACTTAAGGATAATGTATAAGAAAGGTAGGATATGAGTTATGGGAATGACAATGACCCAAAAGATTTTGGCTGCCCATGCAGGTCTGGATTCTGTGGTAGCAGGACAATTAATCGAAGCAGATTTAGATTTGGTATTGGGTAATGATATTACTTCACCGGTTGCCATTCATGAGATTGAGAAGATGAAAGTGGATGGTGTGTTTCACAGGGACAAGATTGCCCTGGTGATGGACCACTTTATTCCGAATAAGGATATCAAATCAGCAGAACACTGCAAATGTGTTCGGGAATTTGCATGCAAGAACGAGATTACCAATTACTTTGATGTTGGACAGATGGGTATTGAGCATGCTCTGTTGCCGGAGAAGGGACTTACCGTTGCAGGTGACGTGATTATCGGCGCGGATTCCCATACTTGTACTTACGGAGCTTTGGGAGCATTTTCTACCGGTGTGGGAAGCACAGATATGGCGGCAGGTATGGCCACAGGAAAAGCTTGGTTTAAGGTGCCATCTGCTATCAAGTTCAATATTGTGGGAAAACCACAGGAATACATCAGCGGTAAGGATTTGATTTTACATATTATTGGAATGATTGGAGTGGATGGTGCTCTCTATAAGTCCATGGAATTTGTGGGAGAGGGCATTAAGCATTTATCTATGGACGATCGTCTCTGTATTTCTAATATGGCCATCGAAGCCGGGGCAAAGAATGGCATCTTTCCGGTAGATGATGTTACCATCGCCTATATGAAAGAACATTCCAAGAGAGAGTATAAGGTGTTTGAGGCAGACGAAGATGCTGTCTATGATGAGGAGTACACCATTGATTTGAGCCAGTTGAAGTCAACGGTATCTTTCCCACACTTGCCGGAGAATACAAGAACCATTGATGAGGTGGGAGATGTGACCATTGATCAGGTTGTCATCGGCTCTTGTACGAATGGTCGCTTCGAAGATTTGGCTATGGCTGATAAGATTTTGAAGGGCAAAAAGGTGAAGAAGGGACTTCGTGTCATCATCATTCCGGGAACCCAGCAGATTTATTTGGATGCTATGGAAGCAGGTTTTATCAAAGATTTTATTGAGGCAGGCTGCGTCGTGTCAACACCAACCTGTGGACCATGTCTGGGCGGTTATATGGGAGTTTTGGCTGCAGGCGAACGATGCGTATCCACCACCAACCGTAATTTTGTCGGTCGTATGGGACATGTGGATTCTGAGGTGTACTTGGCATCACCGGCAGTTGCAGCTGCCAGTGCATTGACAGGCAAGATTTCCGGACCAAAGGAGGTAATGTAATGAAAGCAGCACAGGGAAGAGTTTTTAAATTTGGAGACAATGTAGATACTGATGTTATCATTCCTGCCAGATACCTGAATTCATCAGACCCAAAGGAATTGGCGACACATTGTATGGAAGATATTGATGCGGAATTTGTCAACAAGGTTTCGGCGGGAGATATCATGGTAGCCAACAAGAATTTTGGGTGCGGTTCCTCCAGGGAGCATGCTCCTATTGCCATCAAGGCTTGTGGGGTGAGTTGCGTGATTGCTGAGACCTTTGCCCGTATTTTCTATCGGAATGCTATCAACATTGGATTGCCTATTATTGAGTGTCCGGAGGCGGCTAAGGCAATACAAGAGGGAGATGAGGTAAAGGTAGATTTCGACAGTGGTGTGATTACAGATATCACCACCGGAGAAACATTCCAAGGACAGGCGTTCCCGCCGTTTATGCAAAAGATTATTGCATGTGAGGGCTTGGTGAATTATATTAATCAGAAATAATAGTCATATTGAAAACAGGTTGTATACCATATCATACAACCTGTTTTATCTTTATTGCAATGTTGATTTGTTATCAATAAACTCCTTAAACTTTTCCGAAATATGAAGCCTGGTGTAGAGGTCTGCATATTCTTTTGGCGTTAATTCTGTCACATAGTTTTCTATGAAGTTCTTTCTCAGCCCTCGGTTTCTGGCATAGTCCACACCTTTGTTGTAGGCCACTGCGGCTTTGATCTCGGATGTGTACTTTCCGATTATCACATCCCCGTTCAGATGGAGCTTAGCAACAAACCAGGTCTTGTTGTTTTTGACAATCCGGGTGATGCCGTGATATTTATTGTGGATGATGATGTTGGAATAGCGATAATCTGTGACATCTCCGTTTGCGAATGAATAATCTCGACCCACAACTGCATAATTTTTGATGCCATAGCGAGCGGCAATGTTATACTGCATGCCATAGTCGTTCACAAAGAGATGACCGTTCCGACGCATAATCTTATGACTGGAATAATAAAACAGGTCATCATTGTCAAATTTCAGAGGCTCTGTGGGAGTGATAAAATACAAAAAGAAACCCTTCTGGAGATAGATAGGGGTCTTGATATAGATATCGTTGTCTCGATAATTCAGAATGCACACTGCTTTTTCAAAGGAGAGGTGAGTGAGATGTCCGAAAAAATTCTCTAAGTTCATGGCGGTGTCGGTTGCCATGCGTTGTCCTTCCAAATACATTTGATGTGCAATGTCAGGGTCAGACGAACTGCCAAGACTGATATGCTTGTTTTTGAAGGTTAGGCTGGCACGGTAGTAAGTGGTACCGTCTTTTTTCTTGGTTTCGTATACGCCGGGCAACATAGTGTACTCCTTTGCCTTAAGTGATAACATCTTACATAGAGTATATCATAATCTTGTAAAAATAGGAAAAGAAACGCAAGCCTACATTGACACATCTTTTGCATATAAAGTATAATGGGGGATGCAGAATGTAGTATGATAATAGGATAAAGCGTGAGAAGAGGTATAACAAATGGAATTACAATATGTAAGTACAAGAGATGCATCTGAAGTGGTAAGTGCTTCACAGGCCATTTTAAAAGGATTGGCCAACGGAGGAGGGCTGTACGTTCCTACCCGTATCCCTCAGCTTGAGGTTAGTTTGCAGGAACTGAGCACTATGACATATCAGCAGGTTGCCTATGAGGTAATGAAGCTTTTTTTGACAGACTTTACCAAAGAGGAGTTACAGACCTGTATTGCACGTGCTTATGACGATAAATTTGACACAGAAGAGATTGCACCAATGGTGTACGCAGATGGAGCTTATTATTTGGAACTGTTCCACGGCTCTACCATTGCCTTTAAGGATATGGCTCTTTCCATCCTGCCACATCTCATGATTACGTCGGCCAGAAAGAACCAGGTAAAAAATGACATTGTTATCTTGACAGCCACATCCGGGGATACCGGCAAGGCAGCCTTGGCCGGATTTGCCGGTGTGGAAGGCACCAAGATTATTGTTTTCTATCCAAAGGACGGTGTCAGCCCCATCCAGAAGAAACAGATGGTGACTCAGGCGGGAGATAACACTTTGGTTGTTGGTATCAATGGTAATTTCGATCAGGCCCAGACAGGGGTGAAGAAGATGTTTGCCGACGAGGCATTGGCAGAGGAGTTGGAAGCGACGGGATATCAGTTTTCTTCCGCTAACTCTATTAACATCGGTCGTCTGGTTCCACAGATTGTTTATTATGTATATGCATACAGCCGTCTTTTGGCCAATGAGCGCATCGCTGATGGGGAACAAATTAACGTGGTAGTACCAACGGGTAACTTTGGTAATATTCTGGCAGCATTCTATGCTAAGAATATGGGGCTCCCCATTGATAAATTAATTTGTGCATCCAATGAGAATAAGGTTTTGTTTGATTTCTTCCAGACAGGTGTTTATGACAAGAACAGGGAATTTGTTCTCACCAATTCTCCGTCAATGGATATTTTGATTTCCAGCAATTTGGAGCGCTTGATATATCGCATTGCCGGTGAGGATGCAGCAAAGAATAAGGATTTGATGCAACAGCTTACGTCTGAGGGCAAGTATGAGATTACTCCACAGATGAAGGAACAGTTGGCTGACTTTTACGGTAACTATACCAACGAGGAAGAGACCGCAGAGGTGATTCGAGACCTGTATGAGAAGACGGGATATGTGATTGATACCCATACGGCAGTTGCCAGCGGTGTATATAACAAGTATAAGAAGGCAACAGGGGATGACAAAGCGACCGTCATTGCATCTACAGCCAGCCCATTTAAGTTTGCCAGAAGTGTTATGGGAGCTATTGATGACGCGTATCTTGAGATGGAGGATTTTGCCCTGGTTGACAAACTCAGTGAGATTGCCAATGTTACGGTGCCTAAAGCGGTAGAAGAGATTCGCACTGCTGAGATCCGTCACAAGACCATTTGTGAGGTGGATGAGATGCCACAGGTTGTTCGCAATTTCCTGAAATAAATTCTTAAGAGCAAATGACAGACATAAAAAATAGGGGATAGGCCATTAAGGTCTATCCCCTGATTTGTATACGTTATTCGGTATCTCCATAGAGACTTGTGAGCAAATGGATGGTACCGAAAGGATACACGATTGGAATAAGGAAAGAAGCAGGTGGCAAGGAAAGTGCCTCTGCTGTATCCGCACTGGGTGGCTCCAATGTGAGCTCAGTTGAGTATTGGTTGGACATATTCACAATGAAAAGCCCGTTGTGAAGATTGATGAAATCCTCGATGGATGCCTTCACATACTCGTCAAATTCTGTGAAATCTTCCTTGGCATAACGAGATGCGAACTCTATGGCAACCTCCGGTGTCATATCAATGCGGGAAATGCAGTTGACTTTGCCGTGAAGTGCCTGAGATACACAGTAGTTCATGGGGTATTCCTCGCATGGAACCGGTGTGAGAGGAGTGAAGTCATCCCCAATAAAGCGAACCAGATTGTTAAACATCAACTCCATATATAGAATACTGTATTCAGTTACCGGAACCTCTGCAATCATAAAGAAACGCTCAATGAGCTTGGTAATCTTCTCCTTATTCTCTACGTTTAAGTCCATATCGTAGATTTCGTTCTCGGTCTGATAATCCAGCATAAATCGCTCCAACTCAGCGTTGCTCATAACGCCATCCTCTACCAGACGCTGTCCTAAGAGCAGGAAATCCGGAGCCTGCGCATTCAAAAGATCTCGAACCTGTTCTTCTGTCAAATAACCACGTTCTGTGGCAATCTCACCAAAACGCTTATCCTCCCTGGTCTGCAAAAAGCAGACTTCGTCAACCTCTGAAGCTACCATAAGACCTGCATGGATAGCAAGTGTGCCAAGCTTAATACGAGTGCTGGACACCTTGGCGATTGCATCAGATAATTGTTCGGGAGTTACTGCCCCTTTGCGGAGCAAAAAACTACCAAAAAGTTGTGAATACATAATTTACTCTCCCCCTAAATGTGTGTGAATCAGATTCTTGACCTGAGCAACATCGATTGGCTTCTGGATGAAATCCTTAGCACCTGCAGTAATGGCTTTCTTCAACTGAAGCTGTGTTCCAACGGAAGAAACAATTACGATAGTAGCATCCGGATCAAAAGCAATGATATTCTCCACGGCAGTGGTGCCGTCCATCTCCGGCATAACGATATCCAGCAATACCAAATCCGGCTTGTGCTCCTGATATAAAGAAACAGCCTCCTGACCATTCTTACCCTCGTAAATGGTTATCTTACCACACTCGTCTGTGATGGTATCCTTTAATTGCTTTCTGGCCAGAATGGAATCATCACATACTAATATAGATTTGTTTGAATAATCCATAATTGTCACCCCTTGTGCTATATAATATAGATATTTTACACTATTATAGGTGAATTATCAAACAATTTCTGACAATTTTTGCACAAAAATACCCACCTCAAAAGAGGTGGGTAAAAAATAGGATTGATATTAACGATCTTGAATCGGGATGAAATCCTTGTGAGGACAAACGGTCATATAGGCTGGACGCATAATCTTGCCTTTGTGACAAATCTCTTCCATACGGTGAGCACTCCAACCGGCGATTCGAGCAATGGCAAAGATAGGTGTGTACAATTCCATAGGAAGTCCCAGCATTTCATATACAAAACCGCTGTAGAAATCCACGTTGGGGCTTACACCCTTATATATCTTGCGCTTGTCTGCAATAATTTCAGGAGCCAGCCGCTCTACCAGAGAATAGAGGGCGAATTCCTTCTGATATCCCTTTTCCTCAGAGAGGGCTTCCACATATGACCGGAATGTTACGGCTCTGGGGTCTGACAGAGAGTACACCGCATGCCCCATACCATATATCAAACCGGCATGGTCAAAGGCTTCTTTGTTGAGAAGAGCCATCAAATAATTGCGCACTTCCTCTTCGTCGGTCCAATCCTTCACATTTTCTTTTAAATCTGCGAACATCTTTACCACCTTAATGTTGGCGCCTCCGTGCTTTGGCCCTTTCAGGGAACCAATGGCTGCGGCGATGGCAGAGTAGGTATCTGTTCCGGAGGAGGAGACAAGATGCGTGGTAAATGTGGAATTGTTACCACCACCGTGCTCCATGTGCAAAATTAATGCCACATCTAAAAGCTTGGCCTCCAGCGGAGAAAACTTACTGTCATCACGGAGACAGTGAAGGATGTTCTCGGCAGTGGAGTATTCCTTCTTAGGTGGATGAATGATCAAACTTTCTTCATTATAGTAATGACGATATGTCTGATAGCTGTATACGGAAAGCAGAGGGAACATACTAATCAGTTGTAAGCACTGACGCAATACATTGGCCTCTGAAGTGTCATCCGGCTTCTCGTCGTAAGAGTAAAGTGTCAATACACCACGAGCAAGAGCATTCATCATATCCTTGCTGGGCTTTTTCATAATCACATCACGGACAAAATTCTGTGGGAGAGAACGATATCTACCCAACAACTCGCAGAATTCATCTAATTCTTTTTTGGTTGGAAGTTTTCCGAATAGTAGTAAATAGGTACATTCCTCAAAACCGAAATGTGATTCCTTCGGTTGGTTTTTGATGATTTCCTGTACATTGTATCCTCGATAGAACAACTGTCCGTCGCAAGGGACAGATTTGCCATCAACAATCTGAGTGGAGTTTACCTCTGATATCTCTGTGATTCCAACAAGAACACCTTTGCCGTTTACATCACGCAGCCCCCGTTTTACATCATATTCCTGATACAAATCAGGGTTGATGTAAGATGACTTCTTGGACATCTCAGACAATTTTACTAACTGAGGAGTAATTTCGCTAAATGTATGATTCGCCATAGTTGACATTACCTCCTTTTTGCATATATACACATAACTTTACCATTTTTTACGAATAAAAACAAGATTCTAAAATTGCAAAAAACGATTGACAAAAAAATAACATTTATACTATATTGTACTTAGCAAAATTTGATTAATTTTGAAAAAATGAGTAAAGGAAGGAAAAAGCCATGGCAAAAATTGATTTAACAAAGTATGGTATTACCGGAACCACAG
>JAQXIY010000057.1 GCA_029008035.1 Lachnospiraceae bacterium
AATTATGTTTGTTGCTGTGGAAACGGCAGGCCCAGTTAGCTCAGTTGGTAGAGCAGAGGACTGAAAATCCTCGTGTCTCTGGTTCGATTCCGGAACTGGGCATTTCCTGAAAAGGAAGCCTGCGGGTGTAGTTCAATGGTAGAACATCAGCCTTCCAAGCTGAATACGTGGGTTCGATTCCCATCACCCGCTTACATATGATTGACAAAGGGGTCAGATTGCACGGACTATGTACCAACCAATCTGACCCCCTTGTTGTATAAAACTGCACAAAAAAATCGGGGTAACAGGATTCGAACCTGCGACCTCACGGCCCCCAGCCGTGCGCTCTGACCAAACTGAGCCATACCCCGATATCTCGATATTTTAATAGACATTGAGGAAAAATGCAATAGTATAATAAAAAATAAATAAGAAAGAGAGAATTTATATGGAGACACTGGCTTACATCTTGGAAGAAGTGGACAAAGTTGTATGGGGACCGGTGATGCTGATTCTATTGGTGGGAACAGGAGTATTCCTCACCATCAGAACAAGAGCCTTGTCCTGGAGAAACCTGGGATATGCCATCCGACGCACCTTGAGTAAGGAGTCACGAAAGAAAGGTCATGGTAAGGGAGATATTTCGCCTTTTTCCGCACTTACCACAGCTCTGGCGGCCACCATTGGAACAGGGAATATTGTTGGTGTGGCCACAGCCATGGTATCCGGTGGACCGGGAGCACTGGTGTGGATGTGGATATCCGCAGCTTTTGGTTTGACCAGCAAATTCAGTGAGTGCTTTCTTTCCATTAAGTATCGCGAGGTAAATGAACAGGGAGAGATGGCCGGAGGCCCTATGTATGTTATGAAGAAGGCTTTCCGAGACAGAGGTTTTGGCGGCTTCGGATTGGTGATGGGATGGCTGTTTGCCCTCTTTACCGTGATTGCTTCTTTTGGTATCGGCAATCTGACGCAGGCTAACTCCATTTCCTCATCTCTAAAACAAACCTTTGAGACTCCCACCTGGGTCACAGGTGTGGTTCTGACAATTTTGGCTTTGCTGATTATTGTTGGAGGAATTAAGTACATATCCAAGATATCCAGTGTGGTGGTGCCTTTGATGGCCATTTTGTATATGGTTGCAGGAATTGTTGTTATCATTGGCAATATCGAAAATGTACCGCAAGGCGTAGCTATGATTTTTAAAATGGCTTTTTGCCCGCAATCGGTGGCAGGAGGTGTGGCGGGAACCATCACAGCCTCTATGATGAAGTCCATTCAGTATGGCGTGGCAAGAGGCGTGTTCTCCAATGAGGCGGGCATGGGCTCAGCAGCGATTACTGCTTCTGCTGCTAAGACCAACACTCCTGTGGGTCAGGCTTATATCAATATGACGGGAACTTTCTGGGATACCATCGTGGTGTGCACGATAACAGGCCTTTGTATTGCCAGTTCCGGCGTACTTGGCACAGTGGATGCCAACGGAGATTTGGTGACGGGAGCTGCCCTGACAATCACAGCCTTCCAGACAGTGCTTGGGGAATGGGGAGCCGTTATGGTCTCTGTCTCCATCGCCTTGTTTGCATTTTCCACCATTCTTGGCTGGGAATACCACGGCGAGAAAGCCTTTGAGTATTTGTTCCATGGTCCAAAGTACAATATGATTTATCGTGTAGTATTTTCATTGATTGTGTATGTGGGAGCTACTACGTCTCTGCAGATTGCATGGAAATTCTCCGATATTGCTAACGCCTTGATGGCGATTCCAAACTTGATTTGCCTTCTGTTGCTCAGCGGTGAGATAGCAAAAGATATGCAGGCATATCAGGAAGTGATTAGACGGGAAAAAGAAAACCGCTGTTAAATGTCATGACGAAATCCTTTGTATTCAATGCGTCCGTCGCTGATCCAGCGGCGGACTTTTTGTAGGGGAATGTCAAAATGCTCGGCAACCTCCATCTCGGTGACACTGTTATGGAGAATGTAATCCTTTACCTGAGGGTAGAGAATGTCATCCTCACATGCAGGGCAGAGAGTTCCCTTGTGACTGCGAGCCATAGGCTTGCCACAGTTGGAACATAGATTTCTGGGTCTTGCTGTCTCTTCAAATTTCATCTTGCATTCTCCTGTAAAAATATATAGAAAGTATACCATAGATGTGGAAATTTTGCTACTGTTTGCCACATGGCTCACAAAATGCTAAAATCATACATAATCGTTGAAATATAAGGAAGGAAGCGTAGTTCTATGGGAAAAACTGATGCACCAATCGCCGTTTTTGATTCCGGACTGGGCGGTGTCAGTGTGTTGAGAGAAATGATAAAAGTGATGCCCTATGAGGATATGTATTATTTTGGGGACTCTATAAATGCACCGTATGGGACCAAATCTCTGGAGCAGGTGCGAAATCTCACTATTTCTCATGTGGAACGTTTTATGGATATGGGGGCTAAGGGCGTAGTGGTTGCCTGCAACACTGCCACCAGCGCTGCGGTGCGCAAACTTCGTGAAATGTATCCCACACTTCCTCTGGTGGGGATCGAACCGGCGGTAAAACCGGCTGTGGAGCGTTTTCCTCAAGGTAATATTTTGGTGATGGCAACTCCCATGACCATCAGAGAGGCAAAGCTTCATCACTTGATTCAGCGGTTTGGCGGAGAGGCTAATGTCATTCCCCTTGCCTGTCCCGGACTAATGGACTTTGTGGAGGCGGGTAACATTGACAGCCCTGAGATCTATGGATTTTTGCGGGATGTTTTAGAACCATATAAAGGTCGGTTGGACGGTGTAGTGTTGGGATGCACCCACTACCCCTTTGTGAGACGGGCAATTGTAGATATCCTGGGGGAGAACGTGGCGATTTTTGATGGAGGCCCCGGTACATCAAAAGAGATAAAAAGACGTCTGGATGAGGCGGGACTTCTTCGTAAAGATGTACAGAGAACAGGCCAAATCATCTTCGAAAACAGTGATAATTCACAACAAAAACAAGACTTATTTTGGAAGTTGCTAAATTATTGACAAAATAGTTTAAAACCATTGAAATCATAGAATTTGGAGAGTAAAATAAGTTCGATTCAGAGGGATACTCTTATTAAATAAGAAGCAAAATATAAGAGAAAGATAAGGTGATTGTTATGAGTTATGAGTTTTTGCTATGGATTGCATTGATTTTACTGAGCACCAAGTTGCTGGGGCTGATGTGTAAAGCCATCAACTTGCCGGAAGTGGTAGGTGCCCTGCTGGCAGGTATCATTTTGGGGCCATCAGCTTTGAATATTATATCTGTGAATGGTGATACGGGTTCCTTTTTGACATACGCAGCGGAATTGGGCGTTATTTTCCTGATGTTCTCCGCCGGATTGGATACAGACCTGAAGGAATTGCAGGCCAATATCGGTGCTTCTTTTGTCACGGCGTTAATAGGTGTTATCGTTCCTCTTTTGGGAGGTACCCTTTGCTACGGACTATTCTTCCATGAGAATTTTGGGGACTATGATGAACTGCTCAAGAGCATCTTTATCGGTGTGGTATTGACGGCTACATCTGTCAGCATTACCGTTGAGACTCTTCGCGAGATGGGTAAGCTCTCCGGCAAGGTTGGGACCACTATTTTGGGAGCTGCCATCATTGATGACATTTTGGGAATGATTGTTTTGGCAATTGTATCCAGCATGAAGGATACTACGGTGAAGCCAAGTATAGTTCTTGTAAAGATTTTATTGTACGCCGTTTTGATTATGATTCTGTTTGTCCTCTGCGGACGTATGGAATTTGTCATTGAGAAGGCAGACCACAAGAGACGTGTGGCAATCTTCGCCATTGCATTTTGCTTTATTTTGGCGTATGTATCTGAGGAAGCCTTTGGCATTGCGGATATCACGGGTGCATATTTTGCAGGTGTAATGCTGTGCCGCTCTAAGATTAAGGATTACGTGGACATCAAGATTCACGATGTGTCTACAGTGTTCTTCTCCTGCATCTTCTTTGCCAGCGTGGGACTCAAGGTTACATTAGGCGGAATGGGAGTGCGTATCTGGGGATTTGCACTACTTCTGGCATTGGTTGCCATCCTGAGCAAGCTTGTTGGTTGTGGTCTGGGAGCAAAACTTTGTAAATTTACCTGGAAAGAGTCTATCCAGACAGGTGTGGGAATGATTTCCCGTGGAGAGGTTGCGCTGATTGTGGCTGAGAAGGGACG
>JAQXIY010000058.1 GCA_029008035.1 Lachnospiraceae bacterium
ACAAAGAGGCTCGTTCTGAGGACTCGTTATATTTAAATATTTGGACCCCGGCCAATGTGAAAGCGGGAGAAAAACTGCCCGTTCTTTTCTACATACATGGGGGTTCTCTGAATTCGGGACAGAGCTATTACAGGGACTACAATGGTGAAACCCTTGCGAAAAAAGGCATCATCGTGGTGACTATTACCTATCGTCTGGGTGTATTCGGTTATTTGGCCAATGATGAATTGGCAGCAGAATCAGAGAATAACACCACAGGCAATTATGGTCTGCTGGATCAGATTGCGGCGTTGCAGTGGGTGAACGACAATATCAACAGCTTTGGTGGTGATAAGGATAATATTACCATTGCGGGAGAGTCTGCCGGAGCATCTTCTGTAAATGCTATTTGCGTTTCTCCTCTTGCTAAGGGACTGTTTCGCCGGGCAGTGGCGGAGTCCAGCGGAATTACAGCCGTGGTTCCCTACCACACTTTCCGCACTATGGAGGATGCCAAAAAGGTCGGGAATGATATCCTGAAGGAATTTAATTGTGATTCGGTGGAAGAGTTGCGACAAATACCGGCAGAAAAGTTGGTGGATACCCGGTATAGCAACAATGAGATGACTGTGGATGGCTATGCCATCACGGAACAGCCGTATTTGACCTATGAAAAGGGTGAGAACAACGAAGAGGCAATTCTTGGTGGATACAATGCCAATGAGGCGTATGTTTTTCTGATGTTTTCTAAGGATGTGACACTGGATAATTATGAAAGAACGCTGCGGTGGCTGGTTGGAAGAGAAGGAGCAGAGGAACTGGAAAAAATGTATCCGGCTGCTACAGACGAAGAGGCGTGGGAGAACTACGTTGAGATTATGGGATTGATAGGGTTTGGCTATAGTCACTACAGATGGTCAGAACTTATGACCGCTGAGGAACGCCCGGCATATCTGTATTATTTTACTAAGGAAAATGGCGGTATCGGCACTTGGCATGCAGGAGAAATGCCCTATATGTACGGCAACTTGTTCCGAAATCCCGGATGCTATGATGAGTCTGATGAGGCTTTGTCAGAGACTATGCAGAGCTATCTGGTAAACTATGTAACGACGGGGAATCCTAACGGCGGTGATTTGCCGGAATGGAAGACCTATGGAGAGGAATGCGACCAAATTATGTCTTTCGGGGAAAAGGTAGGTATGATAGAACAGAAGCACAACGATTTTTATAAGATTGTGGATACATATATGGAAGGATTGCGAGAATGAAACTGGTATTTTTGGACAGAAAGACCATAGGGGAAGATTTGGATTTATCTCCCTTTGAGGAGTTTGGGGAAGTGGTGATGTATCCTTTTTCCACGCCGGAAGAGGTTCCGGAACGGGTCAAGGATGCAGATGTGGTAATTCTCAATAAAGTGCCCATCAATGAACAAACCATCGGCGGTGCCGAAAAGTTAAAACTGGTCTGTGTTACTGCTACGGGGACAAACAATTTGGATAAAGATTACCTGGAGCAAGCAGGTATTGCATGGAGGAATGTGGCAGGATATTCCACAGAATCCGTGGCACAGCACACCTTTGCCATGCTGTTTTATCTTTACGAGAATTTGTCTTATTACGATTCCTATGTGAAACAAGGGCGGTACATTAATGACAAGATGTTTACTCACTTTGACAGTATATTTAGTGAAATTTCAGGTAAAAAGTGGGGGATTATCGGACTGGGAAACATAGGAAAACGCGTGGCTGAAATTGCTACTTGCTTTGGCTGCGAGGTGCAGTATTATTCCACCTCCGGAAAGAATCATAATCCCGCTTATCGGGAAGTGGATTTTGATACACTGCTTGGCACATCGGATATTGTCTCTATTCATGCACCCCTGGATGATAACACATATCATCTGATGGATAAGGAGGCTTTCGCCAAGATGAAGTCTAATGCCGTCTTGATCAATGTAGGACGGGGACCCATCATTGTGGAAGAGGATTTGCGATATGCTTTGGAACATAATATGATTCAAGGGGCAGGTCTGGACGTATTGGACGTGGAACCTATGTCCGAGACCCATCCCTTAAAGGATTTTAAGGACAGCGGACGCTTGCTTATTACACCTCATATTGCCTGGGCAAGCGTGGAGGCAAGAACTCATTTGATGGACATCATTTATCATCAGATAAAGGATTACATGAACCAATAGGGACAGATATTCGAGCCATTGGTATCCGTCCCTAATGGATTGAAACAAGATTGTTAGCACTCTTTCGAAAAGAGTGCTAATTTTCTATTGACTTTTCCATTTTGCGGTATTAAGATACATTTATGTCAAAATTTTAATACAAAAGGAGTGTTTTAAATGAGTAATAAGCATGGCAGTTTATCAATTACAAGTGAAAACATTTTTCCGGTGATTAAGAAATGGTTATATTCTGATCACGACATTTTCTATAGAGAGTTGATCTCCAATGGTTGCGATGCCATCACCAAGCTGAAAAAGCTGGATTTGATGGGTGAGTACACGTTGCCGGATGATTATAAGGCAAAGATGGAAGTGGTTGTAAACCCGGAGGAGAAGACCCTGACTTTTATCGATAACGGTCTTGGTATGACAGAGGAAGAGGTAGAGGAGTATATCAATCAGATTGCCTTTTCCGGCGCTACAGATTTCCTGGAAAAGTATAAGGATAAAGCCAGTGAAGAGCAGATTATCGGTCATTTTGGATTGGGATTCTATTCCGCATTTATGGTGGCGGACGAGGTTCACATCGATACTCTTTCCTATAAGGAAGGTGCCAAGCCGGTACATTGGGAATGCGACGGTGGCACAGAGTTTGATATGAGAGATGGTGACATGGATACCGTAGGAACCAAGATTACATTGTTCCTGAATGAGGATTGTCTGGAGTTCGCCAACGAATATCGCGCCAGAGAGGTGATTGAGAAGTATTGTTCTTTCATGCCAACAGAGATTTATCTCACAAAGGCCAATGCGGAGACAGAGTATGAGACCATCGACGTAGAAGATAAGCTGGATACAGATACTGTAGTGGAGGAAATCCACGAAGAAGCCAAGATGGAAGAGCAGGAGAAAGAGGATGGCACTAAGGAAATGGTGGAAGTTTCTCCCGCTAAGGATAAACTGAAGATTGTAAAACGTCCGGTGCCGTTAAATGACACCACTCCCCTTTGGACAAAGCATCCAAATGAGTGCACCGATGAGGACTATATCGCCTTCTATCGCAAGGTATTTATGGACTACAAGGAGCCATTGTTCTGGATTCATCTGAAAATGGACTATCCATTTAACTTGAAGGGTATCTTATACTTCCCTAAGATCAATACAGAGTATGATTCTATTGAAGGAACCATCAAGTTATACAACAATCAGGTATTTATTGCGGATAACATCAAGGAAGTGATTCCGGAATTCCTGATGTTGTTAAAGGGCGTTATTGACTGTCCTGATTTGCCACTGAATGTATCCCGTTCCGCACTGCAGAACGATGGATTTGTTACCAAGATTTCTGAATATATAACCAAGAAAGTGGCTGACAAACTGTCCGGTATGTGCAAGACAGATAAAGAAAGTTATGAGAAATACTGGGATGACATCAGCCCATTCATCAAGTTTGGATGCTTGAAGGATGACAAGTTCTGCGACAAGATGAACGACTACATTTTGTTCAAGGATTTGGATGGCAAATACACGACTTTGCCGGAACTTCTGGTGGCTGAGGAGAAGGAAGAAGCAAAGGACGAGGAAGGCAATACTGTAGAGGCTGAAGTCGTGGATGAGGCCAAGGAAGATGGCGAACCGGAAGATAAGAGAAAGACGGTATTCTATGTAACGGATATGCAGCAGCAGAGCCAGTATGTGAATCTCTTCCGCGAGCAAGGAATGAATGCAGTTATTCTCGATCACTCTATTGACAATTCCTTTATCACACATTTGGAACAGCGTAATCAGGATTACAAGTTCCTGCGCATAGATGCAGATCTTACAGAGAATCTGGTGGAGGAAACCTCTGAGGAAGAACTGAAAGATGCACAGGATGCGTTAAGCGAACTGTTTAAGAAGGCGGTTGGCAAAGATAATCTCACTGTAAAGGTTGAGAAATTCAAAAACAAGGATGTATCTTCTATGCTTACAGTCTCAGAAGAGGGACGTCGTATGCAGGAGATGATGAAGATGTACAATATGTACGGTATGGACCCATCAATGTTTGGCGGCGACGAGACCCTGGTACTCAACGCTAACAATGAGTTGGTACAATACATGTTCAAGCATGCAGATGGTGAAAATGTTGATATGTTTGCTCAGCAGTTATATGATCTGGCAGTTCTTGCAAACAAACCATTGTCACCGGAGGCTATGACAGCTTTCGTAAATAGAAGCAACAAGATTATGATGTTGCTGGCTAAATAATTTTCTGGATTTGTCTACCCTTGGAACTATTTATTCGTTCCCTAGGGTAGATTTTTTTAATGGACTTGTGTCTTCAGAATCGCATCATACCTATACAAATCCATTAGATGTAAGGATAGTAAAGATACTGTTGCAACATGTTATGGTTTTGTAAATCATGGGGGAATCTGATATGATAAGGGTGTTGTGTGAATATTGTGAAACGATAATTTATAAGAACGTGGGAAAAAAGATTGCTGCATGGAAGAAGTAAGCATATTGGAAAGGGCATAGAGAATAAATGGATAAAAAACGGACTGCAAGAGAAAAAAAGAACACCAAGAGAAGGATAAGCATTATAGTATCCATTGTTTTGCTGGTTGTATGTGTATCTGCAGGTGGAATCGGAATATGGAAATCACAGAAAATGTCTTCAAAGGATACAGCGACTACGCAGTCGCAAACGAAAGATGAGAAAGACAATACTGACCAAAAGAAAGTAGATACAGACACCGAAAAAGATAATAAGCAGGAGACATGGACAGTCTGGACCACCGACAGAGTCCGTCTGCGGGAAAAAGCCAGCGGTGAGGCAGAGGCGTTGGCGGTGATACCCCGGTCTGCAGAACTGACGGCAGAGCAGGAAGTGGATGGATGGGTGAAAGTGACCTATGACGGGAAAAAGGGCTATGTGAGTCAAGAGTTTATCGCAACAGAAAAGCCGGAGGAAGAAGAGCCGGAAGCAACGGTTGCTCAGGCCCAAAGACCTGCGGGACCAACCGGGGGACATGTGATTTGCATTGACCCGGGACATCAGAGTTATGGGGATAGTACACCTGAGCCCAACGGGCCCGGGTCTGCGACGATGAAAGCCCGCGTTACAGGAGGCACCTCCGGCAGAACAACCGGTGTGTCGGAGTATCAGTTGAATCTTGCCATTGCTCTGCAATTGCAGCAGGAGTTGCAGGCCAGAGGCTATACCGTCTACATGACAAGAACAACCCATGATGTAAACATCAGCAATAAGGAAAGGGCAGAATTTGCTACTTCTGTGGGAGCGGAAATTACGGTGAGAATTCATGCCAATGGCTCTGATAATACGGAGGTGAGTGGGGCTTTGGCCTTGGCACCGTCTACAGGAAATCCCTACGTAGCTCATTTGGCAAGTACCAGTCAGGCGCTGAGCAGTTGTGTGCTGAATGCTTATTGTGCTGCAACGGGGATGAAGAATCAGGGGGTTCAGGCCAATGACACTATGACGGGAATTAACTGGTGCACCATGCCGGTGACTATCCTGGAAATGGGGTATATGACAAACCCTGCCGACGATACCAATATGCAGGATGCAGGGTTTCAGTATAATATGGTTCAGGGGATTGCCAACGGCATCGACCAGTATTTTGGGGGCTGAAAAAATCAATGCAATCTTTCACTTAAAATGATATACTACAATTTGTAAGGATAATTTTATTGAGGAGGAGACTGATGTTACAGGAAAGCATTAAGAAATTAGTTCAATATGGAATCGACACCGGATTGACACCGGAATGTGAAAGAATTTACACTACCAACCTTTTGCTGGAAGTGATGAAAGAGGATGAATATCTGGATCCTGATTGTGATTTGTCTAATATCGTGTTGGAGGATGTTTTGGCAGATTTACTGGATGAAGCCATTGCCAGAGGTATCATAGAGGACAGTATTGTGTATCGTGATTTGTTTGATACAAAACTTATGAACTGCCTGATGCCAAGACCGGCTCAGGTACAGGCTGACTTTGCCAAGGCATATGAGGAGTCTCCTCAGGCGGCTACCGATTACTTCTATCAATTGAGCCAGAACAGCGATTACATAAGAAGATATCGTGTTTGCAAAGATAAGAAGTGGACTGTGGATACTAAGTATGGTACTTTGGATATTACCATTAATTTGTCCAAGCCGGAAAAGGATCCCAAGGCCATTGCGGCAGCGAAGAACGCTAAGCAGTCCTCCTATCCCAAGTGTTTACTCTGTGTGGAGAATGAGGGCTATGCAGGAAGAACCAATCATCCTGCCAGAGAGAATCACCGCATCATTCCGTTGACTATGAACGGAACCAAGTGGGGATTTCAGTATTCTCCTTATGTATATTATAACGAGCACTGTATTGTATTTAATGGTGAGCATACACCTATGAAGATTGAGAAGGCAACCTTTGTGAAGCTGTTTGACTTTGTGAAGACTTTTCCGCACTATTTCCTTGGATCCAATGCAGACCTTCCTATTGTAGGAGGCTCTATTTTGAGTCATGATCATTTTCAGGGTGGTCATTACACCTTTGCCATGGAGAAGGCACCTGTGATTGAGGAGTTTACTGTGGCCGGATTTGAAGATGTAAAGGCCGGAATCGTAAAGTGGCCGTTGTCAGTCATTCGTCTTTCCTGCCATGATGAGAAGCGTATCATTGACCTGGCAGATCACATCCTGCAGACATGGAGAGGCTATACGGATGAGGAAGCATTTATCTTTGCCGAGACTGACGGAGAACCACACAACACCATAACACCGATTGCGAGAAAACGTGGGGATATGTTTGAAATGGATCTGGTGCT
>JAQXIY010000059.1 GCA_029008035.1 Lachnospiraceae bacterium
ACGGAATTCTTTGGATATTCTCCTCCCCAAAAAGAACAGGACAGCATAAAGAACAATAACAAGCCGGAAAGTAACTTCTTATGTCTCATATGCTGTCCTCCTTTTCTTCGCAATCTTTCATTTATATATTACTATGTTATGCCAAGATTGCAATGGATTTTTTATTATTCACTGAAACGAATTCTCTCGATTACAGATTCCTTCTTGGTAGACTTGCTTAAAGCCAAAGTGAGAAGGAACTGTACTCCAAAGAGCACCAAGGTAACTACCAGAGCTCCCATTAGTGGATAATGGTAGTTGGTAATGTTGAACATATGCTCCTTCTTCGCCCAAAGATAGGTAAAATATCCTACAATACTTCCACCGCCAATAGCTACAAATAAGGTTCCCAAGGTATAGAATAAGCCTTCCAGTTGCAGCATTTTTAACAGTTGTTTGTCCGTCATTCCCACTGCCTGCAACATACCCAGTTCCTTCTCCAGTTTCAGGCAGATGCCTTTATTTAAATTCTCGTCGTCTTCCAGTAGTAAAATCGATTTCATAGGTCTCCTTTTATATCAATTGGATATCGTCAGCGGCATAATAGCAATACCCCTGTTTTGTGCATTTCTTGTAGATGGTCTTTCTCATGGATGAAGACTTGGTATACTCCGTCAGATAGACATCCAGTCCCTTCTTTCTCACCTTTTTCAAATAGGCCTCATAATATTGTGTGGAGGCTTTATCTGCTTTTTTAAATTTGTTTTTGGGAAAATCTATGGAAGTATATACGCACTCCTGGTTTACCCCGGTGAAATATTTGGTCAGTTTATACTTTCTGGCAATGCATCGACTCACAAAAGAATCTCCCCCATTGATGATAACCGGTTTGTGATATGTGGTCCGCAAATCCTTTAGTATGGCACACAACCCTCCAAACAGTTTATCCTTGGAAGCCTTGCTTTTTCCTGCAAAATAGTACACATCGCAGTTGTCGATAAAGAATCCGTCCACTCCTTTTTTGTCATAGGTCTCAGCCATTTTTTTGATGCGCTGCTGCCATGGCTTATGGCTTACATCCACCCACTGCTCTTCCTCCCAGTTTTCATATTGACCTATGGTATATTTTTTATATTTTTTATAATCCTTTCGATAATTCTCCAGAGAACCAATGTTAAGATAAGTGTATACCGTATGTCCTTGCTTTTTCAGCTTTGCAATGGATTTCTTAGAAAAGTATTCCGCATCAATAACAACCTGATGGTAATCCTTTAAGCGATTTATGTTCTTTTCATCGATTCCCACAAAAACACCAAACTCATACAAAAAACTCTTGTGGGCAGACTTATTTGACTTGTACAAAAAATCGGATGTCAGAACATCCACAGACAATGTCCCTATGAGCAGTACTGCACACAACAAACCTGCAATAGCTTTTTTCATATCCACATCCCTCTATATCTGACGGTATATTTCTTTCAATGCAGGATACAATTGGCGAAAGGTCTGATATCTGTCCTGATACTTTTCCACCAGATCCGGCTTCGGTTGTATCACATCCACCACCCGCACAATGGCCTGAGCCGCCTCCTCCACAGAAGGGAACACTCCGCATCCCACTGCTGCCAGCATCGCTGCTCCCAAGGCAGGACCTTCCTCTACCGCAATTCGCTCCACTTTAAGATTAAGAATGTTGGCAATCATTTTACACCACAGAGGGCTTTTCGCTCCGCCTCCACAGATTCTTGTGCTTGTTAATGGAATTTCTAACTGTCTTGCCACTTCCAAAGAATCCCGAAGGCCAAAGGCTACCCCCTCAAAGATTGACTGAACCATATCAGCCCGGGTAGTGTCCATAGACATACCCACAAAAGCGCCTCTTGCCAGAGGGTCGTTGTGAGGAGAGCGTTCCCCCATAAGATATGGAAGAAAATACACATGATTTTCTCCCAGCTTATCTATATCTTTTTGCACACCGACATAATCAGAATCTCGCAAAATCTCATCCATCCACCACTTATTACAGCTTGCCGCAGAAAGCATGCATCCCATCAGATGATAATGACCATCAGCATGGGCAAAGGAGTGAAGAGCATTGTTTGGATCCACCCCAAACTTATGATTAGAAATAAACAGTGTGCCCGATGTTCCAAGAGAAATATTACACGCACCGTCTCCTACCGTTCCCGTTCCCACTGCTGCCGCCGCGTTATCTCCCGCTCCGGCGATTACCTTTACCTTATGATCAAGGCCCAATTCTGCTGCCACCTTTGGAAGTAACGCTCCCACTACTTCATAACTCTCATGAAGCTCCGGCAACTGATCTTCTATAATACCGCACAAAGAAAGCATCTCCTTCGACCAGCATCGGTTCTTTACATCCATAAGAAGCATACCAGATGCATCCGATACATCTGTGACAAACGAACCACTAAGTCTGTAGGCAAGGTAATCCTTCGGCAGCATAATGCGGTGTATCCTGGCAAAGTTCTCCGGTTCCTCTTCCCTCATCCAAAGAATCTTAGGTGCCGTAAAGCCTGCAAATGCAATGTTGGCAGTGTACTGAGAGATCTTATCCTTACCAATCTGCTGATTCAGATACTCCACCTGCTTTTCACTACGTCCATCGTTCCACAAAATGGCCGGACGAATGACCTGATCTCTCTCATCCAGTACCACCAGCCCATGCATCTGTCCCCCAAAACTGATGCCTGCCACCTGACTCTTATCACAATCAGACAACAATTCCTTTAATCCATCTATCGTCTTATCATACCAGTCTGTTGGATTCTGCTCAGACCATCCAGGTCTCGGAAAATACAGCGGATACTCCCTGCTGGCAATCTTTTGTATTTCCCCCTTTTCATTCATTAACAGCAGTTTCACTGCTGAAGTCCCCAAATCAATGCCCACAAATAACATACATTTCTTCTCCTATCCCTCAAACTGTTTTGCCACCTGCTTTAGGTGGTCTCTGATTGGCAAATGCTGTGGACATGCCTTCTCACATTTTCCACATAAAATACACTCACTGGCTTTTCCGAAATTCTCTGTCAGACGTCTATAGTATCCCCCTTGAGGCGTGAAACCTTTTCCTTCCAACTCCTGTTTCTCTGCATTGTAAAGGGAGAAATACTTTGGAATAGGAATGCTCTTAGGGCATCCA
>JAQXIY010000060.1 GCA_029008035.1 Lachnospiraceae bacterium
AATGGCAAAGAATATTTTAATTAGTGATGATGCAGCTTTTATGAGAATGATGATTAAGGATATCCTCACCAAAAACGGATACAACGTTGTTGGGGAAGCTGAGAATGGCAAAATCGCAGTGGACAAATACAGCGAGTTGAATCCGGATCTGGTTTTGATGGATATCACAATGCCGGAGATGGATGGAATCGAGGCGTTGAAGGCAATTCGTGCAAAGGATGCCAATGCAGCCGTTATTATGTGTTCCGCTATGGGACAACAGGCAATGGTTATCGAGGCAATTCAGTCGGGTGCTAAGGACTTCATTGTAAAACCATTCCAAGCAGAGCGCGTTATTGAGGCGGTTAAGAAAGTTATTGGATAACTATGATTTTATTGACATCGACAGGTGAGAGTTTATTTCAATTGATGGTAGTTCTCTTTTGCTTTGTTGTGGTATTGATTCTTACATACTATACCACCAGGTGGATTGCAGGATATCAAAAATCCCACAGCTACAATAAGAACTTGGCTGTGATAGAGACACTGAAACTGACCACCAACAAGTATATTCAGTTGGTACAGGTGGGGAAGAATACTTACTATGTCATTGCCATTGGCAAGGATGAAGTTTCTCTGCTGGGCCAGGTGACAGGAGAACAGTTAAAGGAGATATCCTCGGAGACGGAGGAAATACCTACCGTCAAGGGAGATTTTGAGGATATTTTACATAAGGTTAAAGAACGATTACCGAAGAAATAGGCAGAAGTATTATGAACAAAAAGAAAAAGGCATATTGTATATTTAGCATGATATTTGCCACTGTTGCAGTGACACTCTGTGTGTTTTTAGTTGCAACCAATACAGTTTATGCTTCCCAATATGGGGCAACCCAAAACGCTCCTAATGCCAGTGACACCGTTACGGGAGAGGGAGGCGTATCAATAACATTTGATTCCGATTCAGGAACACTTTCTTCTACAGTGCGTATCTTATTGGTACTCACTGTATTAGCGTTAGCACCTTCTATATTGATTATGCTGACGTCCTTTACCAGAATCATTATTGTGTTACATTTTGTTAGGTCTGCCATCGGCACACAGACGGCGCCGCCGAATCAGGTTTTGATTGGCCTGGCATTGTTTTTGACACTGTTTATTATGTGGCCTACATTTAATACCATTAATGAGAAGGCAATTCAGCCCTTGGATAAAGGAGAAATCACTCAAGAGGAAGCTCTGGAAGAGGGAATGAAGCCTATTCGCAATTTTATGTATGGACAAACTCAGGAGAAGGATTTGAATTTGTTCTGTGAGATTTCGGATGTGACTTATGAAGATTATGATGATGTACCCTTTGTTGTATTGGTTCCCAGTTTTATCATCAGTGAACTTCGAACAGCGTTCATCATCGGTGTTTTGATTTATATTCCCTTTATTGTGATAGATATGGTTGTTTCATCCGTATTGATGTCAATGGGTATGATGATGTTGCCGCCTACCACGATATCCCTGCCCTTTAAGATATTATTATTTGTCTTGGCAGATGGTTGGAATCTAGTGATTGGTGGACTTGTAAAGACATTTTATTAGTAACATAAAACGAGGTGGATACAGTGACAGAAGGACAGGTTTTAGACATTGTCAGGGATGCCATATATAACATTATAGTATGCTCAGCACCTATGCTGCTGATTTCTTTGGTGGTGGGATTAATTGTCAGCATCTTTCAGACTGTTACCTCCATTCAGGAACAGACCCTGACCTTTATCCCCAAGATTATCGCGGTTTTTCTTGGTATTATGTTATTTGGTGCTTTTATCCTAACCAATTTGACGGATTTTATGACAGAATTGTGGTCTAATTTTAGTAAGTATTTAGGCTAGTGACATTATGGTAGAATACACGTTTGACATAAAAACATTAGAATATTTTCTGCTAATTCTGGTTCGTATCTCGTGTTTTGTTTTCGTTGCTCCTTTTTTCGGTGCAAAGGAAGCCCCCGGCAGGGTAAAGGTTGGTTTTTCCGTATTTGTGGCCCTCTTGATTTTTAACTTTGTCCCGGTGGAAAGTGCTTCCTATGATAATGAAATCGGATACGCCATTTTAGTATTAAAAGAGGGAATTACAGGGTTGCTCATTGGATTTGCGGCAAACATATGTAATTCCATTATTTTATATGCGGGAACAATTATTGATATGGATATTGGCTTGTCCATGGCGATGATTTTTGATCCCAGTACAGGTTCACAGGTCAGTGTGACAGGCAATCTGTATAGCAAATTTATTTTGTTAATGTTGATTGTCACAAATATGTACCAGTTTATATTGCGAGCGCTAATTGACACGTTTTCTCTGTTCCCATTGGGAGGACAGGTGTTTGAGATGGATGAGCTTCTGATATCCATGGTAAAGTTTTGCGGAGACTTATTTGCCATAGCTTTTCGCATTGTGTTGCCGGTGTTTGCTTGTATTATGATATTAAATGTTATTTTGGGAATTATGGCCAAGGTGGCACCTCAAATGAATATGTTTGCTGTTGGTATTCAGTTAAAACTTTTGGTGGGACTTGCTGTTTTGTTTCTGACAGTGTTCCTGTTACCGGATATCGCTAATTTTATCTTCAACGAGATGAAAGTGTTGATGGTTTCGTTTATAGAAGGAATGTATTAAGATGCAGTCGGAGAGAACTTTGTTGTTAGATTATAACCTGCAATGGTTTGCAAAAGATGGGCCCGGCGGTGAAAAGACGGAACCCGCTACAGCCAAGAAACTTAGCGATGCCAGAAAAGAAGGGAAGGTTGCCAAAAGCCAGGAATTGAATTCGGCGGTTACCCTGATTGCCTTGTTTTTGATGCTGCGCATTTTTATCTCATTTTTGGGAGAAGGATTTCTTGGAGTTTTTCATTGGGCATACAAAATGATACCGGATTTTGTGGAGTCGGAGAGAAGCGGCTTAACTGTCAACAGCGTGTCTACCGTCATAACCGATGTTTTGTTGCAACTGTTAAAGTTGATGGCACCTTTTTTGATTGGCGGCTTTGTGGTAGCTATTGTTATCAGTATCGTCCAGGTGGGATGGCTGGTGTCAACAAAACCTCTGGAACCTAAGTTGGACAAGTTTAATCCTATCAATGGATTTAAGCGTATTATCTCCAAGGATTCCATTTTTAATCTATTTAAATCAATACTGAAAATTGCTTTGATCTTTTATGTTGCGTACACCTGTATCAAAGGGCAAAAAAATAATTTGTTTATGCTCTACGAGATTCCCCTAAAGCAAGCGATTGCCTTGATTGGGAGTATTATTATTGATACCGGGTTACGCATCAGTTTAGTCTATCTCATTGTGGGACTTGCGGATTACATTTATCAAAAACGCCGTTTCAAAGAAGATATGAAGATGACGAAACAGGAAGTGAAAGAAGAATATAAGAACACGGAAGGAGACCCCCAAGTCAAGGGAAGGCAACGGCAACGAATGCGAGAGGCTTCCCAACGTCGAATGATGCAGGATGTGCCCAAGGCAGATGTGGTAATTACCAACCCTACACATATTTCCGTGGCGATTCGATATGATGCATCTCAGGAGAGTGCGCCAACAGTGTTGGCAAAGGGTGAGGATTACCTTGCTCTTAAAATCCGTGAGACGGCTAAGGAACACGGAGTAGCTATTATGGAAAACAAGCCACTGGCCAGAGCAATATATGCTACTGTGGATGTGGGACAGCAGATACCGCCGGAATTATACCAAGCGGTAGCGGAGATTTTGGCTGTTGTATATAACAATCGATAAATGAGAAAGGAGGAAACGGATTATGGATTTATCTAATGTAAAGAAGACAGATTTGGGCGTGGCAGCATATTTGCTGGCGGCTATCATTTTCTTTATTATTCCGATTCCTTCTATTCTTTTGGATGTTATGTTGGCATTGAATATATCCTTTGCCTTAATCATTTTGATGAACGTGTTGTTTGTGCAGGAAGTCTTGGATATGTCATTCTTTCCAACATTGCTGCTGTTCACCACAATCTTTCGAATTTCATTAAACGTGGCGTCTACCAAGTTGATCTTGACAGATGGTTCTCCCGGAAACGTGGTTACTACCTTTGGTCAATTTGTAGGCGGTAATGATTTGATTATCGGTGCCATTGTTTTTATTATTTTGATACTGATACAGTTTATGGTTATCAACAAGGGTTCTGAGCGTGTGGCTGAGGTTTCTGCCCGCTTTACTTTGGATGCTATGCCCGGTAAACAGATGGCCATCGATGCGGATTTGAATACCGGTGCTATTACTGAGAAGGAAGCGAGAGAGAGAAGAGAAAAGATTCAGAGCGAGTCCGGATTTTTCGGATCTATGGATGGTGCTACCAAGTATGTGAAAGGAGATGCCACAGCCGGTCTTTTGATAACCTTTGTCAACCTCATCGGCGGAACCCTTATGGGAGTGCTTCGAGGTGGAATGAACTTTTCGGACGCTATTCAACAATATGGTATTCTCACCATTGGTGATGGCTTGTGTTCCCAGATTCCTTCCCTTTTAATTTCTTTAGCTACAGGTATTTTGGTAACAAAGGGATCGAAAGAGGCCGACTTTAGTGGTGTTTTGGTAAAACAGCTCTTTGGTATTCCCAAGGTGTTGTATATTGTGGGGGGCACTATGATCTTTCTGGGAATCTTTACCCCTTTGAATGTTGTGTTGTTTGGTGCTTTTGGTGCTGCATTTCTCATTGCAGGCCAGTCCATCTCCAAGAGCATCGGAGAGGAGAGCATTGAAGAGGAAGTTGCCGCAGAGGAGTCCGAGGCGGAGGAGATTCGACGCCCGGAAAATGTTGTCTCTCTGTTGCAGGTAGATCCTATCGAATTGGAGTTCGGATATGGTATTATTCCCCTTGCCGATGTGAATCAGGGGGGAGATTTGTTGGACCGAGTGGTGATGATTCGTCGACAAATTGCTTTGGAACTTGGTACGGTGGTGCCAATCATTCGTTTGAGAGACAATATTCAGTTGAATCCCAACCAATATATTATCAAGATTAAGGGAATTCAGGTCACAGAGGGAGAGATTCTCTTTGACCATTATATGGCAATGAATCCCGGCTATGTGGAAGAGGAAATCACAGGTATTCCAACCTTCGAGCCATCCTTTCATCTGCCGGCTATTTGGATTACGGATGGGCAGAGAGAACGGGCGGAAAGTTTGGGATACACGGTTGTGGACCCGCCATCCATCATTGCCACACACCTGACAGAGGTGATTCGCTCTCACATTTCAGAACTGTTGACAAGACAGGATGTTCAGAATTTGATTAATAATCTGAAAGAAACCAATCCGGCATTGGTGGAGGAATTGACACCAAAATATTTGGGCTTGGGAGAAATTCAAAAGGTGCTGCAGAATTTGTTGAAAGAAGGGATATCTATTCGAGATTTGCTCTCCATCTTTGAAATACTTGCAGATCATGCTTCCACCACGCGAGATACAGATGTGTTGACAGAATATGTGAGACAGGGGCTGAAGAGGGCTATTTCCAGCCGATATTTTGTCCCCAATGAGGTGACCAGTTGCGTTACCTTGGATCCCAAGGTGGAACAAGATATTATGGGTTCCATCAAACAGACAGAGCAGGGGGCATACCTCACCTTGGATCCGGAACGCATCCGTGCCATTATGCAGTCTTTGGAGACAGAGATTGCCAAATTAGAAGAATTGGGTAAGCCGCCGATTGTGGTAACTTCACCAATTGTTCGTATGTATTTTAAGAAGATGTCAGAGGATTATGTAAAAGATCTGATTGTAGTCTCCTACAATGAGATTGAGTCAGATGTAGAATTACAATCAGTGGGGATGGTGACAGGATAGTATGACCATTAAGAAATTTCAGGGAAAGACAAAAGAAGAGGCAATCGCTTCTGCCAAGGCTGACATGGGCCCGGGCGTTGTGATTATGAATGTAAAGGAACTGCGCCCAAAGGGGTTACTTGGCATTTTTAAGAGTAGCCAATATGAGGTTACGGCAGCCATTGAGGATGATGCTGTTGTTCCGCAACCCTTTACTGTAGAGAGGCCGGAACTTCAGCCGGTGAGACGCAGTAATTTCGATGCGGTGGCAGATGAGGAAATCTCTTTGCCAAATCTTGGAGAAGCGGACACTCTGAAGGATGCTTTCGCTGCTGTAAATCAGGTGATTGAGGAGACAAAAGTGGAAAAAGTGATGCCGCCAAAACAGGAGACGGTGAAGGTTGTACCGGAGGCAGTTCGGGAAGACGACTCTTTTTTGCCGTTGGAGAGCATGCCTTTTGTGGAGGATGTCTCTGCCGAGCGTTCTAATGAGAGCCAGGCATTTTATAAAATGCTATATCGGGTGCTTCTGGATAATGAAGTGGATGAAATCTATATCAATCAATTTATGGATGATATGGATCGTGTAACACACAGTACCAACGGATTGGACTATTTGATATCCAACATCTATCAAAAGATGATTTTGAAATTGGGACAGCCGGATGTAATTACGCTCACCAAGAAAAGGCCCAAGGTTGTTTTTTTCATAGGTCCAACCGGCGTGGGAAAAACTACTACAATTGCTAAAATTGCATCCAAATTTAAGGTGGAACAGGAGAAGAAGGTTGCATTGCTTACTGCGGATACCTATCGTATTGCCGCGGCAGAGCAGTTGCGCACCTATGCCAATATTTTGGACACCCCCCTTTCGATTATCTACTCCCCGGAGGACATCGGAAAAGAAGTGGAGAAGTTGGGGGATTACGACTTGATTTTGGTAGATACCGCAGGCTTTTCTCATAAGAACGATGCCCAGCGAGAGGATATGAAAAAACTCCTTCACAGTCTGCCGCAACAGTATGAGAGTCAAATCTATCTGGTGCTCAGTTCTACAACCAAGTATAAGGATTTACAGGACATTACAGAGAGTTATAACGGGTTCTGTCAGTTTAGTCTTATTTTCACCAAGTTGGATGAAACCGGTTGTTATGGCAATATCCTCAATATGAAATTAAAAACAGGAGCACCGATTTCTTATCTCACCACAGGACAAAATGTTCCGGATGATATCGAGGTGGTGGATACACAGAAATTAGTAAAACAATTGTTGGGAGGCAAGTAGATGGATCAGGCCGAACAATTACGCAATGTGATAAAACAGAAAAATCAGCATAACGTGAACAATGCCAGAGTGATTACCATTACCAGCGGTAAAGGTGGGGTGGGAAAGTCCAATATGGCCGTCAATCTTGCAATCTGGTTCCGAAAAATGGGTCAGCGGGTTATTATCTTAGATGCAGACTTTGGACTGGCAAATGTGGAAGTGATGTTCGGAACTGTACCGGAGTATAATCTAAGCGATTTGATTTTCGGAGGAAAGAGTATTCGAGATATCATCACCAAGGGGCCTATGGACATTGGTTTTATTTCCGGTGGATCAGGGATTGTTGACTTGAACAATCTCACCAAGGAGCAAATCACCTATCTGATTCACAGTTTATCCCTTTTGAATGACTTATGTGATGTGCTGATTATCGATACAGGAGCAGGTGTGTCAGACGCAGTATTAGAGTTCGTTCTGGCCAGTCCGGAGGTGATTGTGGTGACAACGCCGGAGCCCAGTTCCCTGACGGATTCCTATTCTCTTCTGAAAGCCTTGTATAAGAATCCTAAATTCATCCGAAACGGCACCAATATACATCTGGTGGCGAATAAGGTGAATTCGGAGGCGGAAGGAGAGGCTGTATATCAAAAACTTAGTTCCGTTGTAGAGAAATTTTTGGATGGGAAATTGCATTATTTAGGAATGATTCCGGCAGACCCCACGCTGGAAAAAGCTGTGAGAAACCAGAAAATGGTATCACTGTCAGCTCCAAATGCAAGGTCTACAAAAGCATTTGAGATGATATCTTTGAATCTGCTTACAGGAGACGATAAGAATCGTTATCGCTGGGGAATCACACAATTATTTAGTAGTTTTATGAACCACTCATAAAATACAGGAGTTTTTATGGATGTAAGAGATCTTTTACCGGGAAGTAAAGTGGAAATTCATATGATACAGATGGTCAATCGAAAGAAGGACACAAATGACAACCAGGGTACATTTCTTTCCGTGATCTATGATGTGAACAGCGATGATACCATTGATATTAATATGCCAACAGAGTCCGGCAAACTGCAGATTTTGCCCAAAAATATTCGATATGAGTTTGAATTTACTATGAGCCACGGCATTTTTAAGGCTGAGGGTACGGTAATAGACCATTTGAAAAATGGACATGTATATCTGATCAGGGTGCGGTTGTCTACCCCACTGAAGAAATTTCAGCGCAGGGAGTATTTTCGAATGGAATGCCTGCTACCCATTATGTTTCTTGGATTAGATGAAATGGCAGCATCTTATCAGACCATTGATGAGATTAAAGGCTATTTGGACTACAGCAATGAAATGAAAGTGCGAGGGATGGGCACTATGCTGGATATCAGTGGAGGCGGTGCCAGATTTGTCTCCTCTAATTCCTTGGAGGGAATTGTATTTCTTCTGCTGCAATTCACCATTGAGCATGAGGGGAAGCAGAAAGAAATTGAGACGGTTGCACGAATGGTGCGTTCAGAGAAGATGCCGGATGACAATAAGTATGTTCATCGTATACAGTTTGAATACAAAGATCGCAGAACCAAAGAAACCATAATCAGTTATGTGTTTGAGGAGGAACGGCGTATCAGAAAGAAGGAACAGGGAATATAATGCGAAAGATTCTTGTTGTTGATAACTCTGCACTCATGAGAAGGATTCTGTGTGATATAATTAATTCAGATTCGGATTTTCATGTGGTTGACGTGAGCATGGATGGAGAAGATGCCTACAACAAAATATTGTCGAACACCTATGATTTGGTTGTTATGGAGATGCTGCTTCCCAGAATGGATGGCCTTACGATTTTAAAAAGGCTTCGGGAGCATCGGTCGGTCTGTAAGATTATTGCAGTGAGCACCGCGATTCGTGAGGAGGCTGAGGAGACGCTGAAGGCTTTGGAGTATGGAGCCTATGATTTTGTGTCTCGACCTGTGAGACTAAGCGGTGAATACGATGACTTTGCGTCCCATCTTTTGAGAGTAATGCACAATGCATTCATGGAACAAAAGGCAAAACCGGAGCCGACACCTGTCCCGACGGTTGTTCCCAAGAAGGTGCAGGTAATGGATACGGTTCCCAAGAAGGTGAAGGCTTGTGGTAAGCCTGAGTTGGTTTTTATAGCCAGTTCTACAGGGGGACCTCAAGCGTTGAATACGGTTATTTCCGGTTTGACTGCCAGCGTAGATGTTCCGATTGTTGTTGTACAGCATATGCCTAAGGGGTTTACAGCCGCTCTGGCTGAACGCCTGGATCAACTCAGTCCGCTTCACGTGAAAGAGGCGGCGGAGGGAGATGTCCTGCAACCGGGGTGGGTTTACATCGCACCCGGTGGATATCATTTGTTGATTGCTGAAAATCTTAACAAACAAGCGTATCTTAGTGTGAATAAACAACCCCCGGTTAACAGTTTGCGACCTTGCGCAGACGTGACAATGGAATCCTTGAACAGGACTTCCTTCCACAATATTTTGTGTGTTGTGTTGACAGGGATGGGCGCAGACGCCACCAAGGGCATACAGGATATACGAGAGCAGAAGAACCTGTATGTGATTACGGAAAGTCAAGAGACCTGTGTTGTTTATGGAATGCCAAGATCCGTAGAACAAAATAAACTTTCCAATGAGTCAGCTCCGATTGATAAGATTTCGGAGGCAATTATTAAGAAACTGGGGGTATAGAAGGATGGATGTAAGTCAATATCTGGACATTTTTATCGATGAAACCAATGGTCACATTCAGGACTTAAGTGACAGCATTATGATTCTGGAAAAGGAACCGGAGAACAAGGATGTTATCAACGAGATTTTCCGCGCAGCACATTCTCTGAAGGGAATGGCCGGCACTATGGGATTCAAGAAGATGCAACGTCTTACCCACGATATGGAGAATCTGTTCTCAGAGATACGTAATGACAACATCAAGGTTAACAGTGCGCTGATTGATATTCTTTTCAACTGTCTGGATGCCATTGAGGAGTATTTAGAGACAGTTAAGGCTACCTCCAATGAAGGAGATAATGGCAATGAGACTTTGATTCAGCAATTAAACGATTTCCTGAATGGCAATCACACCGCACCTGATGCTGAACCCGTTGCCGCACAGGAGACATCGGCAGAGAGTGTTGCTTCTGATGATGGTAAGAAGTTTTTGTCCATCGATGTGGATGACATTTCCTGCTCTAAGATTAAAGAAGCAGAGCAGGCAGGACTTCACACATATGGGGTCACAGTACATATCCAGAAGGACTGCCTCTTAAAAGCCGCAAGAGCATTTTTGGTGTTTAAAGCAGTAGAAGATTTTGGAGAGATTCTTGTTTACAGTCCAAGTTCTCAGGATATTGAGGATGAGAAATTTGACTTAGACTTCAGCTTGATTATCTCATCTAGCAGCGAGTTAGATCCGATTGTGGAGGCTATTCAGGCTGTTTCCGAAATTGATAAAGTGGAGGCAGACAAGGTTTCCTACAGGGATTTTGAAGAGACTGTAGATGAGAAGCCAAAGGACGATGCACCGGAGACTGTAGCTGCCCCGGCACCTGCGGCAGCTGCAAGCAAACCGGCTGCTTCTTCTCAGAAGAGTGCACAGAATAATAAGGCGGCTACCACCAATAAGCCTGTAACAGCCCGTACTGTTCGTGTGGATATTGAGAAGCTGGATGCCTTGATGAACCAGGTGAGTGAGCTGATTATTGCCAAGAACAGTTTGGTTTCTATCAGTGATTCCGAGCAGGGAAGTGATTACAATACACAGACATTCCATGATCAGATTGAGTACTTGGAGCGCATTACTACCAACCTTCATGAGTCTGTTATGAAGGTGCGAATGGTACCTATCGAGAGTGTTGTGAACAAATTCCCACGAATGATTCGTGACTTGAGCCGTAAACTGAACAAGCCTATGGAACTATATATGACAGGTGAGGAGACAGAACTTGACCGTACAGTTGTGGATCAGATCGGTGATCCTCTGCAGCATTTGCTTCGCAATTCTGCTGACCATGGTATTGAATCTCCCGAGGAGCGTCGCAAAGCCGGAAAGCCGGAAGCGGGAAGTATTTTCCTGAAAGCCTTCCAGGAAGGTAACAACGTTATTATTGAGGTTCGGGATGATGGCGCCGGTATCAATACGGAGAAGGTTAAGGCTAAGGCTATCGAGCGAGGCCTTGTGACAGAAGAACAGGCCGAGAATTTGAGCCAGAAGGAAATTATCGACTTTTTGTTTATGCCAAGCTTTTCTATGGCAAAAAAGATTACAGATATCTCCGGTCGAGGTGTTGGTCTTGACGTTGTAAAGTCTAACATCGAGGCATTGGGCGGTGATGTAGAAGTTAAGAGTTCTATGGGAGTAGGCACCACCTTTATTGTCCGCTTGCCGTTGACACTGGCTATTATTCAGGCGTTGATGGTTGAAGTTCGAGATGAGAAGTATGCCATCGCTCTTGGCTCTATTCAGAACATTGAGAATATCTCCGTTAACGATATCAAGTATGTGCAGGCGGAAGAGGTTATCCATCTGAGAGGTCTGGTTATTCCGTTGATTCGTTTGGACGAACTTTTGGACTCTGCTCCTAAGGAGGAAGAGCCGGATAATCTGACCGTTGTTGTTGTAAAGAAGGGCGACAATTATGCAGGTATCGTAGTGGACAACCTGATCGGGCAACAGGAAATCGTTATTAAGTCTTTGGGTAAATGCATTGATAACAACAAGATTATCAATGGTGCAACCATCTTAGGTGATGGAGAAGTTGCCTTGATTCTTGATGTGAATGCAATCTTTTAATAAGGGAGGTAAGGAATAATGGCAGAAGAGTTTGGATTAGATGGCGTTGAGAAGGAAAAAGTACAATACATTGTAGTTTCTATCGGAAATGAGCATTACGGCTTGGATATTTCTTACGTGGACAATATTGTTCGCATGTGTAAGATTACCAGAGTGCCCAAGGCTCCATTCCACTACATTGGCATTATCAATCTCCGCGGCGAAGTTGTGCCGTTGATGAGCCTCCGAAGAAAAATGAAATTGGATGATGATGTGTTTACAGATCTCTCCCGTATTATTATTCTGAAAACAGAGGAACAGGGTTTGATTGGTGTGGTCGTAGATGAAGTGAAAGAGGTCATCGCGCTCTCCGCAGATGAGATTGACCACAATACGAAATCTTCACAGACAGACAAGGATAATTATATCAACGGAATAGGTAAAAATGGTGATGAATTGATTTCTATCTTTGAACTATCATCCATCCTGGATGAGGTCGAGGTTTTATAATCTGGAGGAGTCATATGATTAGCTTACAGGAAGTTAACGAGAAATATATTGACGTTTTGAAGGAAATCGGCAATATTGGTGCGGGAAATGCTACCACCGCCATTGCCAATATGCTTGGTCTCCGCATTGATATGAGTGTGCCGCAGGTACAGTTTTTGCCGGTGGAGGAGATTGGCTCCTCCATTGGTGCAGAGGACGATGTTATTGTTGGAATTATGTTGGGGGTTGGGTCAGATATAGATGGCAGTATGATGTTCCTGTTGGATATGGATTCTGCTCATCATCTTGTGAATCGTCTGATGATGCGTCCGGATGATTATATGGAGGAGTTTGACGAGATGGATTTATCTGCCATCAAGGAAATTGGCAATATTATTGCAGGCTCCTACCTTTCTGCATTATCCGGCCTTACCAACTTGGTGATTACGCCTACCGTACCATTTGTTGCGGTGGATATGGCGGCTGCGATTTTAAGTGTTCCGGCGGTACAGTTTGGAATGTTTGGGGACAACGCACTGATGATCAAAACAGAATTCAGTGACGAACTAAAGATTAACGGCTACTTTATTTTGATGCCGGAAGAAGACTCATATGAGAAAATCTTGTCAGCATTGGGGTTACCAGTTTAGGGGAAAAATATGGGACAATTAGTAAAGGTTGGTATGGCAGATCTTAAAATATGTAAAAGCCCTGATGTTTTGACAACCATTGGATTGGGTTCCTGCATAGGAATTGCGTTGTATGATCCAACCACCAAAATCAGTGGATTAGCGCATATTATGCTGCCGGACAGTACGCAGATTCGCAATAATACCAATATTGCGAAATTTGCAGACACAGGTATTCAAAAACTATATGATGATATGATTGCGGCGGGAGCCAATCGAAGCAAACTGATTGCAAAGATTGCCGGAGGTGCCAAAATGTTTGAACTTAGCAACTCCAGTTCCCAGGGAATCAATATTGGTGAAAAAAATGCAATTGCATCCAGAGACAAATTAAAGGAATTGGGTATTCCTTTGGTTGCGGAGGATACCGGATTGAATTTTGGACGGACTGTGGAACTGTATAGTGAAACAGGGGCCTATCTTATTAAGGCTGTGGGTAAACAAGAAAAGACTATTTAGAGGACACAGAATGAAGACAAAATCAATTCCAATCATTATAATATTGATTGCTGCGGCAATTTCCTGCTTCGCATCTGTGATACAGGGTGTTTCTTTCGATATATTTACCAAGAGATTGTTTTGGACTGTCATTATTTTTGCAATCATCGGCGTGATTGTGAGCATAGTGATGCACCAGGGATTTCGGACTATGGAGTCAGAGGAAGAACAGACCGAAGAAGTTGCAGAGGACACTGAATTAGAAAATGTTTCTGTAGAGGAACAGGAAAAGTAGATTTTTGACGGGGGTAAAGGATGAAGACGGTTGATAGAGACAAGCTATGGGATTCCTATCGTGAAAAGCCCACGCCTGAATTGCGTGAACAGATTATAATTGAATATGCGCCTCTGGTTAAAGTGGTGGCAGGACGATTGAGTATGTATCTTGGCAAGAATGTTGAGTTTGACGATTTGGTTGGGTACGGCATTTTTGGATTAATAGATGCCATTGATAAATTTGACCTGGGTAAAGATGTTAAGTTCGAGACATATGCAAGTTTGCGCATCCGAGGCTCTATTTTGGACCAGATTCGTAAAATGGATTGGATTCCCAGAACGGTTCGTCAAAAACAGAAAAAGATTGATGAGGCTATCAAAGCGGTTGAAATGCGTACGGGGAAAAACGCAACAGATGAAGAGATTGCTGCAGAACTTGGAGTTTCTGAGGATGAACTGATAGATTGGCAGTCACAGCTTAAGGTGACGAATGTAGTCTCATTGAATGAATATGTAGAACAAGGGGCAGAGCCTGTTATGGACGCCCACAGTAATTCGCATTTTATTCAGCCGGAGGAAATGATATCCCAGCAAGAGTTGAAGCAGATGCTGGATGAAGCATTGCAGCTCTTGACGGAAAAAGAAAATAAAGTTGTGCTGATGTACTATTATGATGAATTAACTTTGAAAGAAATTAGCGAGGTTTTAGGGGTATCTGAATCCCGAGTATCTCAGTTACATACCAAAGCTATTGTTAAAATGCGAAAGAGAATGGGGAATTATCTTGGTATTCTCACCAAGGAGTAATGGGAGAAGTATATGGAACAAATAAACGGATACTATCAAGTTACATGGGCAGATAAAATGGCGGTTTGCCATATCTACGCCCCAAAGGAGGGTGGCGTACCGGTTACCTACAAGGATGTGTCTAATTTCTTATCCCGACATGGGGTTGAAGGGTATACGGAATATGACCTTCATCAGGCCATTCAGTCTAATCAGGATTGTGTTGTGCAGTTAAGTCAGGGGAGTGGAATCGAGTTTTCTGAGTATGTGGAAACAATCATTTCCCTGGATAAGATGAAAATCACCTGCAAGTTCACACCACCATCGGAACACGGGAATTTGTTGACCAAGCAAGATATTATGGCCGAATTGACGACAAGAGGTGTTAAATTTGGTATTTGTGAGGAGACAATTGATGACTTCTTGGCGCATCGTACTTATAACACAGAGTATGTGATGGCAGAAGGGAAGGCACCACGTCACGGCAAGGATGCCACCATTGAGTATTTCTTCAATACCAATCCATCGCTTAAGCCGAAGCACAATGAGGATGGTTCGGTGGATTACCATGATTTGAATACCATCTGCCCCGTGGAAAAGGGACAGAAGCTTGCAACCTTACATCCTATGGATCCGGGGGAACCGGGACAGGATGTATTTGGCAAAGTGATTCCGCCTCGAACTGTGAAAAATCGCAAACTGGAGTATGGACTTAACATATCTCTGTCTGAGGATGGAAATGATATTTTTTCAGATGTGACAGGTCATGTAACCTTACAGGGCGGCAAGGTTTTTGTATCTGATGTGTATGAAGTTCCGGCAGATGTAGATGCATCCACCGGAGATATCAATTATTCCGGAAGCGTTCATATCCGGGGAAGCGTCAGAGGAGGCTTTACTGTTATTGCAGAGAACAATATTGTTGTGGAAGGTAGTGTGGAAGACGCATTGTTGCAAGCCGGGGGAGATATCATTGTTCGCCATGGTATTCAGGGAATGCAACGTGGTGTTATGGAAGCCAAGGGTAATGTGATTACCAAGTACATCGAAAATGCCAAGGTGTTTGCAGGGGGCTATGTAGAGACAGGCTCCATCATATACAGCGAGGTTGGAGCCGGAGAAGATGTGATTGTGGCGGAGCACAAAGGCTTTATCAACGGTGGAATCATCCGTGCAGGTGGTAAAGTTTCTGCCAACAGCATTGGCTCTACCATGGGTTCTAAGACCATTGTGGAAGTTGGTATGTCTCCGGAAAAGAAGGAGCGATACAATGTTCTGCAAAAGGAATTGGAACAGAGTCAGGCAGAACTAGAAAAGATTCAGCCGATTATAACAAAGTACAAACAGCTTATTATGGCTGGCACGAAGTTGGATCCAAAGAATCGTATGTACTTTAATCAACTGGTGGAACACACCAAGGAAATCAACCAGCAGGTGGCTGAGGACAAGGAAGAATTTGATGTCCTTCATCAGGAAATGGTGGCCGGAAAGCATGCCAAGGTTACCGTGAGAAAAGATATTTATCCGGGGACTGTGATTTCTATCTCAGATACATCCTGTGTGGTAAAGGATAAGCGCTCCTATTGTTGTATTGAGCACAAGAACGGCGAAATCGTATTTTCAAATCTGTAAGGAGGGTAGGTATGACAATTCGCCCGGTAGATTTTAATGGCATGATTCAAAATACCCACGAGGTATCTCATGCCAAGGTTAATGAAGATAACAAGGCGGCTTTGCAACAACACAATGTGCAGACCGCAGTTGTGAAGGAAGAGCGTCAGGCCAGTTCCACCGTGCAGGATATGGAAGAGTCCCAGCAGCATGAGTATAATTATGGAGAGGGCGGCGGTAACGGTGGAGCTTCCGGCGGCAAAAAGCGGCAGAAGAAATCATCCAAAGACAATAAAGAGAAACTGGGCGATGGTTCTGTTTTTCTGAAGAATTCGCATCCTTCCTTTGATATGAAGATTTAAGGAGAATAAGATGACAGCACTACAAATTGTACTATTGGCGATAGGGCTTGTCTTTCTGGTGGGCAGTTTTTTTGTTTCAGAAAAACTGTCTTCTTCTGATTTAAAAGAAGTAAAAAAGATGAGTCAGCAAGAGATTAAAATTATTTTGGATAAGGAGTTGCAAGGTGCTGCTGACTCAATAGAACAGCAGATGCAAAACAAACTGGAAGATGCCATAGAGGATTTGGAACGAAAGAGCGACAAAGAAACAAACAACAAAATTATGGCTATCAGTGAGTATTCTGACACAGTTCTCAACTCTATGAACAAATCCCATGATGAAATTGTCTTTATGTATGACATGTTAAATGACAAACAGGAACGTATAACTGAACTTACCAAAGAGATGCAACTGATGGAGTCTGCCATTTCCCAGATGGAGCAGGCACTGGATGATAAAATGGAGCAGGTGGAGGAAGAGATTCAGCGCCATATTGAGTTGACAAAAACGCCTGAAATAGAGGAAAGAGAACCTGAAATATCCATGGAGGCGGCGTTGCAGACACAGATTACGGAAGATGGAGATAAAGTCCCGGGAGATAATCAGGAGATTCTTTCCTTATATAAAGAAGGCTTCAGTGAGGTGGAAATTGCAAAGAAGTTGGGCAGGGGCTTGGGTGAGATAAAGTTGGTGCTTGGTTTGTTTAGTGAGGGGACAAAGGAATGAAATTAAAATACTATTTGCGAGGTGCCGGGGTCGGCGTGATTGTAACCACCCTGATTTTTACCATTGCCATTGCCTTTGACAAGCCTACCATGTCTCAGGAAGATATTATCCGGGAGGCGGAAAAACTTGGAATGATATCAAAGGATTCCGGTACAGATGATGACACCTCAGATAAAGCCAATACAAAACAAGAGGATACGGACGGGGAAAACACCGGGGAAGGGCAAGAAGAGGGAAAAACTACAGAGATGGTTTCCTTTGCGGTAGCCAGAGGGGATTCCTCAGCAGCGGTGGCTTCCCGCCTGCAGGAGATGGGGCTGGTAGACGATGCACAGGCCTTTGACAACTTTTTGGCAGAACAAAATTTTGACAACTTGTTGTTACCGGGGGAGTACACCATTCCAAAGGATAGTTCTTTTCTGGATATTGCAAAGATTTTGACGACAAAGAAAGAATAAAATCTTGCATACATACTTGGACTGTGATATAATAACCAACGGCTCAAAATTAATCACACATAAGGATTGACAGATTGGTGCCGCATTTGCGGTGATTTGTCGAGAAGATTTATGTGGAAGTAAATAACCAGGAGGTAAGAAAATGAGTGTTATTTCAATGAAACAGTTATTAGAGGCAGGTGTTCATTTCGGACATCAGACAAGAAGATGGAACCCTAAAATGGCTCCATACATCTACACAGAGAGAAATGGTATTTACATCATTGATCTTCAGAAGTCAGTTGGCAAGGTAGATGAAGCTTATGATGCAGTATTTGATATTGCTGAGCAGGGTGGTATTATTCTTTTTGTTGGAACAAAGAAGCAGGCGCAGGATGCTATCAAGACAGAGGCAGAGCGTTGCGGTATGTTCTATGTTAATGAGAGATGGCTTGGAGGTATGCTTACAAACTTCAAGACCATTGAGAGCAGAATTGCAAGATTAAAAGAAATCGAAGCAATGGAAGCTGATGGTACTTTCGATGTTCTTCCTAAGAAGGAAGTTACTAACCTTAAGAAAGAGCAGGAGAAGCTTGAGAAGAACCTTGGCGGTATCAAGGATATGGGTAGAATCCCGGATGCTATCTTTATCGTAGATCCTAAGAAGGAGAGAATCTGCGTACAGGAGGCACATGCACTTGGTATTCCGTTGATTGGTATTGCTGATACAAACTGTGATCCGGAAGAGTTGGATTATGTGATTCCTGGTAACGATGATGCTATTCGTGCCGTTAAGTTGATTGTTGGAAAGATGGCAGACGCTGTTATCGAAGCTAAGCAGGGAACAGTAGACGTTGACACCGAAGAAGTGGCAGAAGAGAACGTAGAAGAGTAAAATAATCATTTTTGGAGGATATCACAATGGCTATTACAGCAGGAATGGTAAAAGAACTGCGTGAACTTACAGGCGCAGGAATGATGGATTGTAAAAAGGCTTTGGGCGAGACAGACGGAGATATGGATGCCGCTGTTGAATACCTTGCAAAGAAGGGATTGGCTAAGGCTGAGAAGAAGGCTGGTCGTATCGCTGCAGAAGGTATCGTTGCACTTAAAGTTTCTGATGATGCAAAGAAAGCAGTTGCAGTAGAAGTTAACTCTGAGACAGACTTTGTTGCAAAGAATGAGAAGTTCCAGTCTTATGTTGCACAGGTTGCAGCACAGGCGATGGATACAGAGGCTGCTGACATTGATGCATTTTTGGCTGAGGCATGGGCTTTGGATACTACAAAGACCGTTAGCGAAGAGTTGGCAAGTCAGATCGCTGTTATCGGCGAAAACTTAAAGATTCGTCGTTTTGCTCAGGTTGAGGAAGCAAACGGATTTATCGCTGATTATGTACACATGGGTGGTAAGATTGGTGTGTTGGTAGATGTTGAGACTGATGTTGTCAACGATGCTGTTAAGGAGATGGCTAAGAACCTTGCAATGCAGGTTGCA
>JAQXIY010000061.1 GCA_029008035.1 Lachnospiraceae bacterium
AAGTACTCAACCACATCATCCGGATAATGGTTGTATCCCAAAATGTTCTGCCCACGGAACAACATCTGTAACTTTGTGTTCTTGAAGCCATCGCGGAGTTTACGCAAACGCTCCCATGGATCTTCCTTCAAAAATCGCAAGGATGCATCGAAGGTAGCACCACCCCAGCACTCAACTGCGTGATAGCCAACCTTATCCATCTCTGCAACAATCGGCAGCATCTGCTCTGTTGTCATTCTGGTGGCAATCAAAGACTGATGCGCATCTCTTAATATTGTCTCTGTAATCTTTACAGGTTTTTTCACTACTTCTGCCATATCTTCCTCCTTAAATTATACGCCAAAGATAGCCATAAATACTCCGGCAGCAACTGCTGTACCGATAACTCCGGCTACGTTTGGACCCATTGCATGCATCAACAAGAAATTGGTTGGATCTTCCTCTGCTCCCACCTTCTGTGAAACACGGGCAGCCATAGGAACAGCAGACACACCTGCCGAACCAATCAATGGATTGATCTTACCCTTGGTGAGGAAGCATAATAACTTACCAAACAAAACACCCATTGCTGTACCGATAGCAAATGCAACAAGACCAAGAATGACAATCTTGATTGTTGTCCAATTCAAGAAAGCTTCGGCACTTGTAGATGCACCTACAGAAGTTCCAAGAAGAATAACAACAATGTACATCAACGCATTGGAAGCTGTCTCTGACAACTGACGTACAACACCACACTCACGGAACAAATTACCCAACATCAACATACCTACAAGAGGTGCTGTGGTCGGAAGTAACAAACACACAATAATCGTAACAACAATCGGGAACAAAATCTTCTCAAGCTTTGATACCGGGCGAAGATTATCCATCTTAATTGCGCGCTCTTTCTTGGTTGTAAGTGCCTTCATAATCGGCGGCTGAATAATGGGAACCAAGGCCATGTAGGAATAGGCCGCCACTGCAATGGGCCCCATCAAATCACTCTGCCCCAACTTACCTGCCAAAAAGATGGAGGTAGGACCATCTGCACCACCGATAATAGATACCGCAGCAGCAGCTTGGTCATTAAATCCAAATAAAATTGCCAAAAGATAAGCACTAAAGATACCAAACTGTGCAGCCGCCCCCAACAAAAAGCTCAGGGGATTGGCAATCAACGGGCCAAAATCGGTCATAGCTCCTACACCCAGGAAAATCAAGGATGGAAGAATCGACCATTCGTCTAATGAATAAAAATAATAAAGCAATCCACCTACTCCGTTGGATGTCTCCTCCGGACTGGCAATAATATCAGGGTAAATATTAACCAACAGCATACCAAAAGCAATTGGCACCAACAAAAGTGGTTCAAACCCTTTCTTGATAGCCAGATATAGGAACACACATGCCACAGCAATCATAATAAAATTCTTGTAATTTAGATTGGCAAATGCGGTCTGCTCCAGTAGATGGCTCAGCGTTTCCACAACATAACTCATAAAATATTCCTCCTATGGTTGGGTGATTTACTCGTTCATTGTAGCAAGCAAAGCACCAGCCTCTACTGTCTGTCCTTCTGATACATCAATACTTGCAACCACACCATCCTTAGGTGCAACTACAGGTGTTTCCATTTTCATAACTTCAAGTACAACGATTGTATCTCCGGTCTTAACTTTAGTGCCTGCAGAAGCCTCAATCTTAAACACCTTACCGGCAGCTCCCGCTTCGATTTTGATGCTGCCTGCGCCGGTGCTTGCAGCAGGAGCAGCCTTGCGTACAGGTGTCGCAGCAGCAACCGGTGCCGCTGTAGAAGCACTACCGCCCTTTTCTTCTACTGTGACATCATAAACATTTCCATTAACAGTAATTGTATAATTCTTCATTCTAATATCCTCCTAATTAATATCTTCTCTTGATGGAGCGAACTACAAAATCATCCGTAGATGCCCCTGTCTCCATTGCTATTGCCGCTGCGATTACTGCAACCAGTTCCAAATCATCTGTCTGTGGTTCAGATATATCATGAGACTTCTCTATAATTGCCACTTTTGTCTCTGCCTTGTTCTTTCCGGAAAACTTCTTCTGTATCACAGGAATAATGTTGAAACAGTAAATCACTAAGCAAATCAGAATCAGAATGATAAATACAATTCCAATTCCCATCATTGTATTCAATCCCGCTTTACTCATAGTCTCTCCCAATGAGTAAACCATCTGGACGTTAATAGCAGTAACTTCACCTTTGTTTGCATTCAACACATAGGTCAACTTCACATCCCGCTCTGTAAATGCAATCACCTGAACAGCCGAAACTGTCTTGCCTGCCTTGGTGACGGTGTAGCCCTTCATCTCTACAAACTCACCAACCTGAGGTTGAATTTCCTGCCACTGGCTCATCAGGTTAGCATAAATCTCGCCGCCTTCCTGCGTGCCATAATATGACTGGTAGTATGCTGCTTCATCCGGGGTCATGTCCTTGAGGACTTCGGCCGCCTGTACACATGTCGCTTGCAGATTGGCATCTTGTTCGTAATTCACTTCATCAGAGGAATTGCCACAAGAACAAAGTGCAAACATACACAGCAGAACACTCGCCATTAGTATGAATCTCTTTTTCATATGCTCACCTTTCTATTTTGTTCCATGTTTCTTGTATGGGCCGTCTACTCTCTTAGTAAACAGCATTTCAAAACCTGCAATCAGATACTTTCTGGCATCCACAGGTTCAACAATGCGATCAATGTATCCTCTTCTGGCAGCATTGTTCACTCCACAGTTCTCCTCGGCATATGCAGCTGCCTTCTGCGCAATCACATCTGCGCTTTCATCAGCATACATAATCTGTGCCGCCAAAGATGCATCCATAGGAGCAACCGTTGCATCAGCGAAAGCATAGACAAGATCTGCCCCCAAAGACTTAGAGTTCATCAGCACATATGCACTTCCCATAGCCTGTCCAACCATAAGAGAAATCTTAGGAACAGTAGCGTTTGCAAATGCATAGGTCATCTTGCCAAGCGCTCTTGTCAGTCTCTGCTCAGCCGCAATTGAAATCTCATATCCTGTCACATTAGTCACAGTAAGCAAAGGAATGTCAAAGGCATCGCAGAAAGAGATAAAGTCAGCAGCTTTTTCACATCCGTCAGCAGTCAGTACAGCATCAAAGGTGTCCTCTCCGGCCATCTCACTATTGCCAACAACACCAACGGTAATACCACCAAGTTTAATGAATCCGGTCTGCATCTCGCCGGCGTAGCCTCCCTTAACCGGCACAAAAACATGACTGTCAGACAATTCAGTTGCAAGGGAAGCAATGTCTTTTACCTTGCCCACCAGTCCTTCAGCGGCACGGTTCAAATCATCCATGCATTCTTCCACACAGCCTTCTTCCACATTGCAGCCCGGCAAAATGCAAACCAACTGACGAATAGCGTCGCAAACATCTGCCTCATCACCCACAAAGTCCACATTGCCTGCTGTATGGTACTGGAAATCAGCTCCGGCGGTGTCTAAAACCTCCTGACGGTTACCGGGGATAGCATCCGGAGAATTCACAAAAAGCTTTGCATCCTTTGTCATCATGGTAAAGTCACTGACAGAACTCAGAACGCTGAGTCCCCCTCCGCAAGTGCCGAAGACACCCACAATCTGCGGAATGACACCGGAAGCTGAAACCGCCTTAGCATAGACAGCCCCTAAACTCTCCAATGCATCTACAGATTCCTGCAAACGTACACCCGCAGAGTCCAATAAACCAATAATTGGTGCTCCCATTTTCATTGCCATATCATATACAGACAGGATTTTCTTTGCATGCATTTCTCCTATCGTACCATTTAAAACTGATGCATCCTGGCTATAAACAAACACAAGATTACCATCAATCAAACCATGGCCAATTACAACACCATCAGAAGGTGTATCTTGCTGCTTCAAATCAAAGTCTGTGCTTCTGGATGTGACAAGGGCTCCCAGTTCAACGAAGCTGTGTTCATCAAGCAACTGTTCGATTCTCTTAAAAGCAGTATTGTCTGATTTGTTTGTCATGCTTCTTTCCTCCATTTATTAAAAATCAAAATTTGTCTACTATAATAATAGCCTTTTATCATATCTTTTTCAATGATTTTTGTTAAATATTTCACCATTTTTTCAACACTTGTTTCTCCCAATCAGTTTCCTACAGAGCAAATACTCCACACTTGCATAATCCCCTGAAAATACCACGCCAGATTTCGTTTCGGAACCGGACACTCCACCCGGATTTTTCTTTTCATAATCCTATGGTTTCCCACAGATACTTGCAGGTAACCTATGGACACCTCACCCTTTTTATTGGCCACAAATTCTTTGGGATATTTCGTTGTTATATCAAGCGTTTCCCAATCTGCCAGTAAAACTTTCCCGGTACAATGTTCCACAAATGGGGACAATTTCATTTCCTGTCCAAAGGAATAACTTTTATTGGCCCCCTCCAACAATGTAACATCTTCCAACTCCCGTGAGAAATCCGGGATTTTTCGAAAATGAAAATGATTTGTTCCATACAAAAACAGGCGATTGCAATCCTCCCATTTATAGTTTTTGTTATTTGGCCAGCCGCAGCCTAAAAGAGCAACCACAAAGTGCCTCCCCTCAGATTCCACAGCTCCCACATAACAATATCCTGCCTCCCCTGTAAATCCTGTCTTCCCGGAAATACACTGAGGATTCTGGTTCAGATAACTGTTATGATTTCCACACTGAAAGTTTCTATTCCCCATGGTATATTCACCATTTTTCTTTTTTTCATAATTTGTGAAGGAATACTGTCTCGTCTGGGTAATGGTGAGAAACTCTTCTCTTTTCGGAGATTGCCACACACAATATGACATAATTTTTGCCAAGTCCGTGGATGTGGTACCATGAAAATTTTCTCCATCCTTGTAGTCTAAACCATTGGGTGTAAAAAACTGTGTGTTTTGACATCCAATCTCCTTCGCTTTTTCATTCATCATCACAGCAAAGCTTTCCACATTCCCACCCATATGTTCTGCCACAGCCACCGCCACATCATTGTGTGACTCCAGCATCAGAGAATACAGCAAGTCTTTCATTGCGTAGCATTCCCCCTCCTCGATCCCCAATTGTACGTTAGGCATAGAGGCAGCATAGGCGGAAACATCCACCATCTCGTCAAGGTCACACTGTTCCAGAGCAAGAATGCACGTCAATATTTTAGTGGTACTGGCATTCGCGCGTTTCACCTCGTCCTCTTTTCCATAGAGTACCCGTCCTGTGTCCCCGTCCAAAAGCGTAGCAGATAAGGCATGCAGTTCCCCCGGCTCCTCTGTTCGCCCTTCAGCCAAGACTTCCCCGGGAAACATTCCGCAAAGCAAAATAATAACACAAAAAAAGATACCTCCGATGGGTCCCCAGGGAACTATCAGAGATATCCTATCCTTTACTTTCATATACCTACGCCCTTTCACTCTTATAGGCATATCTTATGTGAGATGAAACAAATCATTCCAAAAAAATCATTCGCCACCTACATCCAGTTTGATTTCCTGTTCTGCCTGCTGTTTAAATTCCTCCACCATATCAGGAGCCGGCGTCGGCAGTTCATCGATAGAAGACACACCGAAGGAGCGCAAGAACTCTTCCGTAGTGCCAAACAACATCGGTCTTCCCGGAGCATCAAGTCGTCCCAATTCTGTAACAAGCGAATACTCCACCAATTTGCTCACCGCATGATCGCAGGACACGCCTCGTATTTTCTCAATTTCAGACTTTGTAATAGGCTGTTTATATGCGATGATAGAAAGGGTCTCCAACAATACATCTGTCAAAACCTGCTTCCTTGGTTGTTTGGCAATACGTATCAAATATTCGTATAACTCAGGCGGAGTGCACATCTGATAGGAACCATCCAATTCCGTAATCTGGATTCCTCTCTCCTGTTCCTTCAGACGACTTTGCATATCCTTGATGACTTCCACTACTTCCTTGGTCTCCACCTCCAGTGCCTTTGCAATTCTTCCGGGGTCTACCGCTTCCCCAAAGGTAAACAGAATGCCCTCAATGGCAGCTTCCATTTTATTTCTATCCATAACTTCTCCTTATCGCTATGCCGCTAGCTTTGATGTAATCTTAATATCGTCAAAAGTATGTTCCTGAGAAATCAGAATGGTACCGGCCTTCATCAACTCCAGAATAGCCAAAAATGTCACAATAATCTCCAAACGGGAGCTTTGCTTTTCCAATAATTGGCGAAAACTGAAGGAGCGATGATGCAAAGCATAATCAGTCAGATATGCCATCTTATCCTCCATAGAAACCTCTTCCTTCTTAATTTCTCCAAATTTGGAACGAATAGGATCAATCTTATCCTTCTGCCGTTTCAAAACAGACTTAAAGATATCATTTAATTGATTTAAAGACAAGTCAGCCACTAATTCCTCGGTATCAATAGGCGGTTGGTATGCTGCCACCTCCTGAGGGATGGAGGGCTCTTTGTAAAACACTCTGGAAGCGTCAACCTGTCGATCCTTCAGTTCAAAAGCCATACATTTATACAGCTTGTATTCCAGAAGCTGCTGAACCAGTTCCGCTCTTGGGTCCTCGCCCTCTTCCTCCTCTGTCTCATCTGCGGGAAGCAACATCCGGGACTTGATATCCAAAAGAGTTGCCGCCATAACCATAAACTCACTCATGACATTTAAATCATTTTCTCTCATCTGGCGAATATAGTCCATATATTGATTTGTGATTTCCACAATGGGAATATCATAAATACTTACCTTATTCTTGTCCAAAAGGTGTAACAGCAAGTCCAAAGGACCTTCAAACACCTGTAATTTAAATTCCAGATTCATCTTCTACCTCATTTCATCTTTTGCTATTATACTGGTTTTTATGTGGAATTTCAAGACGTTTCTACAATATTTAGTGTGTTTTCCTGTGCCGGAACACTATAATTAGTAATCATATCCCCACCACTTACCATCATATACTAGATAATAATTAGAATCTCTTGGCAATCCATGAATAAATCATTAAAAAAATTTCTATCTATTCTTTTAACCATTTCACTGCTATGGGGCGGTTGGGGAAGAAATGTGTTTGCGGAAGATGACACCATATCCCCCCAGGTAAATGATGTAGCCATTGAAATCAGCGCCCCAAGTGCCATTTTGATGGAGGCTACCACAGGAACCATCTGCTATGCCAAGGATGCCCAAAAGCCTCTTCCCATGGCAAGTGTCACAAAGGTTATGACGTTACTTCTTATCTTTGAGGCGCTGGATAATGGCAAGCTTAGTCTGGACCAGCAGATTACCATTTCCGACCATGCTGCATCCATGGGAGGTTCCCAGGTATTTTTAGAACCCGGAGAAATTCAAACAGTGGAAACCCTTATCAAATGTATCAGCGTAGCCAGCGCCAACGATGCAGCGGTGGCAATGGCTGAGGCAGTGGCAGGCACCGAAGAACAATTTGTTGCGCTGATGAATCAGCGGGCCAAGGAACTGCACATGGAACACACCAATTTCGTGAACTGTTGCGGATTAGACCACAAGGACCATTACTCATGCGCCAAAGACTTAGCCCTTGTGAGTCGTGCTCTCATAACAGCGCATCCACAGATTTACGATTATTGTAAAATATGGCAGGAAGACATTACCCATACCACCAAAAAGGGAACAACACCTTTCACGTTGACAAACACCAACAAACTGATGAAACAATATCCCTATGCCACCGGGCTAAAAACCGGTTCCACCAGCGTTGCAAAATTTTGCCTTTCCGCCACGGCAGAAAAGGACGGTTTGGAATTTATTGCTGTCATTATGGCTGCAGAAACCCCCAAAGACCGTTTCCGAGATGCCACAAAGCTTTTGGAATATGGCTTTGCCAACACCGCCATCTATCGAGATTCCATTGCCAAAAAAAGTTATGATATTCCTGTAATAAAAGGAACAAAGCAAAGTGTTACACTCAAACCTCAAAGTGACTTTTCCTTTTTGGCCATGAAAGGAGAGCAAATCGCCAACATCAAGAAAAAGGAAGTGTTGCCAAAAGAGTTGACAGCACCATTTAAAAAAGGAACTGCTGTGGGGAAAATTGAGTACTACATTGGAGATAACAAAATCGGTTCTGTCCCTATTGTCACAGAATGTTCCGTAAAAAAAGCCACCTATTCCTTTTACATAAAATCCTTATTATCTCAGCTATCCCTGTCTGACAAAAAATAAGGCAGATAGAAAACACCCCAGGAGTGATTCTCCATCCCTTGAATCTGCTTCGATTTCTCAAAAAGACGGAGTTTCACTTCCACCGGGGTAAGCCATGGTTTCTCCTGTAAGAGCAATGCAATCCCCCCTGCCACAACAGGAACAGACATGGATGTTCCTGTCTTCTTCGTATAAAATCCATTATTTGCACAACTTATAATATCACTGCCGGGAGCATAGATTTCCGGCTTTGAAATACACTGTTTTGTGGGTCCGCGCCCGCTATAATTGCTCAGGCTCTGCCCTTTATTATTCATCTCTATGCTGCCAACAGTAATCACCTTAGCGTTGGAACCGGGAATGGTCACACTCCCTTCTTTGGGACCATTGTTTCCCGCCGCACACACGGTGACAATCCCCAAATCCCATGCATGTTCCACCGCATCAAGCAAAGCCTGTTGCCTGTGTTCTCCCACTTGTTGAATGAGTCCCACGGAAATATTCAATATTCTGATGTTATATTTTTTTTGATTGATGATACACCATTTTATACCCTCCAACAGTGCTTCGATTTTTCCCTCTCCGCCGGCTCCCAGTACCCGCCCAATCACAAGTCTGCTGGTGGGTGCCATCCCCTGATATCTCCCTTTTGAGCGAATACCACTCCCGGCACATATACCTGCAATATGAGTTCCGTGTCCGTATGGATCGCCTATGGATATTTTATTGTCAACAAAATCGTGAAAAGCAATAATGCGTTTATCAAAGTCCTCATGTGAGATAATGCCGCTATCCAAAATACAAATGCAACAAGGTTTTATGTGGTTGCTCTGTTTATAGGCATCATATCCTATATATTCTCGTACTCTGTTCATATGTCTTTGTCTTTTTTATTATCATATGAAATCCAAACAAAAAAGAGGCTAGACCATTTGGTCTAACCTCAAGTAACTATGGTACATATTCTACTGTACATCCTTGATGCTAAAGCTGATTCTTCCCATCTTATCTTTGCCAAGGCATACCACCTTAACAACATCCCCCAGAGTAAGTACATCTTCCACATGCTCAATTCTTTCCTTTGAAATCTTAGAGATGTGAACCATTCCCTCCTTGCCAGGAGCGAACTCGATGAATGCACCAAACTCCTTGATGCTGATAACCTTACCTGTAAAGATTTGGCCCTGTTCAAAGTCAGTTGTAATAATCTTAATCATCTCAACTGCCTCATCCATCTTAGCTGCATCTGTGCCGCAGACAGAAACATTGCCGTCATCTGTTATATCAATGGTAACACCTGTGCGATCGATAATCTCATTGATTGTCTTTCCACGCTGACCAACCACATCACCAATCTTTGCAGGGTCAATCTGAATCTGTATAATCTTAGGAGCATATTTTCCAACAGTCTCACGAGGAGCAGCAATAGCCTTAGACATACACTCATCCATAATAAAGAAGCGGGCCTCTCTTGTTCTTCTGATGGCTTCCTCAACGATAGGTCTTGTCAAACCATGAATCTTGATATCCATCTGGATAGCTGTAATACCATCTTTTGTACCGGTCACCTTAAAGTCCATATCTCCGAAGAAATCCTCTAAGCCCTGAATGTCAGTAAGTACAATATAATCATCATCTGTATCTCCGGTAACCAAACCACAGGAAATACCTGCAACCATCTTCTTAATGGGCACTCCGGCAGCCATCAGTGACATACAAGATGCACAGGTAGATGCCATAGATGTAGAACCGTTTGATTCAAAAGTCTCAGATACGGCACGAATTGCATATGGGAACTCTTCGGTAGAAGGCAATACAGGAAGTAAAGCTCTCTCAGCCAAAGCTCCGTGTCCAATCTCGCGACGTCCCGGTCCTCTGGAAGGCTTTGTCTCACCTACAGAGTATGATGGGAAATTGTAGTGATGCATATAACGCTTCTCAGTTACATTCTCATCCAAACCGTCAACTCTCTGAGCCTCAGAGAGAGGTGCCAAAGTTACCACATCACAAATCTGTGTCTGTCCACGGGTAAACATTGCTGAACCGTGTACTCTGGGAATCAAATCCACCTCAGCAGAAAGCGGACGAATCTCATCAATTTTTCTTCCGTCAGGACGCTTGTGATCCTTCAAAATCATCTTGCGGACGGTCTTCTTCTGATACTGGTAAACAGCTTCATCCAGTACTTCCAACCACTCTTCTTTATCAGCAAATGCCTCTTCTAACTTCTCTGTAATCTGACGGATGTTCTCCTCCCGAACCTGTTTCACATCTGTAAATACAGCTTCTTCCATAGCCTCAGGAGTAACAATCTCTTTCATTGCTGCAAACATCTCTTCCGGAATGGCGCAGCTTGTATAAGAATGCTTTGGCTTACCCACCTCAGCAACCATCTGATTGATGAATGCAATGATGGTCTGATTAATCTCATGAGCCTTATAGATGGCCTCGATCATCTTGTCCTCAGGAATCTCGTTTGCTCCGGCCTCAATCATAATAACCTTTTGTGCAGTAGATGCAACCGTAAGCTTTAAGTCACCATTCTTCCACTGTTCCTGTGATGGGTTTACCACAAACTCACCATCAATCATACCCATCTGGGTCATGGCACATGGACCATCAAAGGGAATGTCGGAAATACATGTGGCAATGGCAGAACCAAGCATTGCAACCAGCTCAGGTCTGCACTCAGGATCCACGCTCATAACCATATTATTCAAGGTAACATCGTTGCGGTAATCCTTTGGGAACAAAGGACGCATAGGTCTGTCAATTACGCGGGCAGTCAAAACTGCATTCTCTGAAGCCTTACCCTCTCTCTTATTAAATCCACCCGGGATTTTACCTACGGCGTAAAGTTTCTCCTCAAACTCCACGCTCAGCGGGAAGAAATCGATGCCGTCTCTGGGCTTCTCTGATGCGGTTGCAGTAGACAGTACCGTAGTCTCTCCATACTGGATAAATGCTGCGCCGTTTGCCTGTGCAGCCACACGTCCGATATCCACCCGAAGTGTTCTTCCTGCCAAATCCATTGTAAATGTTTTTGTCATTGTTTCTCTCTCCTTATATCAATTATATTTGAAAACAGAGAACCGAAACTACTGATAAACAAAGAACGTTTTCTGCGCTTATCAGTGGTCTCGGATTTCACTCTCTGTTTGCCAACAAGTAACGAATAACACGAAAAAAGGACGGAATAGAAACTACTCCGCCCGATTTTACATATTATTTTCTTAAGCCTAAGCGCTCAATCAAGGAACGATATCTCTCAATATCAATCTCCTTAAGGTAAGCCAAGAGATTACGTCTCTTACCAATCATCTTAAGCATACCACGTCTTGAGTGATGATCCTTAGGATTCTCTTTGAGATGCTCTGTCAACTCCTGGATTCTAGCTGTAAGTACAGCAACCTGTACCTCAGGTGAACCTGTATCACCAGGTGTTCTTGCATACTCTTCCATAATAGCTTGTTTCTTTTCTTTTGCGATCATGTCACATACCTCCTTAAAATCTATACGCCTGTACTCAGCAAAAGGTCGGAGTTTCCATCTACCGAATACGGGTAAACTCATACCATCCAATCATAACATAGGAATAATGAGTTGTAAACATTTATTTCCACATAAATATTAATCCAAAAGGCTTACACAGCAAATAGGACTCCGGCTAAATGCGCTGGAAATAATAATACCGGTCTTAGGCGTGCTGGCATGAACAATCTGTCCTCCGCCAATATACATAGCAACATGGTTAATGCCGCCACCGCTGCCATAGAACAACAAATCTCCCGGCTTCAACTCACCTGTGCTGATTCTTCTGCCACAGTTAGCCTGCGCTCTGGAAGAATGTGGCAAATAAATCCCATACTGGGCATACAAAGACAATACAAAGCCGGAACAGTCTGCTCCTCTGGTAAGGCTTGTTCCGCCCCATACATATGGATTACCCACATACTTCACAGCTTCAGAAACCAATGCAATTCTGGCATCAGATACGCCCTCACCGAATCGCACCTCGTTCAATGTCATAGCATCTCGAAGCTGCACCTCACAGGTAACAAATTCACCGCTGACATATCCCTCTTCGTTGTCGATATTCACCTTAACCCATTCACCCTGATTCTCAACAATCTCAAGAGCACTTCCCTTGGGAAGGGTACTTAAAATCTCAGATGTGGTATTGGGCTCCAGGCGAACACGCAGAGAATCTACGATAACTGTTGCCAGATACTGAGCCACCTCATCTGCCCTGGTCTTAGCTTCATCACCTGTCAACAGGAAGCTGTAAAGCACATATCCTTCTACTTCCCCCGATGTAATGTGAGCCCAATCTCCCTCCAGGCCTAAAATCTCACAACCTGCATTCTCGGGGAGCTTACCTACGATACTTCCATCCTCACCGGGCTCCTGTCGAATATTGATATTACCTTCCACATTGGCAATTCCAAGATTCGTATATCCGTAAAGTTGTCCACTGGCCGTGGCAACAACATTAGACTCAGTCACTTGTGGTTCTGATATATGATTCAAGTCCACCGATGAAGCAGACACAATACCTGCAGTCGTGGTATTATGTTCCTTAAGACTGTTCCTGTCGCACACAGAGAACATCAAACAGCCTACACAAACAATTGAAAATGCGCGAATAATACGTTGTTTCATATTTCCTCCAAAATCAAATATCATGAAAAAGAACAGTAGCTTCATACCACTGTTCTCACACATTATAACAACCTCGTATTATATTGTCAACATTTTTGTAACAATTATGTAATATTTAACATTTCTTCTGATTGAAAAATTCATATGCCGCCTTTTTGTCCTGTTGCATTTGCTTTTTCAACTCATCAACAGAGGAAAAACATATCTCATCCCGAAGATGTTTCAAGAAGGTGATGCACACCTGTCTCTCATAGATATCCTGGTCAAAATCCAAAATATGCGTCTCTACACCAACCTGACGTTCTCCGTGAATGGTTGGTTTTACGCCTACATTAGTCACCCCATGATAGATGCGGTGATCAATCTCAACTCTGGTAATATACACTCCGTTTTTGGGCAACAGCTTGTCCTCAGGAGGAATCAAATTAATTGTAGGAATACCGATTTTGGTGCCCAGATGATTTCCATGAACCACCGTACCCCAGATAAAATATTCATATCCCAACAACTCATTGCCTTTCGCCACATTCCCCTTGGCAATCTCCTCCCGCACATAAGTACTGCTGATTTCTCTCTCTCCGGCCTTCAGTTTTTCCACAACTTCCAACTCAAAACCCATATCAGCAGACAGTCTCTCCAGAAGTTTTACATCCCCTCTGCCCTTCTTTCCAAAGTGAAAGTCTGTTCCGCACACCAAATATTTCATATGATACCGCTGAACCAGCAGTTCAATAAATGCTTCCGGTTCTAAGGGCATAATATCTTCAAAGGAACACTCCGCCAAATAGGATATCCCCTGCTTTTCCAGCAGATTCTTGCGCTCATCATTGGTGATTAGCTGCTTTTCCATGTCCTTTTGCAATCGCAGTCTGGGAGACACGTCAAAGGTCACCACCAAAGATTGTAATCCCCTCTCTTCCTGCCGCAGCAGATGACGAGTCAAAATATCATGGCCTTTATGAATACCATCAAACTTACCAACCGTCACCGCAGTCGGTTCTGCAATTGTGTAATCTAACGACGTAAGTATCTTCATAGCTCTATTCTAAAAACATCTTCTCCGGTTTGAAAAGATGATCCTTCCAAATAAATATTCCAACAAAACGATGGTCTGCCATATACATGCGAACCAAATCCTTTTCCTGTAACTGTATGTCAGTCGGAATGACTTCCTCCCATGTAAGAGCGTTACCGTTTTTCAATTTTGCCGTTGCTTCCTCCAAGGCATAAACCGCAGGATACCGGGAAAACATTTCATCCACATACACCAGATGTTCTTCCAATTCTCCCCTCTTCATCATGGCTTCAATCTCATGAAGTTTCAAACTATCTTCAATGGAAAACACGGACACTCTGGTTCGCACAAGGGAATCCATGCAGGCCCCACACCCCAGTTTCTCACCAACATCCTGACACAGTGTCCTGATATAGGTGCCTTTAGAGCATGTTACTGTAAATGTCACCAAGGGCAACGCAATGTCCTCAACTACAATTTCATGGATAAATATATCTCTGGGCTTGCGTTCAACCTGAATCCCTTTTCTGGCCAAGTCACAAAGTTTCTGGCCGTTTACCTTCAAAGCCGAATACATAGGTGGTATCTGCTTAGAAGAGCCCACAAAGGATTGCAAGGTCTTCCGCACCTCCTGCTCCGTAACCGTCACATCCTGCTGTTGTAAGACATTTCCTGTCATATCCTGTGTGTCCGTCACAATACCAAGACGCATAACTGCCCGGTATGTCTTATCCTTATCTGTGAGCAAATCGCAGACCTTTGTGGCCTTACCCACACAAACCGGCAACACCCCTGTGGCCTCCGGATCTAAAGTTCCCGTATGGCCAATCTTTTTCATTCCAAGAATGCCTCGTAGCTTTGCCACCACATCAAAGGAAGTATATCCCGCCTCTTTATATACATTAATGATTCCACTTTTCATCGGCTCACCTATTTGACATCTGTTCCTTCACATCAGCAACAATCTGTTGTATCAATGCCCATGGATCATCACCTTCCATGGTAAAGCCTGCGGCCTTTTTATGACCCCCACCGCCGTATTTTACAGCAATCAGAGAGAGGTCAACCACATCCCCCTTGCATCTTGTGCTGACTTTGTAGGAGCCTTCTTCCAAACCATACAAAAAAATGGCAACCTCTATTCCCTTAGTGACACGAAGCTGACTCACAATGCCGTCCAAATGCTTGGGTAACACGTCAAACTCCTGCATTTCCTCCCTGGTAATCACCGAGCCAATGCACTTCTCATCCTCATAAAGACGACTCTTTAACAAGGCCTGTCCCAAAATTCTATTCTGGGCGTAGGTCTTCTCATAAAAAGTCCTGTCAATGATTCCGGGATAATCAATTCCCTTCTCCATTAACTGACCGGCAATTTCCATGGTGCTTCTGGATGTACAAGAGTACTGAAACACTCCCGTATCATGAACCATTCCGGTATAAATACATTCTGCAATTTCCTTCGTCACCTTAGCACTGTCCATCACTCCGTAAACAAGTTCACAGGTGGAACTGGCAGAAGGAACAATGAGATTTTTATCTGCAAAAGCCTGATTGCTCACATGATGGTCAATACAAATGGCCTGTTTTGCATGTTCAAAAAATGTAACCGCCTTTCCAAGACGATTGGCATCACCACAATCCAATACGATAAATAAATCATATTGCTTGTTCACATCTTCCGGATTCTTGATTTCCATAGCCCCTTTCAGGAAATAGAAAATCGTTGGAATGGGTTCCAGAAGAACATCCACATCTATCCGGGGGAAGTAGGTGGTGATATAGTTATACACAGCCAGGCAAGAGCCAACACAGTCCCCGTCCGGGCGAATGTGTCCAGCAATTGCCACGCTGCCTATTTCCTGTAATTCATTATCTAACAGCATCTTCTGCCTCCTGTTACTGTCCATTCACCTCATCAATCATCTTTGACATACGGACACCGTATTCAATCGATTGATCCAGAATAAAGTGAATTTCCGGTGTGTTTCGCAGATTTACATTGGAAGCAAGTTTCTTGCGGATATATCCCGCAGAACTCTTCAACCCTTCCATGGTATCTGCCTGGGTCTTCTCGTCTCCCAACACACTGATATATGCCTTGGCTGTCTTCAGATCGGGCGCCACCTCTACAGCTACCACGCTGCAGAGAGGACTCACTCTGGGATCCTTGATATCGCCCCGCAAAATATTGCTTAACTCACGGAGAACCTCTTCATTGATTCTCGTGTTTTTAATGCTTCTTTTTTTCATTTTTTACCTCGGAACTTCTACCATAATATAGGCTTCAATAATATCTTCTTCCTGAATGTCATTAAATCCATCCACAACAAGACCGCACTCGTATCCGGCCTTTACTTCCTTCACATCATCCTTGAAACGCTTCAGGGATGCCAAATCACCTTCAAAGAGCTGTTCCCCTTCACGAGAAACACGCACCTTACAACCTCTGGTGAAGGAACCATCCAAAATATAGGAGCCTGCAATGTTACCCACATCGGAAGCCTTGAATACCTGACGAACCTGTGCATGACCAATAACTTTCTCCTCGTAAATCGGATCCAGCATACCCTTCATGGCAGCTTCAACATCCTCGATGGCATTGTAGATTACCTTGTACAGGCGGACATCTACGCCCTCTCTGTCTGCTGTGGCCTTAGCCATTGCGTCAGGTCTAACGTTAAATCCGATAATAATAGCATTGGAAGCGGAAGCCAAAATAACATCACTTTCATTGATGGCACCTACACCACCGTGAATAATCTTAACAACAACTTCTTCATTGGACAGTTTTACAAGAGACTGCTTCACTGCCTCCACAGAACCCTGTACGTCAGCCTTAACAATAATGTTCAATTCCTTCACATTACCGGACTGAATCTGAGAGAACAAATCATCCAATGACATCTTCGCCTTGGTATCTTCAATCAATCGGTTCTTGCCCTCAGAGATAAAGGTCTCTGCAAAACTTCTGGCATCCTTCTCTGTCTCATGAGCGACAAAAATTTCACCTGCATTTGGCACATCGCTGAGACCAAGAATTGCCACCGGTGTGGAAGGTGTTGCCACCTTGACACGACGACCGTTCTCATCAATCATGGCACGCACTTTACCGTAAGAACTTCCTGCGGCAATTGGGTCACCCACATGAAGTGTACCTTTTTGTACCAATACAGTAGCCACAGTACCTCTACCCTTATCAAGCTGCGCCTCGATAACAAGACCTCTGGCTGTTCTCTTTGGATTGGCCTTCAACTCCAATACTTCTGCTGTGAGCAGAATCATCTCCAAAAGTGTATCAATTCCCTCATGGGTATGTGCAGAAACCGGTACGAAAATGGTGCTTCCGCCCCAATCTTCCGGAATCAATTCATACTCAGAAAGTTCTTGCTTAACACGCTCGATGTTAGCATTTGGCTTATCAATCTTGTTGATTGCTACAATAATCTCAATACCGGCAGCCTTTGCATGGTTGATAGCCTCAACAGTCTGCGGCATAACACCATCATCAGCAGCTACAACAAGTATGGCAATATCTGTAGAGTTAGCACCACGCATACGCATAGCAGTGAAGGCTTCATGTCCCGGTGTATCCAGGAAGGTAATCTTCTGTCCGTTGATAGGCACCATATAAGCACCAATGTGCTGTGTGATACCGCCTGCCTCACGGTCGGTAACCTTCGTGTCTCGGATGGCATCAAGCAAGGATGTCTTACCGTGGTCAACGTGCCCCATAACACAGACTACCGGTGGACGGGCAACCATATTTTCATCGCCCTCTTCCTCTTCTTTCAGCAGTTCTTCAATAACATCAACCTTAACCTCAGGCTCACAGATACAGTTGAATTCCAGTGCGATCTCTTCTGCCTGTTCATAATCCACTTCCTGATTCACAGTTACCATGACACCCTTTAAGAACAGCTTCTTCACAATCACAGAAGCCTGAACCTTCATCTTGTCAGCCAAATCTTTGATTGTAATACGCTCCGGCAAGGTCAATGTGATAATCTCATTTGGATCTTTTTCCACAGGCTTTTGCTGTGGAGCCTTGTTCTTCTTCTTTCCGCCGTTCTTTTCCAGATTAACGTAGCGTTCCTGCTTCTTTCCTCCAAGAGAATCATAATCATGCTTCTTCTTATTGCGGTTATTATCACGATCTCTTCCCTCTTTTGGACGCACGTCACTTGGTGCCGCCTGTGCAGGAGCGCCACCACGACGATTGTCATTCTGGAAGTTGTTTCTTGGTCCGCCGTTACGGTTACCTTCTGTTGGACGCTGTCTGCGTTCCTCCCTGTTATCTCTCTCTCTGTTGTCTCTGTTTTGACGGTTGTTGTTTCTCTCTTCAGACTGGGCAGGGCGATTACCTGTCTGTTGTTGCTGACGCTGATTTTCTCTGCGCTCCTGCTGACGCTTCTTCTCCTGCTCTTCCTGAATACGGTGAGAAGGTCTCACAGAGCGCTCACTCTCCGGACGAATCGATATTCTTCCCTGAGCCGGCTTGCGAACACCGTCACGCTCCTGTCCCGGTCTTGCGGGTCTTGCGCCCTCCGGTCTTCTGTGTGGTCTCTCTCCGTCTCTTCTCGGTCTCGGCTGTTTGCTGTACTGCGCATTATAAACAGCAGTAATGCTGGATTTCTTCTTGGGACGAGCCTGACCTTCAGCAGGTTTCTTCTCAGAAGCAGCCTTATTCTGCTCCGGTTTCTTCTCTGTCTTTGGCTCTTCTTTTGCCAAAGGCTTCTCCTCTTTCTTTGCAGGTGTTTTTTCAGCGGACGGGGACTCTTTTGCAGCAGACTTTTTAAACTGGTTCTCTACCATCGTCAGGGTATCACCCTCTACACCGCTCTGACTCTTAACCTCTATGCCCTTGCCAGCCAAAAAGGAAACAATATCTTTTGACTCAACACCTAACTGTTTTGCTAAATCATATACTCTTATTTTTGCCATACTATATCCTCCATTATTCAGTTGTTATACCAGATTCATTTGCTTTTTTACGGCTTTTGCCAGATTCTCATCTGTAATTGCCACTGAAGCCCGAAACTGTTTGCCGATGGCGCTGCCCAGTTCCTCCTTCGTACCGTAAAAACACAAATCACATTCATAAAACTCACACATGTTGGAAAAACTCTTCTTGGTGTTGTCAGAAGCATCTGTGGCAACAATCACCAGCCATGCCATGCCGGTTTTCACTGCTTTTTCCACGCTGAATTCACCACTAACAACTTTGCGGGCTTTTTCTGCCAACCCCAACATAGATAATGCTTTATCTTGCATATCAAATCTCCTGTTCCAACTGCGCCAGAATTTCTTCCGGTATCTTACATTTCAAGGAACGCTCCAGACCTTTGTTTTTCAACGCCAGTCGAAAGCAATTAACATCTTTACATACATATGCGCCTCTGCCGTTGGCACGATTTGTCTTGTCGACAATGAAGTTGCCTTCCGGTGTCTTAACCACCCGAAGAAGAGAAGCTTTCTCCTTCATCTCGTTACATCCAACACACTTGCGCATGGGTTTTTGTTTACCGTTCATAGATTACTCTTTCTCTCCCGGATCCTCTGTATCTTCCTCATACTCATCGTAGGACTCTTCCTCGTACTCATCCTCATACTCTCCGTCGTAGTCCTCGTCATAGTACTCCTCATCATCGTAATACTCGTCATCATAATCATTTTCGTAATCCATGAAGTCACCGGCTTCTCTTGCCTGGGTCTCGCTCTTGATGTCAATCTTAAAACCGGTAAGACGAGCTGCAAGTCTTGCGTTCTGTCCTTCCTTGCCGATAGCAAGAGACAACTGATAGTCCGGCACTACAACCTTAGCAGTTTTCTCGTCTGCATCTGCAATAACGGAGATTACCTTTGCAGGACTTAATGCATGCTCAATCAACATAGCAGGGTTGTCATTCCACTCAATGATATCAATCTTCTCGCCGCGAAGTTCATCAACGATAGCATTTACACGGCTACCGTTCATACCAACGCAAGCTCCTACAGGATCCACATCCTCATCTGCTGAGTAGACAGCAATCTTTGTTCTGCTTCCGGCCTCTCTGGCAATAGCTTTAATCTCTACAATTCCTTCACGAACCTCGGAAACCTCTTCCTCAAATAAGCGTTTCACCAATTCAGGATGGGTTCTTGACACAAGAATCTTTGGCCCTCTTGTGGTATCTCTCACCTCGAGAATGTAAACCTTGATTCTCTCAGTGGGCTGGAAATGCTCGCCTTTCACCTGCTCATTTTCTGCAAGAAATGCATCTGTCTTACCCAGGTTGATGCTGATATTTCTTCCCACATAGCGCTGTACGATACCGGTCACCACATCCTTCTCTAAAGTGTAATACTCATCGTAAATCATCTTGCGCTCTTCTTCACGAATTTTCTGGAGAATGGTATTCTTTGCACTCATAGCTGCAATTCGACCAAAGTCCTTTGACTTAATCTCCACATTCACCACATCACCAAGTCCATAGCTGCCGTCGATGTTCTGTGCCTCTGCAAGAGAAATCTGCTCCACAGAATCTTCAACATCCTCAACAACCGTCTTTGCAAGCATCACATGATACTCACAAGTCTCCGGATCGATAGAAACTGTCACATTATCAGCCTTGCCGAAATGGTTTTTACATGCAATCAACAGAGAATTCTCAATAGCCTCCAGCAAAACAGCCTTGCTAATGTTCTTCTCAGCCTCCAACATATTTAACGCTTCTAACAATTCATTGTTCTTCATTTTGTAATCCTCCTAAATTAGTTTTGTTATTGTACGCTAAAAATCAAATGCCAGACGAATCAATGCGATATCTGACTTGTTAAACACCAGTGTCTCTTCATCCTCTGTAACAATGGTAACGGTATCCTGATCATACGCTGTCAAAATTCCGTAGAATTCCTTTTGCTTATCAATGGCCTTGTAGGTTCGAATTTCCAATTCCTTCCCCATACTTCGGACGTAATCCTTTTCCTTTTTCAACGGTCTTCCCAATCCCGGGGAGCTGACCTCGAAGGTGTATGTTCCGGATATATAGTCCTTTTCATCCAAAAGTTCATTCATCTCCCGACTGACAGCAACACAATCATCAATGGTAATTCCTCCCGGCTTATCAATATATGCGCGAAGGTAAAATTCTTGCCCCTCTTTCACATATTCCACATCCACCAGTTCAAATCCCATTCGATCTAAGATTGGCTGTATCAGTTCCTCTGTTTTGCTTTCATAGAGTTCTCTCTGTGACACACATTCCACCACCTTTACAAAGTATAGCAGTCAGCAAAAATACCTTAAACAACGAATTAAGAGTGGACATCTGTCCACTCTTAATCCAGTAACAATATGGTTGCTAACCGTTAACAGTTCGTAGGGGAATCGAACCCCTGTTTCCGCCGTGAGAGGGCGGCGTCTTAACCGCTTGACCAACGAACCATAACATCTTGTTGTCGCTTCGTGTATCTCACCGCGACAACAAGACGATAATACACTATATGACATATACCTGTCAACACTTTTTTGAAAAAAAATTATTTTTAATCTTCATATCCATTCGGGTTGTTCTTCTGCCATCTCCAAGAGTCAGCACACATCTCCTTGATGCCGTACTGCGCCTCCCATCCCAACTCTTCCTTTGCCTTAGTTGCATCAGCATAGCAGGTGGCAATATCGCCGGGGCGTCTGGGCTTAATCACATAAGGAATCTTAATGTCGTTGGCAGCCTCGAAGTTCTTAACAATATCAAGAACACTGTAGCCCACACCTGTACCTAAGTTATAAATCTTAAGCCCTGCGTTCTCTTCAATCTTCTTTAATGCTTTCACATGGCCAATAGCCAAGTCAACTACATGGATATAATCTCTTACGCCGGTTCCGTCCGGAGTATCATAGTCATTACCAAATACCCCTAGCTCCGGAAGCTTACCTACCGCAACCTGTGTGATATATGGCATCAGGTTGTTAGGAATACCGTTAGGATTCTCACCCATAGTGCCACTCTGATGAGCTCCGATTGGATTAAAGTAACGAAGCAATACTACATTCCACTGCGGATCTGCCTTCTGCATATCGGAAAGAATCTGCTCCAGCATAGACTTGGTCCATCCATACGGATTGGTACACTGTCCCTTTGGACACTCCTCTGTTATAGGAATGATTGCCGGATCACCATAAACCGTTGCCGATGAGGAGAAGATAATATTCTTACATCCGTTCTGTCTCATAACATCTACAAGTGTCAATGTACCTGCAATGTTGTTCTCATAATATTCCCAAGGCTTAGCCACTGACTCACCAACAGCCTTAAGTCCGGCAAAATGAATACAACTGTCAATGCTCTCCTTGGCAAAAATCTCATTCAAACGCTCTCTATCAAGAATGTCCCCCTTATAAAATGTGACATCCTTTCCTGTAATCGCCTTCACACGCTCCAAAGACTTCTCGCTGGAGTTGCTGAGATTATCCAGCACAACAACCTCATATCCTGCCTGTAGCAATTCAACGCATGTGTGACTTCCGATATAACCAGCACCACCGGTAACTAATACTGCCATATATGGTTCCTCCTTAATGATTATTTACACTTCTTATTATAACAATATCTTCCTCTTTTTCAATTGGGAAACGCAAAATAATTGTTCAGTTTTCAAAAGGCATAAAAAATGACCCGGACTTTCATCCGAGTCATCTGTGTATCATATAAAATTATGCTACCTTTGTCTTTGCAAGCTCAACCAACTCAGCAAATCCGGCTGCATCGTTAACAGCCATCTCTGCCAACATCTTACGGTTCATCTCAACACCTGCAAGCTTCAAACCATACATAAACTTGCTGTATGATAATCCGTTCAAACGTGCTGCAGCATTGATACGAGCAATCCAAAGCTGACGCATCTGTCTCTTTCTCTGCTTTCTACCAGCGTAAGAGCTTGTCAATGCTCTCATCACTGACTGCTTAGCTACACGATACTGCTTAGATCTAGCGCCTCTGTAGCCCTTTGCCATCTTTAATACTCTATTATGCTTTTTCTTAGCGTTCATTCCGCCTTTAACTCTTGCCATTTCAATATCCTCCTTAACCGATTAATTAGCTATAAGGTAAAACCTTCTTCATTGTCTTAACATTTGTTGCATCTGTCATTGCAGACTTTCTAAGATTTCTCTTTCTCTTAGTAGTCTTCTTGGTTAAGATATGGCTCTTGTAAG
>JAQXIY010000062.1 GCA_029008035.1 Lachnospiraceae bacterium
AATCGCATTACTTATGTGGAAGGGAAAAAGGAAGTGTGTGATGGGGTATATCTGGTGCCTCATACCACAGAGGGACTGGAGAAACTTGGAAAACGAGACAATATGTACCGCAAGACAAAGTGGGGACTTCGGCCGGATGGCTTTTCCCACGAACACAGTTTGGTAATAGATACAGACAGTGGGCTTGTGATATTTAACAGTTGTTCCCACGGTGGTGCGGTGAATATTATCCGCGAGGTGCGGCAGGCATTTCCCCACAAAGAAGTGTATGGCCTGATTGGCGGTTTTCATCTATTTGGAAAAACCACAGATTATGTGCGTCAGTTGGGACAGGAGATTAAGGATACAGGCATCTCCTATGTTTGCACAGGACACTGCACAGGAAAACATGCTTACAAGGTGTTGAAGGAGGAACTGGGGGACACTTTGCAACAGTTACGGGTGGGATTAGTGATAGAAGCGTAAGGAGCGATTTTTTGGAACAGGAAAGAATGAAAGAACTTTTACGACAATATAAAGCAGGCGCGTTAGATGAGGGACAGATGTTGATGGAACTGCGACGGGAGCCTTTTGTAGATATGGGATTTGCAAAACTGGATACCCATCGTGGGGTGCGTCAGGGAATGCCGGAGGTTATCTACGGAGCCGGCAAGACCAAGGAACAGATTCTGGCAATTGCTGAGAAAATGTTGGAGCAGTCTATTGAGCCTGTGCTTATTACCAGAATGTCTAAGGAGGCGGCAGACTATGTGCTGGAAGCATTGAAGGGGCAGAAGTACAAGTATGAATCCTTATCGGGCACCTGCATTGTGGGGCAGATGCCAAAGCCTACGGGGCATGGCTTTATTGTGGTGGCCACAGGTGGAACCAGCGACATTCCCGTTGCGGAGGAGGCGGCTCTCACAGCGGAGGCCATGGGCAATGAAGTGAAACGGGTCTACGATGTGGGAGTGGCAGGGATTCATCGACTGTTTGCCCACACCGAAGATATGATGGGAGCATCTGTGATTATTGCGGTGGCCGGTATGGAAGGGGCTCTTGCCAGCGTTATCGGTGGCATTGCCAATTGTCCTGTGATTGCGGTGCCTACCAGTGTTGGATATGGCGCCAACTTCGGAGGCTTGTCAGCACTTTTGTCCATGCTGAATTCCTGCGCCAGTGGTGTCAGTGTGGTAAATATTGACAACGGATTTGGGGCAGGCTACCAAGCAAGCCTGATTAATCACATAAGGAGATTACATTGAGAACACTATACTTGGATTGTAGCATGGGGGCTGCGGGAGATATGCTGATGGGGGCATTGTACTCTCTTCTCCCGGAAGAAGAACAAAGGAATTTTATCAAACGCTTTGGGGAGATGGGACTGCCTGAAGTGGAATTGCAAGTGTCCCGAGATATGAAATGTGGAATAGCCGGGACACATATGAGTGTGGTGGTCCACGGAACAGAAGAAGACGAGAGTCGGGCACATCATCATTCCCATAGAACCTTGGATGATGTATGTACACTTATTCAGAATCTTCAAGTATCAGATAAAGTCAAATCCGACGTGACAGCCATTTATCAAAAGATTGCTGAGGCGGAAAGCCGGGTGCACAACACCTCGGTGGCAGAGGTTCATTTTCACGAGGTGGGGATGCTGGATGCCATTGCAGATGTGACAGGATGCGCCATGCTCATGGAGCAACTGGAGGCAGAGAGGGTTGTGGTGTCTCCCATAAATGTGGGACAGGGTCAGGTTACCTGTGCCCACGGTGTCCTTTCGGTGCCTGCACCGGCTACTGTGATTTTGCTTGAGGATATGCTGTGCTACGGCGGCGATGTGGAGGGAGAACTCTGTACCCCTACGGGAGCAGCCTTATTATCATATTATAAGACAGAGTGCGGCCCTATGCCTGTTATGAAGATGGAGCAGGTTGGATATGGCTCCGGGAAGAAGGATTATCCTGTGGCCAATGTCCTGCGGGCTATTTTGGGAGAGAGCACGCAAGAGACATCCCCTGTGGTGGAAATATGCTGTAACATCGATGATATGACGGGAGAGGAAATCGGCTTTGCCTGTGAACTTTTGTTACAGGAAGGGGCCCTTGAGGTGTACACCACAGCGGTAGAAATGAAAAAGAATCGTCCGGGTATTCTCCTTACCGTGCTGTGTTCACAGGAACAGGTGGAATATATGGAGAAATTGCTGCTCCAACATACCAGCACCATCGGTCTGCGCAAAAGGCAGTGGGATCGAACTTCCTTAAAGCGGGAGAGCAGGCAGGTGACCTTTTCCCTGGGGCAGGTGAACGTGAAGGTGTCTACAGGCTACGGCGTTACCAAGCAAAAGGTTGAGTATGATGACTTGAGGAACATCGCCGGGGAGCATGGGCTGTCCCTACGACAGGTCAAGGAAGTGCTATATCAGGAAACGGGAATTGGCAAAGGAGAATGACAATGAAAATGATTTGTGCAATCATTGTAGGAATAATTGGGATTTTACTTGTTGTTTTGGGATGGCTGTTGTGGAAGCGACAGAAGATTTCTCTGCTTCACAGTTATCACTACGACCAGGTATCAGAAGAGGATAAAAAGCTGTTCTGCACTATATCGGGAATCGGAGTGTTTTTTATAGGGATAGGGGCAATCCTCACTGCTGTAATCATAGGAATCACAGAGTCTGCATGGAGTTTTTTTGCCTTTGCCATAGGCTTTATTGTGGGCCTTGCCATGTTGATTTATGCAGGATTAAAGTACAATCACTAGTCAAATGGAAAGCGAGTGAGTAGGTATAACCATGGAATATGCAAAATTATATCCCTTTTGGGAACATTTAACGGAACCTGAGAAAGAGAAAATAAAGCGGGCATGTTATAGGGATACATACGAAAAAGGAAGAATCATGCATCGCGGGGAAGACAACTGTATGGGCTTGGTTTCCGTGTTGCATGGACAACTCAGAACCTATATCTTGTCGGATGAGGGCCGTGAGGTTACCTTGTTTAGAGTGCATGATGAAGAAGTATGTGTATTATCAACATCATGTCTTATGGACTCCATTGCATTTGATGTTTTCATCGAAGCCACCGAGGACACAGAAATCCTTGTCCTTCCATCCATATGTCTGAACGATATCATGAAGAAGAATCCATATGTAGAATTGTATTTGTATCAGATGGCCACAGAGAAGTTCTCAGAAGTTATGTGGACCATGCAGCAGATTTTGTTCCAAAGGATTGATCAGAGAGTGGCGGGATTTTTGTGGGGTGAATTTACACATACCGGTGATGAGACACTGAACATCACACATGATGTGATTGCAAAAAATATAGGAAGCGCCAGAGAAGTGGTCACAAAGACCCTGAAATATTTAGCCCAGCATAATGCAATAGAACTAAAGCGGGGCAAGATCATTGTTCTTGATACGGAAAAACTTAAATCTTTTTTATAGTGTGACTATGTTACATACCAAAACCTTCGTTTTTGATAGAGTGATACTATCGGAAACGAGGGTTTTTGTTTTTATAGGAGGATGACAGAATGAAATCAAAAAAATATGCACAGGTGAATCGGGCAGAATGTGTGGCCTGTGGCGCCTGCACAAAGGAATGTCCGCGCAATGCCATAGAAATACGGATGGGAAGTTATGCCTTGGTTCACTCGGATATATGCGTAGGATGCGGCAAATGTGCGTCTATTTGTCCGGCAGGAAGCATTGAAATATTAGTTAGGGAGGATAGAGATGAATAAGAAAAAGTATTGGTATGACTACCTGTGGATTTGGTCCATCGTTTATTTTGCATTGGGATTCTTTAATATTTTATTTGCATGGCTGGGGCTGATTGATTTTCTGGTGCCCTTGATTTTTGCTCTGGTTGGAGGCAATAAGAATTTTTGCAACAAATACTGTGGGAGAGGTCAGTTGTTTACTGTTCTTGGAAAAAACAGAAAGTGTTCCCTGGGACGGAGTACGCCGAAATGGTTGCACTCCAAATGGTTTCGGTACGGCTTTCTCATCTTTTTCCTGGCTATGTTTGGAAATATGCTGTTTCAGACATGGCTTGTGGCAGAGGGGGCCGGCTCACTAAAGGAAGTCATTAAACTGTTTTGGACTATTCGGGTTCCCTGGGGCTGGACGTATCAGGGGGGGACAGTTCCCGATTGGGTTGCACAATTCAGTTTTGGATTTTACAGCCTTATGCTTACGTCCACGCTGATTGGGCTTATCGTTATGGTATTGTATAAACCGAGAACTTGGTGTACATTTTGTCCTATGGGGACTATGACACAGGGAATATGTAAATTAAAAGCAAAAGAGTGAGGTGTAAACATGGATTCAAGAGTGAATGAAGCTGAAAACAGAAAGAGAAACGGTTATAACTGTGCCCAGGCTGTAGCCTGTACCTACTGCGATTTGGCGGGAATAGACGAAGATACCATGAAAAATCTGATGCAGGGATTTGCAGTTGGAATGGGCGGTAGCATGGAAGGCACATGCGGGGCCTTGGTAGGTGCCACAAGTGTGCTGGGTATGATTAACCGAAATCCGCAAAAGACGGTAAAGGCCACGAGAGAAATGATGCAGGATTTTCTGGAGCAAAATGGTACGGCAGTCTGCAAAGAATTAAAAGGCATCAACGATGGAATTGTGAAAAGAGAGTGCATTGACTGCGTGAAAGATGCAGCCTGTCTGTTAGAGAAGAGTTTTTTAACGGAATAAGTGTATAAGGGATGATTAAATGGGACTTTTATCCAGTATGTTCATTAATCCAAGTTATAGGCGAAAGGGAATCGCCAACTTCCATATGTTTCCTATTCAGACTTGTCGTCAGTCCCGGAGCGTCATATAATAACAATAGAACTCGAAATATGATAGTGGATACAAGAGAGGTTTTTATGGACGAACGTATCAAAGGCGAAAATGGGAAAAAAGTCATAAGTATGCTGGTGATTTTGATTACGATTGTAGTGACCGTTTTGTTCAATTCTTATCTGATTTCCAATGAACTGGAACAGCAACTACAGCAGAATCTGGAAGATGTGTCAAATCAGAATGCACTGGCCTTACATAATAAGATTCACTCGAATTATCAGTTGCTGCGAAGTCTTTCCGCAGAGGTGCAGAACGTGTCACCGGACACAATTGATGAGACGCTCCGGTCTTTTACCATATATCTGGAAGATTATGACTTGAAGCGTTTTGCATATTCTTTCCCGGATGGTACCAGTTATTCTACGGATGGTGGCGTAGCCAATCTTTCTTATCGGGAGTTTTTTAAGCGCGGTTATGAAGGTAAGGGGACGATTACGGGCATACTGAACGATGCGCTGGAAGAACATCATGATCAGGTCAATGTCATGACGATTCCCGTTTATGATAAACAGGGTAATGTTGAGGGTGTCTTTGGCCTGACTTATGATTCTCGGGATTTTAACGATGCATTACAGATTGAGTCCTTTGACGGACAGGGGTATAGTTGTGCCATTAATGACGAGGGACAGATTTTGGTTGCCATGGGCAATGACCGATTTCGATTATCAGAGAATCTATTTGTCGACGTATTAGGCACTGATGAGCGCAACACGGAAGCTATAGCCAATATACAACAGCATATTGCTGACAAATCATCCAATGGTGGAACGTTTTATCTGGATGAGAAGCATTATTACTATTGTAGGCCGGTGGAGTTGATGGAAGGCGATGTCATCTGGTATATGCTGACGATTATACCGGCGGATGTATTGGAGAGCAGGGTAGCTCCTGTGCAGGAGAAATTGTACCTGATGGCTTTGGCAGTGACTCTTTTTATTCTTCTGGGTGTGGTGGTTTTTCTAATGCTGTCCAGAGATCGCAAGAAACTGATGTTGCGTTATGCCTATGAAGATCCACTGACCCAAGGTGCCAATTATGCCAAGTTCTGCGTAGATATGCGAAAAAAACGCAATTGGCAGGGATATGTTGTTGTCATGGACATTATGAACTTCAATCATATTAATATTGCTGCCGGCAAAGTAGCCGGTGACCGGATGATATGTGATGTTTGGCAGATTCTGACGGAGGAACTTCAACCGGACGAGGCCGCTGGTCATGTGCGGGAAGATATCTTTGTTTTGTATCTGAATACAGAACAAAAGGAGATGCTCATTGAACGTTTAAAAAGACTTTCGGAACGAATCAATCATCAATCCAAAGCTCTGCAGGTGAGAGGGATTCACGCCCGTTATGGCATTTACGAGATGCAGGGGACAGAAAATCTGGAGGATGCATACAGTAAGGCACAGATTGCCAGAGAACAGGCGAGAACTGAGAGAGAACAGCATTATGTATTCTATCATGAAATGGATCATGAGAAATTGCAGCAGAATCGGCAGCTGGAGGAACGATTCGACGAAGCTCTGGCGGCAGGTGATTTTGAAGTTTGGTATCAACCGAAATATAGTGTTGCATCCGGTGAGATTGTTGGAAGTGAGGCACTGGTACGCTGGCGGGAAAAGGATGGAAGTCTGATTTCTCCCGGAAGATTTATTCCGCTATTTGAGCAGAACGGCATGATAGCTAGGCTGGATGAGTATATGTTTCGTGCCGTTTGCAAACAACAGGCCCAGTGGCTGGCTCAGGGGCGCAGGATTTACCCGGTGTCCATTAATCTGAGCCGGGCATCCTTGTATTATGCTGACGTGGTTGATAAATATCAGGCAATCATACAAGACAGCGGAATCAGTCCTGTGTACATACAACTGGAGATTACGGAGAGTGCCATAGAGGGTAGAACCAGTATTCGTGAACTGTTGGAAAAATTCAGAAGTATGGGCATTCGGATTCTCATGGATGACTTTGGCACCGGTTATTCCTCTCTTGCAACATTGAATATGAGATGTTTCGACACATTAAAGCTGGACAAGAGCCTGATTGACCATATTGGAGATCAGAATGGTGAGACGCTGTTGTGTTATGTGATTAGCATGGGACAGCACCTGGGACTTCATATTACGGCAGAAGGGGTTGAAAACAATATGCAGTTGGAATTTTTAAAAGAGAATCACTGTGATGATATACAGGGGTATCTTTTTGCCAAGCCTATGCCGGTTGCGGAATTTGAACTACGATTAAATGAAAAATAATGTCACAGGAGCATATATGGACAAAGAAAAAGTATTACGAGAATACATAAAGAATCTGGGCAGCGTGGCCGTTGCCTTCTCCGGGGGTGTGGATTCCACCTTCCTGCTACAGGTTGCACTGGACACTTTGGGAAGAGAACATGTGGTGGCAGTAATTGCCACCTCTTGTTTTGTTTCTGAGAGAGAGACAGAGGGTGCTATTGCCTTTTGCCGAGAGAAGCAGATTCCATACGAAGTAGTTGAAATCTACCCATTAGGCATCGAGGGAATTGGGCACAACCCTGCCAATCGATGCTATCTTTGCAAGAAAGTGTTGTGTCAACAATTCTTAGAAGTGGCAAAAGCCCGAGGCATGCAAGCGGTGGCGGAGGGTTCCAACTTGGACGATGAGGGAGACTATCGCCCCGGGATGCAGGCGGTTACGGAAATGGGGATTCACAGTCCATTGCGAGCCACTGGATGGACCAAGTCAGAGATTCGAGAGGCATCCCGCCAGTTAGGACTTCCTACAGCGGAAAAGCCTGCTAACGCATGTCTTGCCACCCGTTTTGCATACGGTGATGTCTTAAACGAAGAGCGTCTTCATATGGTGGATGAAGCAGAGCAGTTATTAGAGAAAATAGGTGTTAGTCAACGGCGTGTGCGGGTTCACAACCAGGGGACACAGAGCATTGCCCGTATTGAGGTCACACCGGAAGATTTTTCTCTGATATCCAACCCGGAAACTGCGGGATATATCAACACGAAATTCCAAGAATTGGGTTTTTTGTACGTGACTATGGATTTAGGCGGATTTTCCAGCGGAAAAATGAATCAAACTTTGCGCTAGAGTATTGATTGTCGAAAAAATCGCGGTATAATATCAAGTGGAAAAAACGGAAGAATGGAAAGGATGAAGAGGGATATGGCAATTCGAATTGGTATTTTAGGTTATGGTAACTTGGGCCGTGGCGTGGAAAGTGCTATTGCTCAGAATGATGATATGGAGTTGGTGGGTGTATTTACTCGCCGTTCTCCGGAAAGCGTGGAGATAAGAACTCCAGGTGTACAGGCCTATCACGTTGACGACTTGGCATCTAAGAAAAATGATATTGATGTGCTGATTCTCTGCGG
>JAQXIY010000063.1 GCA_029008035.1 Lachnospiraceae bacterium
CAAAACACCCTTTTCTCCAATGGGCATATCCTCTTGTAATGTATCCATTATGATGATATAGATTCAGGGCATACGGATTTTGGGTAAATGCATCTAATCGAATGGTTTCATATCCCATTGCCTGTACCTGCGCTTCTATATGGGATAAGACTGCCTTGCCAATCCCCCTATTTTGGAAATCCGGCGATACACAAAATCGGTGTAAAATATAAGTGCTCTTGTCTTTTCCTTGCCATTCCACACTATGATATGCTTCATCGCACTCAGAACTGATTGCATATATCGCAACAAACACCCCATCATCAAACACCATATAGAGGGTCTTTTTTATAATATCCTCCAAAAAATCTCCCCTTGTGGGATATCGTTCGTCCCACTGATGGATACCATTCTTTTCCATCTCAATTATGGCCTTATTGATTAATAATACAATTTCATCTATATCATCTTCTCGTGCTAATCGGTATTCCATATTTCTCTTCCGGTTCCATGTGATAATTCGAAGCATCTTCGTCGCCCAATTTAGCTCGTTCGATTGTATATGCCACGGCTCCCCACTCCTATTAATTTATTTTTCACTCCTACTATACAGTATGTCAATGGATTTTCCAATATATGATGTGCTATGTAAGTTCTTCCCAGTTTAAATGCCCATCACCAATACGGGGCAAAATTATACTTTTCCGGCGCCCATGCCCACATCCTTCAAATGCAAGCCTCGACGAATGCTCCCGGAGCCATTAGGGACAGTTCTGGGTGCCATTAGTATCCGTCCCTAATGGATTGACAAAAATTTGTCAAAGTAGTATAGTGGCATTAATTAGTAATGTGTATCTTTTTAGGAGGAATTTAGTATGGGAGAATTTAAAAACTTAAAACTCGAAGTTGCAGATGAAATCGCTGTACTTAGCATTTGCCGTCCTGCAGCATTAAACGCACTGAACAGCGAGACATTGGATGAGTTGAACGTAGCTTTGACAGACATTGAAGCCAGAGACGACATCAAGGTTGTGATCTTAACAGGTGGTCCTGACAAGAAGGATAACCCATTCAAGTCATTTGTTGCCGGTGCCGACATTGCAGAAATGGTGAACTTCACCGCTGCTGAGGCAAGAGCATTTGGTATGAAGGCATCTGTTCCATTCTTCAAGTTGATGAATATGCGTCAGGTTACAATCGCTGCTGTTAATGGTTTCGCTTTGGGTGGTGGTTGTGAAATCGCAATGGCTTGCGACATCCGTATCGCTTCCGACAATGCTACCTTTGCTCAGCCTGAGACAGGTCTTGGTATTATCCCTGGATTTGGCGGAACACAGCGTCTGGCAAGACTTGTAGGTATGGGTCGCGCCAAGGAAATGATTTTCACATGCGACAGCATTGATGCCAACGAAGCATATCGCATCGGTCTGGTAAACAAGGTTGTTGCAAAGGAAGAATTGATGGATACCGCTAAGGAAATGGCTAAGAAGATTTGCAGCAAGGGAAGTTACGCTGTCTCTGTTGCAAAGGCTGCAATCAACAACGGATATGATATGGATATTCAGAATGCCGTTGAGATGGAGGCTAACCTCTTCGGAATCACATGCTCTACTCACGACAAGACAGAAGGTATGAGCGCATTCTTAGAGAGACGTGCTGCTGATTTGACAGATTTCTAAAATAATCACATACATAGCAAAAGAGGCCTAGGACATCTCCTAAGCCTCTTTTTATTATATCTTCTTTTAATTCTCGCTAATATCCTTGGACTTCTGAACACAGGCTCTCTGAGCCGCAATGACACTCTGACGGAATCCACTTTCTTCCAACTTGGCCACCGCTTCAATGGTTGTACCGCCCGGAGAACAAACCGCATCCTTCAACGCTCCCGGATGCATTCCCGTTTCCAAAACCATCTTTGCTGATCCCAGCACAGACTGTGCGGCGAACTTGTATGCCTGGGCTCTCGGCATACCGTCTGCCACTGCCGCGTCCGCCATGGCTTCGATGAACATATACACATATGCCGGAGAGGAACCGCTGACGCCAATCACCGCATCCATCATAGATTCCGGCACCACTTCCGCCTCACCAAAACTTTCAAAGATAGCAATCACTTCCTGCAATTCTTCCGGCGAAATCAATGCATTCGGTGAAATGCCACTCATAGCCTCTCCCACCAGAGCAGGCGTATTGGGCATCACACGAATCAGTTTAATCTCTTTTCCAAAAGCTGCCTCAATAGCCTCAATGGTCTGTCCCGCCGCAATGGAGACAATAATCTGTCCTTCCTTTACTACATCCCGAATCTCAGGAATTACAGTAGCAAACATATTAGGCTTCACTGCCAGAAAAAGGATATCCGCCTTGGCAGCCACTTCCCGGTTATCCGTGGTTGCACAAATCCCAAACTGTTCCTGCAATCGTTCCACAGATTTCCGGCTTTTACAGGAGGCAAGCACCTGATCTTTGCCTGCCAGTTCTGCTTTTATGATACCTCCGATGATGGCACTTGCCATATTGCCACCACCGATAAATCCAATCATTTTCTCCATATTATTTCTCCAACATCTTCTCCACTGTTGCCAGTTTCACACAGGTTACAAAAACATCCGCCGCCTCTTTTAACTCCTCCATAGAAGGGTAAGACGGTGCAATACGGATCACGGAATCCTGTGGATCTTTTCCGTATGGGAAAGGTGCTCCTGCCGGAGTCATCACAACCCCTGCCTCTTTTGCCAGGGCAACAATTCTGGTAGCACATCCCTCCAACGCTTCAAAGGTGATAAAGTATCCACCCTTTGGAGATATCCATTTGCCTGCCCCACGACCGGAAAGCTCCCTATCCAATGTCTCAAGTACTAACTCAAATCTTGGACGCAAAAGCTGCGCGTGTCTCTCCATATGAGCAGCCACGCCCTTGCCATCCTTGAAATATTTCACATGGCGAAGCTGATTTACTTTATCAAATCCGATGGTCTGAATGGTCAAAGACTTCTTGATATCAGCCAGGTTTGCCTCAGATGATGCAATACCGGAAATACCGGCACCTGCAAAAGAAACCTTAGATGTTGAGGCAAACTCAAATACCATATCAGGATTTCCGGCCTTTTCGCACTCCTCCAAAATATTTAACAACTTGCCATTCTCTTCACCATAGAGGTGATGTACGGCATAAGCATTGTCCCAGAAAATTCTAAAATCTTTTGCAGCAGGCTTTAAAGCAGCCATGCGGCGAACCGTGTCGTCAGAGTAAACAACACCTTGAGGATTGGAGTACTTTGGCACACACCAGATACCCTTGATGGCAGCATCCTTTGATACCAATTCTTCCACCATATCCATGTCCGGACCATCCTCTGTCATTGGCACATTGATCATCTCCACGCCAAAATGCTCTGTAACCGCAAAGTGACGATCATATCCCGGAACCGGGCAAAGGAATTTCACCTTGTCCAGCTTGCACCAAGGAGTCTCTCCCAAGAATCCCTTCAGCATGCCTCTCGCCACCATATCATACATGGTGTTCAGGCTAGAATTACCACATACAATCACCTGCTCCGGCTTTACGTCCATAATATCTGCCATAAGACGCTTCGCCTCCGGAATACCATCCAAGCCGCCATAATTACGAACATCCAAGCCATTTTCCGCCTGCATCACTGTATCTTTGTCAATAGCATTCAGAAGTTCCATTCCTAAGTCCAACTGCTCCGGAGATGGCTTTCCACGGGACATATCCAGTTTCAGTCCCTTGCCTTGATACTCCTTGTATAATCGGCGAAGCTGTGCCTCTTCCTCTAATAATTGTTCCTTTGTCATGTCTGCATATGCTTGCATGATAATTCCTCCTAAATTTATATCTTAATTTAATTATTTGCTTTATTCCGAGCCTTCTCGAATATGTTCCATGTGGTTGCGAATTTGTTTCTCATATCCCATCTCTGTGGGTTCATAGAACACTGTCCCCACCAGTTCATCCGGTAAATACTGCTGAGCAACGTAATGATTCTTGAAATCGTGAGCATATTGATATCCTGCCCCATGTCCCAACTTGCCTGCTGATTTATAGTGGGCATCCTGCAAATGAGTGGGGATAGGTGCTGTCATAGTACTTTCCACCACCTGCATAGCATTTGCAATGGACATATATGAAGCGTTACTCTTAGGAGCAGTTGCCACATAGTTCACCGCCTGGGCCAGAATAATCTGACTCTCCGGCATTCCGATTCGCTCCACCGCCTGGGCTGCCGCCACAGCCACCTGCAGAGCCTGGGGGTCAGCATTTCCCACATCCTCTGCCGCACAAATCATAATTCGCCGGGCAATAAACTTGATATCCTCTCCCGCGTAGAGCATTCTGGCCAAATAGTAGATGGCCGCATCAGGGTCAGATCCCCGCATGCTCTTAATAAATGCAGAGATGGTATCATAATGATTATCCCCGTTTTTGTCATACTTTACCACACGGCGTTGAATACATTCGCTGGCCACATCCAAAGTAATGTGAATCTGTCCATCTTCCCCCGGTGATGTGGTAAGTACGCCCAGCTCAATGGCAGTAAGGGCCGCTCTTGCGTCACCATTAGCCATATCGCTCAAAAAATCCAACGCATCATCATCTATCACGGCGTCGTAGGAACCGAGACCTTTTTCCTTATCAGTGACAGCCCGAATCAAAAGCGTTTTGATGTCCTCTTGAGACAAGGGCTTCAACTCAAAAATAATAGATCGGGACAAAAGCGCTCCATTCACCTCAAAGTATGGGTTCTCTGTGGTGGCACCAATCAAAATTATGGTCCCATCCTCCACAAAAGGCAACAGATAATCCTGCTGTCCCTTGTTAAAGCGATGAATCTCGTCAATGAAAAGAATGGTCTTGGCACCATACATCCCCATATGATTCTTGGCCTCTTCCACCACTGCTTCCATGTCCTTCTTCCCCGCCGCCGTGGCATTGATGGAAGTAAACTTGGCACTGGTGGTATTGGCTATCACCTTGGCGAGGGTAGTCTTCCCCGTTCCCGGCGGTCCGTAAAAAATAATGGAACTCAGCTTGTCCGCCATAATTGCCCGATACAAAAGCTTATCTTTGCCGATGATGTGCTGTTGTCCCACCACTTCATCTAATGTGGTTGGCCGCAAACGGGATGCCAAGGGCGAATCCTTTTTGTTATTTTCCTGTCTCATATACTCAAACAGATCCATGTTTCCTCCGAAATTGCATTTTGTCGAACCTTATCTTGCATAATTCCTCCTCGTTTCCCAAATAATTCAGGAATTTTTCGAGAAAATTTGCAAGATTTCATCTCCCAAAATGCATTTCCTCCTAATAAGATACTAGATAAAGGACAAAAACTCAAGTTTTTTGTCCTAAACATTATCAAGGTTGTATCATTTCATCCACCGTCACGAAGGTATATCCCATTTCCCGCAACTTAGGAATTAGGATTTTGGTAGCTTCCACTGTGGTGGGATATGCGTCATGCATCAGAATGATATCACCGTCCTTTACATATTTTAACACATGATTCACGATTGTGCCTGTATTTTGCACACTCCAGTCCAGGGGATCCACATTCCAGAAGACCTGATACATATGCATACCGGATATCAACTTCTCTCGGTTGCATCCAAAAGGTGGGCGAAACCACTCCGGGGTCTGGCCGCAACACTCATAGATAAGTTCGTTGGTCTTTTGAACTTCTTCCTTCACCCGCTCCTCCGAGAGTTGGCAAACGTTCACGTGGGAATAGGTATGATTTCCGATGAGATGGCCCTTTGTTGCCACCTGTTTTACCACCTGCGGATAGTTTTCCACCTGCTTCCCCATCATAAAAAAGGATGCCTGCACATGTTCTTCCTCCAAAACCTGTAGCAACTTTTCCGTGTAGACAGGGTTTGGCCCATCGTCGTAGGTCAGGGCAACATATTTGATATTTTCTTCGTCACTGCCGGCCGGACTCACCGATACCATATAGCCCTCATCCCAATGAATTGTCACAAAGGAAAGCGATAACAATACAACAAAAGCCAGACTCGCTCCTAAGAAAAGTCTGGCTTTCTCCTTTTTTCTCAATATTGCATCCTCCTGCACCTGTTCCCTTTCTAACATATGCAAAAGGCCTCCGGGCCATTACCGGCTTTTCACCGTAGCCTCCAGTTCACCGTTTACCACATCAATGTAAATGGTGTCTCCCAGCCGAACCTGATCCGCAAGAATACATTTGGCAGCCATGGTCTCCACATATTTTTGCAAATATCGCTTCAAAGGCCGAGCGCCGTAAACCGGATCGTAACCATGCTCCACCACATAGTCCTCCGCCGCCTGAGAAAGTTCTACGGTAATTTCCCGTTCCTGCAAACGCTGATTCAGTTCTGCCATCAAAAGTTTAACAATACCGCCAATGTTGTCCTTAGTCAGAGGTTTAAACAAAATGGTCTCGTCGATACGATTCAAAAATTCCGGTCGGAAATTCTGGCGAAGTTCCGCCATCACCGCATCCTCACATGCAGGGCGAATATTGCCCTCCTCATCAATGCCCTCAAGCAAATAGTGAGAGCCCAAATTGCTGGTCATTATAATAATGGTGTTTTTGAAATCCACAGTCCGTCCCTGAGAGTCTGTGATTCGGCCGTCATCCAGCACCTGTAACAGCACGTTAAACACATCCGGATGAGCCTTCTCCACCTCGTCAAAAAGAACCACAGAATATGGTTTTCTTCGCACAGCCTCCGTCAACTGGCCGCCCTCGTCATATCCCACGTATCCCGGAGGTGCTCCGATCAATCTGGATACGGAGTGCTTCTCCATATACTCACTCATATCAAGACGCACCATATTGGTCTCATCGTCAAACAGACTTGCCGCCAAACTCTTGGCCAATTCCGTCTTGCCGACACCGGTAGGTCCTAAGAACAGGAACGATCCGATTGGCTTGTTAGGGTCTTTGATCCCCGCTTTGGAACGAATAATGGCCTCCGTCACCTTAGTGACCCCCTCATCCTGCCCCACAACCCGCTTATGGAGTTCCTCATCCAAATGTAGGGTTTTGTTGCGCTCGCTCTCATTTAGCTTTGTCACAGGAATTCCTGTCCAACGGGAAATAATGCGGGCAATTTCCTCCTCGGTAACACTCTCGTGAACAAGACTCATTTCATTGGTTCGCTGGGCCTCTTCCTCCTGCTCTAACTGTTTCTGCAATTCCGGCAATTTGCCATACTGCAACTGGGCCGCTTTTTCCAGATCATAATTCTGCTGAGCAATCTTGATTTCGTTTTTAGTAGTCTCCAATGCCTCGCGCAATTCCGAAACTTTCTCCACAGCCTTCTTCTCATTGTCCCACTGGGCTTTCTGTCCTGCAAAAGTCTCCCGCAACTCAGAGAGCTCCTTTTGCAGGTTTTCCAGCCTTTCCTTGCTGAGCCGGTCATCTTCCTTTTTCAGAGCCGTTTCCTCAATTTCCAACTGCATAATACGTCGATTCAACTCATCCAATTCCGTAGGCATGGAATCCAGCTCCGTCTTAATCAAAGCGCAGGCCTCATCCACCAGATCAATGGCTTTATCCGGCAGAAAGCGATCAGTGATATAGCGATTGGACAAAGTGGCGGCTGACACCAGGGCACCATCTGTAATCTTTACCCCGTGGAACACCTCGTAGCGTTCCTTCAACCCACGAAGGATGGAAATGGTATCCTCCACCGTGGGTTCATCCACAGTAACCGGCTGGAATCTTCGCTCCAAGGCCGGATCCTTCTCAATATACTCTCGATATTCATCCAGGGTGGTTGCGCCGATGCAATGAAGCTCACCTCTGGCAAGCATGGGCTTTAACATATTGCCCGCATCCATAGCCCCATCTGTTTTTCCTGCACCTACAATGGTATGGAGTTCGTCAATAAAAAGAATAATCTCGCCATCGGAATTCTTAATCTCATCCAGCACTGCCTTCAAACGTTCCTCGAACTCGCCCCGATACTTGGCGCCGGCCACCAGTGCTCCCATATCCAAAGCAAACAAACGCTTGTCTTTCAGCCCTTCCGGAACATCCCCTCTAACAATTCTCTGGGCCAGCCCCTCAACAGCGGCAGTTTTACCGACACCGGGCTCACCAATCAGTACCGGATTGTTCTTGGTCTTGCGGGAAAGGATTCGGATCACATTACGAATCTCCGCATCTCGCCCAATCACCGGATCCATCTTCTGCTCTCTGGCTCTGGCCACCATATCGTACCCGTACTTTTCCAAAGTGTCATAGGTTGCTTCCGGGTTATCACTGGTCACCCGCTGATTGCCACGCACTGTGGACAAAGCCTGTAAGAAGCGGTCTCTTGTGATACCATATTCATGGAAAATTTCCTTCATAGCCTTGTTCTGATAGCGAATTAACGAGAGGAACAAATGCTCCACGGAGACATATTCATCCCCCATAGCCTTGGCCTCATCTTCGGCATGAATCAGCACCTGGTTCAAATCCTTCCCCACAAAAACCTGTCCGCCGGACACCTTAACTCTGGCCT
>JAQXIY010000064.1 GCA_029008035.1 Lachnospiraceae bacterium
GATTGTCAGTGCCGTATTTGTGGCATTGGGAATCACCAACTGTATCATATTGATTAATCGTGTCACGCCTTTTGGATTCACGGATTTATACATGATTGGTGATCTGTTTACCATGCAGAACACCAACTATTTTACCTCGCAACAGGCAGCATTGGCAGTGGCGGCCATTGCAATTTACGGTGCGCTGATGGTTCGCTTGTTTATCAAGGGGAAGAAATTGAAACCGCGTTTTCCCTACCCGGTGACGTTGGTATTTATCATTGCCTGTTTTATCAGTGTTCCCTTCACCACATCTGCGCTGCAGTCTAAGGGAATCCTGTCCACATACTTCGGCAACTTGGCCCAGGGATATCTGGATTATGGATATCTCTATGGATTTTCCACCAGTATTTTTAGTCGGGGAATGAAGGAACCACTCTCCTACAGTGAGAAGTCCATTCAGGCAATTGTGGATGAGACAGATCAGGGGGAGTCTACCATTGCACAGGAGGATCGCCCCAATGTGATTGTTGTTTTGCTGGAATCCTTCTATGATATTGATGAGTGTAACTTTATTGAGTCGGAACAGGACCCTATACCATTTTTCCACTACTTGGAGGAGAATTATTCCACAGGACATTTGACGGTTCCGGTTGTGGGGGCAGGGACTTGCAACTCTGAGTTTGAGGTGTTGACAGGTATGTCCTGCCAGTTCTTTGGACCGGGAGAATACCCCCAGAAGACCATATTAAAGAAGACAGACTGTGAGAGTTTTGCGTCTGACTTGAAGAAGCTGGGGTATGGCAGCCACGTGGTGCACAACAACGGTGGTAATTTCTACAGCCGTGCCAATGCCTTTTCTATGATGGGATTTGATACCTTCCAGAGTAAAGAGATGCTGGATATAACAGAATATACACCAATGGGCTCTTGGCCTACGGATGACATTTTGATTGATGCCACGGTACAGGCCATGGACTCCACGGAGGATCCTGATTTTGTATACACGATTACGGTGGAGGCTCACGGTGATTATCCAACCGAGCCGGTTGAGGGAGACGAGACAGATTATCCGATTATTTGTAAGGACAAGACAGAAGAGCAGTCCAATATGTGGCAGTACTACGTGAACCGTCTCCACAATGTGGATGAGTTTATGCAGGCTTACATCGAAGCCCTGGACGCCAGAGGTGAGGATACTCTGGTTATCATGTTTGGCGACCACTTGCCAACCATGGGGCTGACAGAAAGCGAAGTGGCTACGGGAGACTTGTTTGAGACAAAATACATTACCTGGAATAACTTTGATATGCCAAAGGAGGACGCTGACCTGACATCCTACCAGTTAGTGTCAGAGTATTTGAACCGATTGGGCATACATGAGGGAACTATGACCAACTACCATCAGTCAAAGATGGCGGAGGGGGCAAAAGCCGGTTCCTTTGAGTATATGAAAGATCTGAAAGCGCTACAGTATGATTTGCTTTATGGAAATCGATATGCTTACGGCGGCAAGGACTTATATCCGGCCTCAGACCTGGTGATGGGAGTGGCGGATGTAACCATTGACAGGACGTATTATTTTAATGGAAAGCTTCATATCTACGGAGAGAATTTCACCAAGTGGAGCAAGGTCTTTGTAAATGGAGAAAAGGTGTCTACCGACTACCAGAGCGGACAACATCTGACGGTGAAGGCTTCGGCAGTAGAAAACGGAGATGTGATTACCGTGTGTCAGATGGGTTCCAATAATACAGTATTTAGGGAGTCCAACTCCTTTACGGTTATGGATCCAAACTATGTTCCGGAGGAGGATGATGCTGAGGAGGAAAATACCTCAGAAGAATAAGACACGGATATGATATGAGTAAAATAAAAGGTGTATGGGAAATTTCCCATACACCTTTTTTGATAGAATCCTTATATTTTAATACTCACCGGCCTGATATTTCTTTACCAATCTGTGGATGCGGTCGTATGGATCCAGCAATCCACTGATGGAGCAGTCGTGATTCAGGGTATCGATGATGTATGCGATATATTTACTCATATCGCAGTTAATGTAGTAAGGTCTTGACAAAAGTTCCGGCGACTGATAGGTGAGATTAGTGGTGACAACGCGGAAAATAATGCCATCTTCAACGGCCTTGTCAAATTTGCTCATACCGTTTGTAAACAGACCAAAGGTTGCCACAACGAAGATGCGCTTTGCTTTGCGCTTCTTTAACTCTGTTGCCACATCAATCATGCTCTCTCCGGAAGAAATCATATCATCTACAATAATGACATCCTTACCTTCCACCGAGTCTCCCAGGAATTCGTGGGCAACAATAGGATTGCGGCCATCTACGATGGTGCTATAATCTCTTCTCTTATAGAACATACCCATATCAACGCCCAAAACACCGGCCATATATACCGCACGGTTGGTACCACCCTCGTCAGGGCTGATAATCATAAGATGGTCTTTGTCAATCTGTAAGTCCTTAACGTTCTTAAGGATGTTCTTAATAAACTGATAAGCAGGCTGAACTGTCTCAAATCCATGTAATGGGATGGCATTCTGGACACGTGGGTCGTGAGCGTCAAAAGTGATGATGTTGTCAACTCCCATTGCAATCAGTTCCTGTAATGCGATAGCGCAGTCCAAAGACTCTCTGGAAGAGCGCTTGTGCTGACGGCTTTCATATAGGAAAGGCATAATGACAGTGATTCTCTTTGCCTTGCCTTCGATAGCAGCGATGATACGCTTTAAATCTGCAAAGTGGTCATCCGGAGACATATGGTTGGTGTGGCCGCAAAGGGAATATGTCATGCTGTAGTTGGTCACATCCACAATCAAAAAGATATCCAATCCTCTCACAGACTGCAGAATGGTTCCCTTGGCTTCACCGGAACCGAATCTGGGAACGGCAGCTTTGACAATGTAGGAATCGCTCTTGTATCCCGCAAGTGTGATGTGATCCAGATGATTCTGGTCTCGATCGGAACGCCAGTCTACAAGGTAATTGTTGACCTTGGCGCCCAGTTCCTTGCAGCTCTCCAGAGGGATGATGCCCAGTGTGCCGATGGGTGTGCTTTCGCTTAACAAAATTTCTTCGTTTGGCATGAATGTGTACTCCTTTGTGTTATGATTTATTGTTTAATTTTTTTTGAATGCGAATATCATTTCCGAATAACTTACATGGTGTATAATTGCTGAGAATCCGAGAAGATGTGCGCTCGGAGTAAATCTCTTCAATCTGTGCCATGGACAAATTGGTTGAGATGATCGTGGACTTGCCACGGAGCAATCGTTCATTTAGACACAAAAACAACTGGGAAGTGGTAAAGGAATTGCTAAACTCTGTTCCCAAGTCATCAATAATTAACAAATCACATTGGAAAATATGCTCGTGTGCTTCCATCGCCTCCTGGTCTTTTTGGAAAACTTCTTTTTCAAAAATCTCAAAGAGCTGGAAAGCTGTGAAATAAATTACAGAAAAGCCCTTGTCCAACAAGGCTTTGGCAATGCAGTTAGATAGGAAAGTTTTACCAGTACCTGTATCGCCATACAGCAATAGGTTACCACCTTCCGTCCCAAAATGCTGCACAAAATTTTGTGCTTTTTCGTACGCTTGCTTGGCAGATTCCAAAGAGGATGCCCCTGTTTTATCTGTAATCTCCGCAGAATAATAATCCAGAGAAAAATTGTCAAAATTCTCCTGTTCCAAAATATCCTCCAGATGAGACTGGGCGTAGACAATGTCGATGGAGGCCTGAACGAAGCAATGACACCGTTTTCCGTCAATAAATCCTGTGTCCTTACAGTCTGCACAGGTATAAGGCGGCGTCAAGTAATCCCGGGGGAAGCCCGCCTCGGAAATGAGACGTCGGCGTTTCTCGGCCAAGTCTGACAATCGGGCTTTGCGCGCTTGGGAGGCAGCAGCATCTCCGTTTAACAAAAGGGAAACACTCTCTACCGATAATCGACTCACCTCATCGTCCAGTTGGGTGAGTTGCGGAACCTTGTCATATAATTCTTTTTCTCGCTTGGCGACAATCTGATGGTTGCGCATCTGTTTCTGATGGTAATCCCGCATCAGGCTATCGTATTGTGCATTGGTAAGTGGCATATCGAATCCTTCTACTTTCGCAAGAGTTGTTGTTCTAGTGTGTCATAGAAATCGTCATCATATTGGCGTTGCTCAAAATTGTGAAAACGATTGTTGGTCTTGGGTGTGCTGACTTTTGGCCGGTTGGCGCTCTTGGCCGAAACCTGCTTGTCCAAAGTGCTGATATCTTCCAGGTGTCGAATGCCTTGCTTGTGCCAATCGCATAAAATCTTATCAGCGTATTTGAAACTGGCTTTCCCGGTGTTCTGTATGGTACGAGAGCAGGCCTCATTGATGATATCCAAAGTGAAACCGAACAGGTTTGTCCATTTCTCAATATAAGCAATCTCGTTGCTTACAAGATTGCGACCGGAGATGCCAAAAGCTTTCATTACGGCGTAATAGGACTGAGAGTGGATGTTGGCGGTTTGCTTTGCCTCCTCCACAGAGGAGATGCCCTTGTCCTTCCAATCCAAAGCCACTCTGTTCATATAATAGATACTGCCGTGTCCCTTCTCAACACAGTATTCCACCAAAAATTCAATTAATTCAGTGGAAAAATGCAGGCCGTCATACCAGTATAAGATGGTATTCATATCTGTCATTGACAGGGGATGTCCTATGTAACGCTCAGAAACCATAACAAGCTCCTGGATGCTATCCTGTTCTTGGAAAACCATAATCTCCTCAGGAGTGTACTGTGCAACCTGCCTTGTGGGGGTAGAACTTGTAGGTGCTGTTTCTACCTTGGCCGGTTCCACTGCGGGAGATGGTTGTGGTGGTTGTGAAATTCCCACTGAGGCAGGGGAAACGGTTACCTGAGAAACACCTTGTGGCTCCAGGAGGCAAATGCCGGTGAGATTTCCTGCCTGGTCGTATTCCAAATGCAACAGATGCATCTTCTCCCAGTAGGAAAGTCCGCGACGGACATCGCTTTCTGTGTAATTGAAGGTGTCTGCCATAGAGGCAATAGAAAAATGTCCTCCGTCCTGACATAACATACGCAATAAATAAAGGTAAATCTTGACAAATTCACCATTGGCTTCCTGCATATATTCGTCAATAAAGGCGTTAGGAACACAGGTAACCTGATGATTACCTGCTTTGTGTATCAAAATATCTGTCATATCCAAATCCTCTCTTCTCGTAAAATGGATTATAGCATAATCACTTTGAGAATAGAAGAAAAAAGTAATCCCCAAACCCAGTAAAATCAAGGCTTCAGATAAGGTGTGGTTTTGTGGATAAGTCGTGAAATTGCCACATTTTGGGGAAAAATAATCCACAACCCATTGGGGAAAAATCGTCCCTTAGGATTGTGGATATTGTGGACAATTATAGCTGGAGAAGGTCTTCGCCAATGTTTACAACATCTCCGGCCCCCATAGTTATCAACAAATCATCGTTCATACATTTTTTTTGTAAAAATGTTTCAATCTCAGAAAAACTGGGGAAATAATAGCTTTCTACTCCTGCTTTTTGTAACAAATTCAGAATATCCCTGGAACTGACACCGTAAATATCCTGCTCCCTTGCTGCATAAATATCTGCCAGAATCACCACGTCTGCCAGAGAAAGTGCCTGAGCGAATTCGGAAAGAAATGCCTTCGTTCTGGTGTAGGTGTGAGGCTGAAAGACAACTACAATCCGCTTGTGGGGATAATTCTGGGCAGCCCGAAGAGATGCAGTGATCTCTGTGGGATGATGGGCGTAATCGTCAATAATCGTTGCTCCATGGAATTTGCCCTTGAATTGAAATCTTCGGTCTGCGCCGCCGAACTGTAAAAGTCCTGTGGCAATCTGCTCCCAGGGAAGTCCCATCTCCAGACACAGGGCGATACAGGACAAGGCATTGGCCACGTTGTGCTCTCCGGGAACACTAAGGCTTACCGGTGCAAGAGCACGCCCTTGATGCATAGGGGTAAAGCTGGCACAACCCAACGCATTGTATGTGATATCTGCCGGGTAGTAATCGCTTTGGGCAGTGAGACCGAAAGTGATTACCTTGCAGGATATATTCTGACACAAATCTCTATAGTTCGGAATGTCTCCGTTGATAATCAGCGCACCTGTCTCCTTGGTGTTGCCGGCAAATTTGTGGAAGGAGTTGCGCACATCTTCCAAATCCTTAAAGAAGTCCAAGTGCTCTGCCTCCACATTCAGGATGATGCTGTATTTTGGATAAAACGAATGGAAGCTGTTGGTGTATTCGCAAGCCTCTGTGATAAACAAGTCGGAGTTGCCTACATGGATGTTGCTTCCGATGGCCTTCAAGATGCCCCCCACAGAGATGGTGGGATCTTCTGTTCCGGCCAAAAGAACCTGACTAATCATAGATGTGGTTGTGGTCTTGCCGTGGGTCCCGGCTACGGCGATGGAGCGAGCGTAGTGCTCCATAATCTGTCCCAAAAGTTCTGCTCGACTCAGCATGGGGACGCCCAAAGCTTTGGCTGCTGCAAACTCCGGGTTGTCCGGGTGGATGGCAGCAGTGTAGACAACCATATCGATGTCGCCGGCAATATTAGAAGCAGACTGGGGGAAAGCAATGTGTGCTCCCAAATCCATCAAGTGACGGGTTAGATCAGATTCCCTATTGTCGGATCCTGTGATGGTAAACCCTTCCTTGATTAATATCTCTGCCAGGCCGCTCATGCTGATGCCGCCGATGCCTATAAAATGTACATGGTTTGGTGAAGAAAAGTCCAATTGATACATAATTCATAATCCGTCCATTTTTATTAAAATTGGTCATAAAGTTTCCGATTGAAACATACCTATTTCTATTATAGCGGTATGATAACAATTTGCAATAAGGGATTCCGCTGTAAAAAATTGTAAAAAATATCCAAATACTTTCAGAAAACTCTTTCATTTATATGAATATTGTTGCAGAAAAAGAAGTCTATATGCTATACTTTATATACAAATTCATCGGTCAAGTCTGTGTATACGACAAAATGTGCGCAGGAAGTGAGCCGTGAACGGATAGAGGGCTAGTGACAGACTGAGGAAAGACGTGAGGTGACAGACTATGATTCACAAAGAAATGATTGCCATGCTGCTTGCCGGGGGACAGGGAAGCAGATTGGGAGTTTTGACTTCTGACGTGGCAAAACCAGCAGTGTCCTTTGGGGGCAAATATCGAATTATTGATTTCCCCCTGAGCAACTGTATCAATTCCGGAATTGATACGGTTGGTGTTTTGACACAGTACCAGCCATTGGTACTGAACTCTCATATCGGCATCGGTATTCCATGGGATTTGGATCGCAATAACGGTGGTGTTGCAGTACTTCCACCATACGAGAAGAGTGATGCCAGTGAGTGGTATTCCGGTACAGCAAATGCCATATACCAGAACCTTAAGTATATGGAGAGCTACAATCCGGACTACGTTCTTATTCTATCGGGAGATCATATCGACAAGATGGACTATGAGGCCATGTTGGATTTCCACAAGCAGAATGAAGCTGATGTTACAATTGCGGCAATGCCGGTACCTATGGAGGAGGCAAGCCGTTTTGGTATTGTAATTACGGACGGGGAGAGGCGTATCCTAGAATTCGAGGAGAAACCGGCAAATCCAAGAAGCAATTTGGCTTCTATGGGTATTTACATATTTAGTTGGCCGGTGCTGAGAGATTCTCTCATCGCCATGAAAGACCAGAGCAACTGTGATTTTGGTAAGCACATTATTCCGTATTGCCATGACAAGGGACTGAGACTTTTTGCTTATGAGTACAATGACTACTGGAAGGATGTTGGAACCTTGGGATCTTATTGGGAGGCCAATATGGAGCTGATCGATTTGATTCCTGAATTCAATTTATATGAGGAGTATTGGAAAATATATACCAAGCAGACAACCATTGAACCACAATATGTTGCGCCGAATGCCTGCGTGGAGAGGTCCATTATCGGTGCGGGGGCTGAAATCTATGGACAAGTTATCAACTGTGTACTCAGCGCCGGCGTTGTGGTTGAGGAAGGAGCAGTTGTCAGGGATTCCATCATTATGAAAGACACACACATCGGCAAGGGGGCCTATGTGGAGAAAGCGATTATCGCTGAGAACTGTATGATTGGTGACGGAGACCGCATTGGCGTAGGGGAAGAGGCCAAGAGCCAGTTGAATGAGAGTGTTTATGCATTTGGACTGGCCACCATTGGCGAGAACACCGTGATTCCACCGAACGTTACAGTAGGTAAGAACACAGCAATCAAGGGTATGACAACAGAAGCGGATTATCCGAACGCGGCATTGCCAAGCGGCGGATATATCATTAAGGCAGGTGATGAATCATGAAAGCATTAGGTATTATTTTGGCGGGTGGTAACAGCAGTAGAATTCAGAGTCTCTCTGACAAGAGAGCCATTTCCGCTATGGGAGTGGGTTGTAGTTACCGCAGCATCGATTTTGTTTTGAGCAACATGACCAATTCCAACATTCACACAGTGGCGGTTTTAAGTCAGTACAACGCCAGATCTCTCAATGAGCATTTGAATTCTTCCAAATGGTGGAATTTTGGACGAAAGCAGGGAGGATTGTTTCTGTTTACTCCCACGGTAACAGCCGACAACAGTTGGTGGTATCGAGGAACGGCAGATGCCATGTGGCAGAATATCGACTTTTTGAAGAAACGTCATGAGCCATACGTAATCATAGCCAGCGGCGATTGCATCTATAAGATGGATTACAATGATGTGCTGGACTATCACATTGCTAAGCAGTCTGATATTACAGTGGTTTGTGCCAAGATGCCTCAGGGCGATGATCCCAAGAGATTCGGCTTGGTGAAGCTGGATATGGATGGTAAGATAACAGACTTTGAAGAGAAACCAATGATTTCCACTTCAGACGTGGTGTCTACCGGTATTTACGTGATTCGCCGCAGAATGTTGATTGAACTGTTGGAACAATGTAACGAGGAAGGGCGATATAACTTTGTTACAGATATTCTCATCCGCCAGAAGGGATTGAAGAAGATTTACGGCTATATGATGGATGGTTACTGGTCCAATATTGCTTCGGTGGAGAGTTACTACAAGACCAATATGGACTTTTTGAAGAGGGAAGTGAGAGATTACTTCTTCCACCAGGAACCGCAGATTTATTCCAAATCATACGACCTGCCACCGGCCAAATACAACGTTGGCTCTCAGGTGAGGAACAGCTTAATCGCCAGCGGATGTATTATTAACAGCACGGTGGAGAATTCGGTTCTGTTCAAGAAAGTGTTTGTGGGCAATAACAGCGTGATTAAGAATTCCATTATTCTCAACGGAGCATATATTGGGGACAATGTTCGAGTAGAGAATTGTATTGTGGAGAGCGGAGAGACATTGCTCAGCGGAAGTAGTTATATAGGAGAAGATGACATCAAAATCGTGGCGGAGAGAAGGAACCGGTACGAGGCACGACAGTAGAATGGGGAGGAATAGCATATGCAGATTACAGATGTGCGCATTCGTAAGATTGAGAAGGAAGGCAAGATGAAGGCAGTGGTATCTATTACCATTGATGAGGAGTTTGTGGTACATGACATTAAGATTATCGAGGGGGATAAGGGAATGTTCATTGCTATGCCAAGTCGCAAGACCACCGAAGGTGAGTATAAGGATATTGCGCATCCCATCAAGTCTTCCACAAGAGAAGAGATCCAAAATCTGATTTTGCAGAAATACAACGAACAGTTGCTTGCTATGGAAGAATAATTCCAAAAGAAAACGGTCAAATCACTTTCCGGTTGGTTTGACCGTTCTTTTTATGCTATAATATGTTCCACAAATTTGAAAGGTATCGTAGGGCATGTATGTAATTGTTGGCCTGGGCAATCCCGGGGATAAATATCAAAAAACCAGACATAATGTGGGCTTTGATGTCATAGACTTATTGGCAGAGAAATATCAAATCGCTGTTACGGACAGGAAGCATAAAGCGTTGATTGGAAAGGGCCGGGTGGCGGGACAGGCCGCTGTTCTCATGAAGCCGCAGACCTTTATGAATCTCAGCGGTGAGAGCGTGGCGGATCTTTTGAATTACTATAAGCTGGACCCGGAGGAGGATCTGATTGTCATCTCCGATGACGTGACTTTAGACCCCGGAACCACGCGGATTCGCAGAAAAGGCAGCGCCGGTGGCCATAACGGTTTGAAGAATATCATTGCGCATACCCACACAGATGGGTTTAAGAGGATTAAGATTGGTGTGGGCAGACTTCCGGCGGGAGAAGATATGGTGGCCCATGTGCTGGGGAGATTTTCTCCGGAGGATCGCAGACTGGTGGAACTGTCTTATGAGCGGGCGATAGCAGCCATTGAGTGTATGGTTCAGGACGATATCGAGCAGGCAATGAATTTATATAATGGAAAAGTGGAAATTTAGATGAAAGTATTTTTGACACCCTTTGAGGAAATGCCGCAAATGGAAGAACTGCGGCAAAAACTTCATACAGAGAAAGCAATATATGAGGTTTCAGGGATTATGGATACCCTGAAGCCGCATTTCATTTATGGCATTGGACATGAGACCAAGGTTAAGCTGATTGTGACCTTTGATGAACTTCGGGCAAAGCAACTGATGGAGGGGTGCAGCTTCTTTGAAGAAAATGTGCTGTACTACCCGGCCAGGGACTTGCTGTTTTATCAGTCAGATATCCACAGCAATGCCATGACAAGAGAGCGCCTCTCTGTGGTGCAGGCGCTTTTGCAGCAGGAGCCGGTGACCGTGGTGACAACCATAGACGCCTTGATGAATAAGGTGCCGGCCTTGTCCTCTTATCAAAAGGGGATTTTCTCTATCGGGGAAGAGGATGTCATTGACTTACAGGATATGCGACGGCGGTTGGTTATGCTGGGATATGAGGCGGTAACCCAGGTGGAGCATCCGGGAGAATTTGCCGTTCGAGGGGGAATTGCAGATATTTTTCCGTTGACAGAGGAGCACCCCATTCGAATAGAACTGTGGGGGGATGAGGTGGATTCTCTTCGCTACTTTGACGTGACTACCCAGAAATCCATAGACAATGCTTCGCGAGTCACAATTTATCCTGCCATAGAATTGGTTCTCAGTCCTGAGGAGATTGAGGCGGGACTACAGAAAATGGAGGCGGAGGCGGATAAATTATACAAGGCATACCGCAAGGAGATGAAGACGGAGGAAGCCCACCGAATCAAGACCAGCATCACCCGTTTGGTGGAGGAGACCAGAGAGTGGGGATTTTCCACAGGCCTGGAGACCCATCTTGGCTACTTCACCCGGGAGGCAGACAGTCTGCTCTCTTATTTTCCAAAGGATACCATGCTTTTTTTGGATGAACTTGTGCATCTGGATGAGAAGGGAAAGGTGGTGGAACAGGAATTTGCAGACAGTATGACCCATCGTCTGGAAAAGGGATATTGCCTTCCGGGACAGCTTTCTATGCTGTTTCCCACCAAGACGATTTTTGCCCAAATGCAGAAGTTTGCCGGAGTGGTTCTCTCAACCTTAGACAGCAGGGAAGGGCTTCTGAAAATTGACTCACATTGTGGGATTCGGGCCGTCTCCGTGGGGAGCTACAACAATCAGTTTGATTTGCTGGTGAAGGATTTAAAGCGATTCAAACAACAGAAATTTCGCATCTTGCTTTTGAGCCCTTCCCGCACCAGGGGAAAGCATCTGGCAGAGATGCTGATGGATGAAGAACTGAATGCTTTTTTCTCGGAGGATTATGACCATGCCATCTACCCCGGGGAGGTGATGGTTACCTACGGTAATCTCCTTCGAGGATATGAATTTCCCGAGATCAAATACGTAATCCTGTCGGAACAGGATATTTTTGGGACTCGGGCCAGAAAGAAAAAGAAGGCTCGTAAGTACGAGGGGGAGCATATTGCCAGCTTCTCTGACTTGGAAGTGGGAGATTATGTTGTTCACGAGAATCATGGCCTTGGAATCTATCAGGGATTTGAGAAGATCGAAGTGGACAAGGTGATGAAGGATTATATTAAGATTTCCTACGCCAAAGGAGGGAATCTATACATTCCGGCCACTCAGCTGGACGCGATTCAGAAATATGGTAGTCAGGATGGCAAGAAGCCGAAACTGAACACGCTGGGCACTCAGGATTGGACTAATACCAAGGCGAAGGTTCGGGCTGCCGTTGGAGTGGTGGCCAAGGAATTGGTGGACCTGTATGCCCTTCGGCAGCAGGACAAGGGATATGTGTATGGGGAGGACACCATCTGGCAGAAAGAGTTTGAAGAGACTTTCCCATACGAGGAGACGGATGGACAGTTGCAGGCCATTGCTGCGGTGAAGCGTGATATGATGAGTCCTAAGATTATGGACCGTCTGATTTGCGGAGATGTGGGTTATGGGAAAACGGAGATTGCTCTGCGGGCAGCCTTTAAGGCGGTTCAGGAAGGAAAACAGGTGGTGTATCTGGTGCCTACAACCATTTTGGCACAGCAGCACTATAATACCTTTTTGCAGAGAATGGCTGCTTATCCGGTAAATGTGGGGCTTTTATGCCGCTTTGTTAGCACGTCTCAGCAGAAAAAGACCATTGAGGGACTGAAGACGGGGGCGGTGGATATTGTCATAGGAACCCATCGACTTTTGTCCAAGGACGTGTCATATAAGGATTTGGGACTTTTGATTATCGACGAGGAGCAACGCTTTGGAGTCAATCACAAAGAACAGATTAAGCAGATGAAGAAGACGGTAGATGTGATGTCTCTATCCGCCACACCTATTCCAAGAACCCTTCATATGAGTCTGATTGGTATCCGGGATATGAGTGTTCTGGAGGAGGCCCCCATGGAGCGCCAGCCCATTCAGACCTTTGTGTTCGAGTACAACGAAGAGATGATTCGAGAGGCTATCGTGCGGGAGATGGCAAGAGGTGGTCAGGTGTACTATGTATTTAACCGGGTGAATCAGATAGCGGACGTGACCGCAAAACTGGAGGCTTTGGTGCCGGAGGCCAATATTGCATACGCCCATGGCAAGATGACGGAGAGCCGTCTGGAAAAGATTATGTACGGGTTTATCAATCAGGAGATTGACGTGTTGGTATCTACCACCATCATTGAAATCGGTCTGGATATTTCCAATGTAAATACCATTATTATCCATGACTCGGATCAATTGGGATTGTCCCAATTGTATCAGCTGAGGGGGAGAGTGGGACGCAGCAATCGCAGCGCCTACGCTTTTCTTATGTACAAGAGGGACAAGATGCTAAAGGAGGTGGCGGAGAAACGCCTGGCCGCTATTAAGGAATTTACAGATTTGGGCAGTGGCTTTAAGATTGCCATGCGGGATTTGGAAATTCGAGGTGCAGGTAATATGCTGGGACAGGAGCAGCACGGACACATGGCTGCTGTGGGGTATGATCTGTATTGCAAGATGTTAAATGAGGCTATCAAGCGGGAGAAGGGATTGGTGCAGGAGGAATACTTTGACACCACCGTAGATTTGGAGATGGATGCATATCTTCCGGAGAGCTATGTGAGTAGCGAGATGCAACGACTGGATATCTACAAGCGCATTGCTGATATACAGTCGGAGGATGCCAGAGATGAGATGCTGGATGAGCTGATAGATCGTTTTGGGGAGCCGGGGAAACCGGTGCAGAATCTGCTCTTTATTGCAATGCTGCGCACGGAGGCGCATAAAGCCTATGTGGTGGAACTGGCTCAGAAGCAGGAAGAAGTGGTGATTACCATGTTTGAACGGGCACCCATTGACCCTATGATGATTCCTCCTCTTCTGCAAAAACATCATCCCTATGTAAAGTTTACTGCAGATGCAAAGAGGCCGTCCTTCCATTACTTTTACAAGAAAAATTCCAGAATTCGGGCAAAAGATTTGCCGGAAGTGTTGATGGATTTTGTAAAGGAATTGCAAGGACTCCACAAAATAGATATAATGGATAAAGTTACTGAAAGTACAAGGAGAAGTGAACATGAAGAATAGAATGACGAAAGCGATAATGGCAACCCTTCTGTTGGGGGTGATGCTACTGACAGGTTGTGGTATTAACAAAAATGCCACCTTGGTTGACGCAGGTGAGGGCGATAAGATTTCTCTTGGATATGGCACATTTGTGGCTAGGTATACCCAATCTATGTACGATAGTATTTACCTGGGCTATATGGGTGAGGAAATGTGGAGTCAGGAGCAGGATGGCACCACCATGGAGAATCTGGTAAAGCAGAATGTTATGGATATGATGGAGGAAATGTACCTCCTGAGAGCCCATGCTGAAGAATATGATGTGAAGATTTCTGACGAGGAACAGAAGACCATCACCAAGGCGGCAAAGGAGTTCCTTGAGGCGAATTCCAAGGAGACCTTAGATGAGATGTGTGCCACACAAGAGATTGTGGAGGAGTATCTTACCAACCAGACCTATATGTCTAAGGTGACAGAGGCGGTGAAGGATTCCGCAGAGGTTTCTGTTAAGGATGAGGATGCAGCGCAGCGAGGTATCTCATATGTAGTTTTCAGCGTTGCGGACACGATGGATGAGAACGGTGAGACGGTTTCCGTAACAGACGAGGAAAAGGCAGAACTTAAGGCGAAAGCTAAGACGGTAGCCAAGGCAGAGGATTTTGCGGCGGCTGCAGAGGAGGCTGGCGTAGAGGTTAAGACAACCACCTATGGCAAGGACGACACCGCATTGCCGGAGAAGGTTATTGAGGCAGCGGATGCATTGAAGGAAGGAGAGGTTTCCTCTGTTGTTGGAGTGAAGGATGACGGCTATTATGTCATTCGCCTGGACAAGGAACTTGACGAAGAAGCTACCGCCGAAAAGAAGGAATCCCTGGAGGAACAGCAGCGCAGCGAATACTATGACAGTGTCTTAGAGGGATGGAAGAAGGATATCACATGGACTGTCAATGATAAGCAGTGGAAGAAAGTGAAATTCGACGCATTGTTTACGGCTCCGGAGTCGACAGAAGATTAAAACCCCTTGGCAAAGGACGAGTCTTGTGCTAAATTGTATCAGATGCAGTTTGACATATACTGGTAACACAAGATTTAGTGGCGCATATCATATAGTATGTGGTATACTAACTTTGTGTAGCAACATAGAAACAATTTTTGAGGTGTGGTATGGAGCAATTCGTAATCAAGGGAGGCAATCCTATTGCCGGTGAAGTGGAGATTGGCGGCGCCAAAAACGCGGCCCTGGCAATCTTAGCTGCGGCAATTATGACGGACGAAACCGTTACGATAGATAATTTGCCGGATGTGCGGGATATCAATATAATGCTGGATGCCCTTAGTGACATCGGCGCCATTGTGGAGAGGATAGATCGCCACACTGCCCGCATCAACGGCTCTACCATTGGTCAACTAAGTGTTGACTATGAATACATTAAGAAGATTCGAGCATCCTACTATCTGTTGGGGGCTTTGCTTGGCAAATACAAGAAAGCCGAGGTGGCATTGCCAGGAGGATGTGTCATCGGAAGCCGTCCTATTGATTTACATATCAAGGGATTCCGGGCACTGGGAGCTGAGGTAGATCTCAGCTACGGCTTGATTTCTGCAAAGGCAGAGAGCTTGACAGGCAGTCATATCTATATGGATAAGGTCTCTGTGGGGGCTACCATCAATGTGCTGATGGCTGCAGCTCTGGCAGAAGGTAAGACAGTGATAGAAAATGCTGCCAAGGAGCCGCATGTGGTAGATGTTGCCAACTTCTTGAACAGTATGGGTGCCAATATCCGAGGAGCCGGCACGGATGTAATTCGCGTGGTTGGTGTTGAGAAACTTCACAAGACCACCTACTCTGTGATTCCGGATCAGATTGAGGCGGGAACCTTTATGTGTGCAGCAGCAGCTACGGGAGGAGATGTTCTTCTGAAGAATGTGATACCCAAGCACTTGGAAGCCACTTCCGCTAAGTTGATGGAGGCCGGCTGTACCATTGAGGAGTTTGATGATGCTGTGCGCATTGTTGCCAACCGTAAGTTACAGCACACCCAGATTACCACATTGCCGTATCCGGGTTATCCTACGGATATGCAGCCACAGATGGCGGTAGTTTTAGGAATTGCGCAGGGTACCAGTACCGTTACGGAGAGTATCTTTGAGAATCGCTTCAAATATGTAGACGAGTTGTCCCGCATGGGTGCTGACATTCAGGTGGAAAGCAATATTGCCATTATCCGCGGCGTGGATAAGTACACAGGCGCCAGAGTTTGTGCTCCTGATTTGCGGGCCGGTGCAGCTCTTGTGATTGCAGGTTTGGCTGCAGATGGTATTACCATTGTGGACGATATTCATTTTATTCAGAGAGGGTATGAGGACTTCGAGAAGAAACTGCAGGCATTGGGTGCTCAGATTGAGCGCACTTGCTGTGAGAAAGAAATTCAGAAGTTTGTCTTACAGGTTTCATAATGATAGCGTGACATACAATAAAAGACTTATGGACGTTGTGTTCCATAAGTCTTTTTCTGTGTCATACTATACAATAGATTTGATGAAAAGTTCCTTGTTGGCAGAGGATGAAAGGTCAATTACCTGCCCTCCGTCAGTTTCGATGATGGGCCTTGAAAGGGAATTCTTGTTCAAGAAAACTACCCGGCCGGTGACTCCGTTGGAGAGAAGTACCCGACTGTTGTTGTAACATCCCGCAACACGTTGCAGGAAAGTGTAAATAACATTGGGGTTGTATTTCTGAAAGCCCTCCTGCTCAAAGCAGGCGATAACTTGAAACGCACATTGAGGCGCCCGGTAACTGCGGGCTGCGGTCATGGCATCGTACACATCGGCGATTGCCACGATGGAGGCAAAGGTATCAATCTCATCTGCCTCTAATCCTCTGGGATAGCCGGTGCCGTCAAATCGTTCATGGTGCTGGAGAGCTGCCAGCTTGATACGCTTGTCCAGATTGGTATTCTTGAGGATGCTGTGCCCCTTTTTGGCATGGCTCTTAATCAAATCGAATTCTTCGTCAGTAAGCTTACCCTGTTTGTTCAAAATCTCATCAGGAATCTGTGTCTTTCCGATGTCGTGGAGCAGACCGGCCAGCGTCAGGATGTCTAAATCCTCCCTGGATAACTGTAACCATTTCCCGATAGCTCTGGAAATCAGGGCTACATTCAAGGAATGAGCATAGGTGCTGTCATCCATAGAACGCATGGTATGTATCATGTCAAAGAGCTCAAGAGAGGTCTTTGAAGAAAACAGCTTGGCGGATTCTGCCAAAAGGTTTGCACAGACTTCTCCGCTTCGACCGGAGGTAATGGCTGCAAAAGTCTCCTTCATAGAGACGATATTCTTGGTGTAATTTCTCTGAAATTCTTGATACTGTGGGGTTGATTTGACGCGCTGGGAATAAGACTGGGTCTTTTCAACCAGAGATTCCTCCTTGGGAGCCGCGTCGCTATTGGTGGCAGGCTCTGTGACAGTCTCTGTCACCTCCGGTGATGAGACGGATAAATCTTCCGGGGCATCTTCCGGAATGGAAGAATCCTGCACCATAACCGTATCGATTTTATAAAAAGATAACCGGGCAATAAGCTGGGATGTGAGTTTGGTTCCCGCCGGGGCAATCACTTGTCCTCGTTTGGTAACGATGGGCTTTTCTGCCACCATACCGGGCTTTAGTCGAATTGTTGAAATCTTTTTCATAGTTAACCCCCAAAGTGTGAAAAATTATAAAAAATTTAAATAATACACACAAATCAATTATATATGGAAAATCGGTATTTTGGCAATGTTTTTTAACGAAAAACTTGACAAAATTATATGTGGGGTGTAAAGTTTCCCTGTTGATGTCAATGAGTTTAATTTCATATTGTACTTTCTCTTATTCAGAGTGGTGGAGATACAAAGGATCTGTGAAGCCACGGCAACCCCGAAACGGAAGGTGCCAACCTGAGCGAGTGACTCGAACAATAAGGGATTTGATTATCTTTGACAATTAAATCCGCTTTGTGCGGATTTTTTTATTACTACAAACGAAAGGAAGAAAGAAATGGAAAAATTGTTATTTACTTCAGAGTCTGTAACAGAAGGTCATCCTGACAAGGTGTGTGACGCTGTTTCAGATGCAATCTTAGATGCTTGTATGGCACAGGATCCAATGAGCCGTGTTGCCTGCGAGACAGCAGCATGTACAGGATTCGTATTAGTTACAGGAGAGATTACTACCAAGGCGCAGCTTGATATTCCTGCTATTGTCCGGGATACGGTTCTTGAGATTGGTTACGATGATGGTAAGAAGGGAATCGATGGTAATTCCTGTGCTGTTATGGTAGCGCTGGATCAGCAGTCTGCTGATATTGCTATGGGTGTTGACAAGGCATTGGAGGCTAAGAAGGGTTCTCTTACAGATGATTTGGATACCGGTGCCGGTGATCAGGGTATGATGTTCGGCTATGCTACCAATGAGACAGAGGAGTATATGCCATATCCGATTTCTTTGGCTCACAAGTTGGCCCTTCAGTTGACCAAGGTGCGCAAGGATGGCACACTTACCTACTTGAGACCGGATGGTAAGACACAGGTTTCTGTTGAGTATGATGAGAATGGTACACCTAAGAGATTAGAGGCAGTAGTTCTCTCTACACAGCATGATGAAGATGTAACGCAGGAACAGATTCATGAGGATATCAAGAAATATGTATTCGATCCAATCCTTCCACAGGAGCTGATTGATGCGGATACCAAGTTCTTCATCAATCCTACCGGCCGGTTTGTAATCGGTGGACCTCACGGTGATGCCGGTCTTACAGGTCGTAAGATTATTGTTGATACATACGGCGGAATGGCTCGTCACGGTGGTGGTGCTTTCTCCGGAAAGGATTGCACCAAGGTTGACCGTTCTGCAGCATATGCAGCCCGCTATGTGGCAAAGAATATTGTGGCTGCCGGTTTGGCTGATAAGTGTGAGATTCAGTTGTCCTATGCAATCGGTGTTGCACAGCCAACTTCTATCATGGTAGATACCTTTGGTACAGGCAAGATTGCAGATGACAAACTTGTTGATATTGTTCGCGAGAACTTTGATCTTCGTCCTGCAGGTATCATCAAGATGCTTGACTTGAGAAGACCAATCTACAAGCAGACAGCAGCATACGGACACTTTGGACGCAACGACTTGAATCTTCCTTGGGAGGCACTTAATAAGGTAGATGATCTTAAGAAGTATCTCTAATCTAAAGTAGATTGTGAAAAGTTAATATGTTACAATGAACCCGTAGGGCGTACGCCCTGCGGGTTTTGTATTAAGGGGGAACTGATATGGTATTGGAAGTTATGTATGAGGATGAAGATGTGCTTGTGTGCTACAAGCCGGCGGGGATTGCCACACAAACCCAGGACGTCACCAGCCAGGATATGGTGAGTCTTGTGCGAAATTATCGCAGTGCCCGAGAGGGAGAGACCTATGTGGGGGTGGTTCACAGATTGGACCAGCCGGTGGAAGGGATTTTGGTGTTTGGGAAGAATGCCGCATCCACAGCCATTCTTTGCAAGGAACTGAAAGAGAGGCAATTTGCCAAGTATTATTATGCTATCGTTACCAGAGAGAACATTCCTGTGGAGGGAGTGCTTGAGGACTATGTGGTGAAGGATGGTCGCAAGGGCAGAGCCATGATTGTGAAGGAGAATAATCCCCGGGCAAAGAAGGCACGTCTCTCCTATGAGGTGATAGATAAGAAGGACGACAGAAGTCTGCTTAAGATTAAGCTGGACACAGGCCGATTCCACCAAATCCGAGTACAGCTTGCCAGCAGGACAGCACCTATTCTGGGGGACGTGAAGTATGGGGGCTCAAATACGGGGAATCCTCTTTGCCTGTGTGCCTACCGTCTGCAATTTAACCATCCCGTCTCTGAGGAGGGGATGAGGTTTGAAATCACTCCCAGAGGAGAGGATTTTGCCCCCTTTTTTCATGAATAAAATGGTAAAAACTGGTCCATAGTAATGGTATGGAACAGAGATATCATTTTATAAAAAGCGGAACAAAGTTGTTGGGAATCACCTTGGTGGTATTTGTCTTTATGAAATGGATACTGCCTATGGTGCTTCCCTTTTTTATTGCATATTATATTGCCAGTCTGGTGAGGGGCGCAAAGGAAAAGGAAAAAAGAAATCCCATCCTGCGCTTGTTTCTTACAATAGGTATTATTGGCCTTGTGATTATGGTGGGGTGGTATTTGTCCCAGGAGTTTTTAGAACTCTGGTCCAGAAGGGAGGAACTTCTCTATTGGGAGGGGGCTGAGGAGTCGGGACTTATCGGGCAGCTTTATCAGAAATTGGTACAGCAGTTTGACGGTGAGCACCTTTCTGATGAATTGATTCGGAAGGTAGCATCCCCTTTTGGAGGCATGAGGGATACCTTGGGGGGATTTGTGGCGGTTGCGGTGACGGCGGTGGCAACAGTGTTGATGATTGGAGAGTATGATGCTCTTCGTGAAAAACTCCATAAAAATGCTTTGGGACAGGTGATTGTCGCCCTGGGCAAGGATTTGTCTGTTGCGGGAGGAGACTACCTCAGAGCCCAGGGATGGATTATGCTGATTATTACCGGCATTTGTATTTTGGCACTGTTTTTGGTGGGCAATCCCTATGCGGTGCTGGTGGGGATTGCCATTGGAATCTGTGATGCCCTGCCCTTTATTGGCACATCTCTGGTGTTTGTCCCATGGGCGATTGTGATGTTTTTTCAGGGGAGTATCTGGCTTGGCATTTACTATCTGATTTTGGCAGGAGGAACCAGTCTGCTTCGCCAATTTCTGGAACCCAAATTTATCGGCCATCGGGTAGGGGCCAATCCATTGGCTGTTTTGATCAGTATTTATCTGGGTTTGCAATTTTACGGCATATGGGGTGTGGTTTTAGGCCCTGCATCTGCCTTTCTCATTTGGGAAATATATCGATTTACCTAAATCTTGACAACAACCCGGGATTTTCATAAAATTAAGGGTACTGACGATTTATATGGATAGTTGCGGAAATATCCTGGCATGTACAATCGGATAATTACAAAAAGTTTTTCAACTATCCGTTAATATTGATAAGAGATAAGGAGGCCATCATGGCAAATGATAAGAAGTTAGTAGAAGCGATTACTTCCATGGATGTGGATTTCGCCCAGTGGTACACCGACGTGGTGAAGAAGGCCGAACTCATGGGTTATTCCAGCGTTAAGGGCTGCATGATTTTCAAGCCGGCAGGTTATGCTATCTGGGAGAACATTCAGAGAGAGTTGGACCGCAGATTTAAGGAGACAGGAGTAGAGAATGTGTATATGCCCATGTTTATTCCTGAGAGCCTGTTGGAGAGAGAGAAGGACCATGTGGAGGGATTTGCTCCCGAGGTGGCATGGGTGACTCACGGTGGGTTGAATCCGCTGCAGGAGAGACTTTGTGTGAGACCGACTTCCGAGACATTGTTCTGCGATTTCTATAAGGATGAGATACAGTCTTACCGGGATTTGCCTAAGGTTTACAACCAGTGGTGCTCTGTTGTCCGTTGGGAGAAGGAGACAAGACCATTCCTTCGTTCCAGAGAGTTCTTGTGGCAGGAGGGACATACCGCTCACGCAACTGCAGAGGAGGCAGAGGAACGCACACAGCAGATGTTGAATCTCTATGCGGATTTCTGTGAGGAGGTTTTGGCTATTCCTGTGGTTCGAGGCCGCAAGACCGATAAGGAGAAGTTTGCCGGTGCTGAGGCTACGTATACCATCGAGGCTCTGATGCATGATGGTAAGGCGTTGCAGTCAGGAACCAGCCACAACTTTGGAGACGGTTTCGCCAAAGCATTTGGCATTCAGTATACAGATAAGGATAACACCTTGAAGTACGTACACCAGACATCCTGGGGTATGACTACCAGATTGATTGGCGCTATCATTATGGTACACGGAGATGATTCCGGATTGGTGCTGCCGCCTATGATTGCTCCTACTCAGGTAGATATCATTCCTATCATGCAGAATAAGCCGGGAGTGCTGGATAAGGCCTTTGAGATGAAGGATAAATTGAAAGCGGCAGGCCTTCGGGTTAAAGTGGACGATGCTGACAAGAATCCGGGTTGGAAGTTCTCTGAGCAGGAGATGCGCGGTATTCCGGTTCGTGTGGAGATGGGGCCTAGAGATATTGAGGCCAATCAGGCCATTATTGTTCGCCGCGATACCAGAGAGAAGATTACAGTATCCTTGGACGAACTTGCTGACAAGATTACAGAGGTTTTAGACGCTATGCAGAAGGAGATGCTAGAGCGTGCAAGAGCTCATCGAGAGGAGCATACATATGATGCTCATAATTATGAGGAGTTCAAGGATATCGTTGCAAATAAGCCGGGATTTATCCGGGGTATGTGGTGTGGCGAACAGGCTTGTGAGGACAAGATCAAGGAAGAGACTACTGCTACAAGCAGATGTATGCCTTTTACAGAAGAGAAGATTTCAGATGTATGTGTGTGCTGCGGTAAACCGGCAAAGAAATTAGTTTATTGGGGTAAGGCGTATTAGAATGAAGATGATTTTGCCAGAACAGGTGACAAATATCATAGAGACATTGCAAAATAACGGACACGAAGCCTATGCGGTAGGCGGCTGTGTCCGCGATTTGTATCTGGGAAAGACACCGGCAGACTGGGACATTACAACGTCTGCATCACCGGGACAAGTGAAGTCCCTCTTCTCCCATACCATTGACACAGGGATTATTCATGGAACGGTGACTGTGATGATGGGGAAAAACGGTTATGAGGTTACCACATACCGGGTGGATGGAGAGTACAAGGATGGCCGTCATCCGGAGCAAGTGATGTTTACCTCCCTTTTATCAGAAGACCTTTGTCGCAGGGATTTTACCATCAATGCCATGGCTTACAATGAGCAGCAGGGACTGGTGGATTTGTTTGGTGGATTGGAAGACCTGAAAAAGGGAGTGATTCGTTGCGTGGGAAACCCGAGGGAGCGGTTTTCCGAGGATGCTCTTCGTATGTTGCGGGCATTGCGTTTGTCCGCCCAGCTGGGTTTTGAAATTGAACCAAACACGTATCATGCCATTTGTGAATTGGCCCCTACCATTGAAAAAGTAAGTATGGAACGAATTATGGTGGAGCTGAACAAGTTGTTGATGTCGGAACACCCCGATAGAATGCGCATGGTATACGAGACGGGGCTCACCCGGGTATTTCTGCCGGAGTTTGATGCCATGATGAAAACACCCCAGAATAATAAACATCACTGTTACTCTGTGGGGGAGCATACCCTACATTCTCTGGAACATGTTCCGCCGGATAAGACATTGCGGTTGGCTATGCTGTTTCACGATGTGGGAAAGCCGGCAACCAGAACCACAGATGAAAAGGGACAGGACCACTTTTACGGACATCAGGAAGTGGGAGCGGAAATGACGGGAGATATTCTTCGTCGATTGAAATACGACAACGACACCATTGCAACGGTGAAACGCTTTGTCAGATTTCACGACGAGCGTCCGAAGATTGACAGGCCGGTGATTCGAAAGACCATTGCCCGTATCGGTATTTCCTGTTTCCCGGAACTGTTTGTCATTAAGAGAGCTGATACTCTGGCCCAGAGTGATTATCGTCGCCGGGACAAGCTGCAGCAGATTCGTGACTTTGAGACTGTCTTTGGAGAGATCATGGAAGCCGGCGAGTGTGTGGAAAAGAAGAACCTTTGCATTTCCGGAAGAGACATTATGAACCTTGGTGTGGCTCAGGGAAGTATGGTGGGTGACCTGCTGGATGTGCTGTTCCAAGAGGTGTTAGAGCACCCGGAAAGAAACACCCCCAAACAATTGCTGACCATGGCAGAGGAACGCATCAAAAAAGGAAATATCCCAAAGAGGAAACCGGTGGAATAATATAAAAATTACCTTCATAAAATGAACAGATATCAATCTTGTTCGTTATGGAGGTTTTTTTATTTATGGAAAAAGAGATAGAGTCTAACTCGTTTGTGATGCCTCGCTTTGGCCAGGGAGAACAGCTGCTTTCGGAATATGATTTGTCTGTAGATAATGTTTCGAAGGGAAGAGGAAGCCTCCTGATTTATAGCGGTAAACAGACCTTTATGCTGAAGGAATTTCATGGCTCAAAGGACAAGGCAAAGGCTCTTGCAAAGGTGTTACAGGAACTGGCCGGCTGGGATGGAGAGAATGAGACTCTGGTTGCAACAAAGGATGGGGAGTATCTTGTTAGGGAGGAGGGAGGTCCTTCCTACCTGCTAAAGACCTATCACGGAGGCAGAGAGTGTGATGTGAAGAATCCTTTGGAGGTGCTGGAAGGTGTCAGAAAATTGGGAGAGCTACATATCACATTGCGTGAACTTTCCGTAGAGCAGGAAGAGGTGTTTTATGCCCCGGAGCACAGTTTGCCCCGGGAACTTTATCGCCACAATCGGGAGATGCGAAACCTGAAAAATTATATTCGCAAAAAGAAGAGAAAAAATGCATTTGAGGAGCGCTACGAGGAGGTATATGAGATTTTTTACAACCAGGCAATGCAGGTGGAAAAACTGATTCAGGAAGACGGGGCGTTTCTGGAGGAGTCCGGCGGATATCTCTGTCATGGAGATTTTCATCATCACAATGTGGTAGACTGCGGACACAGAAGTGTGATACTCCACTATGATAATATGCGTTTGGACAGCCAAATGAGTGATTTGGCAAAATATGTGAGAAAGGTATTAGAGAAAAATCATTGGAACAAGGAACTGGGGATGGAAATCATTTCTACCTATGAGAGGGTGAGAAAACCGGAGCGGGAAGAGTGGACGGAACTTTGTCTGCGCTTGTCATATCCGGAGAAATTTTGGAAGATAGCCAACCATTATAACAACAACAAAAAGGCATGGGCATCCAAGCGGGATGGGGAAAAATTAATGCAGATTATTGCTCAGGAAGAGGCTCGTCAGGAGTTCCTCATGCGGTTGTATAATCGAAAGGAATAGGCTATAATGAGGCCATGCAAACGAGAAGAAAAAAGAGAAGCCTGCTTCTATTAGGACTTTTTTTGGTCCTCTTTTTGACTGCCTGCGGCAAAAAAGAAAATGAACCTTTTACCTACCGGGGGGCATCGGAGAAGAAAGAAGAGGAGGAGGTTTCTACAGAGAGAGAAACTGAATACATTATCAAAGAAGTCAATATGACAGAGGAGACGATTACGGCTCTTGGGGAAAAGGGAGGGCTGATTCGTTGCTCTTATAACTTGGGAACCCGTTTTTTGGATAAGTATGGGAACTCCTGTAGTTCTGCCCACTTCACGCCGGGACAGGTGGTTCGTCTCGGAGAGCGGAATGAGAAGTCGGTAGTTACCAGTGTGCAACTTTCAGATACCGTGTGGAACTATGAGGATGTGACCAATTACAGTATTGATCAGGAACGGGGAGTCTTTACCATCGGCGATTCCAACTACCGCATTACCAATCAGTCTGTTGTATTCTCCGGAGATCAGCAGGTGAACTTTGGTGACCTTGGACAGGATGATACGTTGCACGTGGTGGGAAGAGACAAGGACATTGTGTCGGTGATGGTGACCACCGGACATGGATATATTCAACTGGTGAATACCACACTGTTTCAGGACAGTATGATTTGCATAGGCAATCGTATCTTCACTATGATTACGGGAGATATGAGAATAGAGGTTCCTGAGGGGACATATAACTTGACTGTTGCCAACAATGGATACGGAGGTACGCAACAGGTAACGGTTGTGAGAAATGAGACCGCTGTTGTGGATCTGGATCAGTTAAAAGGAGCGGGGCCAAAGCTCTGCAAGCTCACGTTGCAAACGGATATTGCCGGCGCGGCTGTCTACATTGACGGGAAGCAGATTAATGTGGGGGAGGTCTTGGAGGTTACGTATGGTGCCCATCGTTTGTCTGTGATTGCGGAGGGATATGAGTCCTGGGAGAAGACCCTGGTTGTGAATTCTGAGAGCGCCACCATTTCTTTGGATATGGAGGAGGAGCAGGAGGAGCAGGAGGAGACGACTCAGCAACAGAATGGCAGTGACAATAGCAATACCCAAACTAACACAGGGAGCAGTAACAGTTCAGGAGGAACCCGGAATAATTCTTCCACGGGATCTTCTGACACAAAGACAGATCTTTCTGACACAGAAGTAGATTATTTGACAACAATATCCAATATGCTCACAAAGATGCTTGCGGATTAGGTGAGGTATTTTATACAAAGATAAAAATATATTTTGTATATTTTGTCGAAACCATTTGGAAACCTTGAAAATATAAGGCGTTCACCTTGACAAAACAGGGTAAAAGTCTTATAAATATGTTTGTGATTATTTTAGAGAATAACCTCTAAACATAATAGTATATTTTTAAAGTTTCCAGAGGAGGAAGTTAATATGAACAAGACAGAATTAGTTGCAGCTATGGCTAGCAAGGCAGATCTTTCAAAGAAGGATGCAGAGGCAGCATTGAAGGCTTTTACAGATGTTGTTGCTGAAGAGCTTAAGAAGGGTGAGAAGATTCAGTTGGTTGGATTCGGTACTTTTGAAGTATCTGAAAGAGCTGCTAGAACAGGTAGAAATCCTCAGACAGGCGCTGAGATGAACATTCCTGCTTCTAAGGCACCTAAGTTCAAGGCTGGTAAGGCATTGAAGGATATGATGAACTAATTCATTATGATTTTGGTCATTGGGGCTCAAAACTTCGGTTTTGAGCCTTTTTTCATGGAAGAGATAGGAGGATGAAGGATGCGTTTGGATAAATTTTTAAAGGTATCCCGTTTGATTAAGCGGCGCACAGTGGCAAATGAAGCTTGTGATGCCGGTCGTGTTATGGTGAATGACAAACCGGCCAAGGCATCTACTCAGGTGAAAGTGGGGGATGTGATTGAGATTGCCTTTGGCAACAAACCGGTTCGAGTGGAAGTTTTGGATTTGCAGGATACAACGAAGAAAGAAGAGGCAAAGGAACTGTTTCGCTATTTGTAGAATGATATTTTGGCATAATTCCCGCCACCTGCTCATAGAATATATGGACTTAGGTGTAATGTGGGAGGGATTATGGAAGAGAAACAGAACTCATGCAATCACAAACTTATGATGAATAACCGTCAAAGTATTGGCGTGACAGGAGTGCTGGACGTGATTGCCTTTGATTTAAAGGAGATTTTGCTGGAGACATCCCAGGGGATGCTTACCATCAAGGGGAGTGATTTGCACATCAATCGCCTCTCGGTGGAGAAGGGAGACTTGGATGTAGAGGGAAAAGTAGATGCCCTGCTGTACTCTGATGTGATGTCACCGAAAATGGCCGGAGAAAACCTATTACATCGTTTCTTCAAATAGATGAACATTTATTGGTTTGTTGCGGGACAGGGGCAAATTCTCCTGATAATGTTTTGTATGGGTATTTCCTTTGGGGTGCTTTATGATTTTCTGCGGGTGCTGCGGAGATTGCTTCTCATTGGGAAACTGGGGGTCAACATAACAGATGTGCTATACTGGGTGGTTGTAACGGCGTGGGTGTGGCATATTCAGAATGAGGCGGCGGAAGGTGTGATCCGTTTCTGCCAATTGTTGACAGTTGCACTTGGCATGCTGCTGTATTATATTATGTTAAGTCCTGTGGTGATATGGGTGCTGTATACACCTCTTCATTTTACAGGTAAATTTTTTGTGAGACTGTACCGATATATTGTAAGAGGGATAGACAAGGCCCGGGAGGGCATACACACATTTATACAAAGCAAAAGGAAAAGGGATGACTTATGAGTAGACATAGACAGCGAGGCAGAAAGAAAAAAAGAACAGCGGGAAAATTCTCTTTTATCTGTATTGGACTGTTTCTGGTTCTGGTGCTGTCCATACAGATGGTGCGTTTGTATCAGAAAAATCAAGAGTATGTGCGGCGGGAGGAGGCTCTCTCCAACCAGGTGGAAGAACTCAAAAAAGAGGAGGCACAGCTCTCGGAATACGAGAATTATATTCACTCCCAGGACTATATTGAAGATACTGCCAAGAAGAAACTTGGCCTGGTATATGACAATGAAATAATATTCCGAGAGGAATAGAGAATATGAATCATTTGGTCTCATCAAAGGATATGCTTTGACAGAAAGCGTGTCGGTTTGATGAGACTTTTTTTGTTTTATGGGAGAAAAGAGGGATAGAAAAAAATGTCCCGTGACAGCCTTTGACAAATATTTTTTCCAATACTTTTTATAATGGCTTCTGCAAAGAAAGGTGGAGGCTTGTAATGAAAAGAGATGTTTGGAAGTTATTATTTTTTGCAATCATAGGTGCTGTGCTCTGTCATGTGAAGATGATGGGGTGTTATCCCTTTGTGGCCTTATGGTTTGTGGCAGTGTATATGGAGGAATTCCATCGGGGCTCCTTTGTCTTGTTCATGTACCTGTTTATGGCTCTCTGGCTGCCAATTATCAGTTTGTGCAGATACGGGATATCCCTGCTGGTGTGGATGGTGGTGGTGGCGATTTTTCAGAGAATGCACATATACATGAAAAGACTGACCCAAAGTATTCTGGCCGGTCTGGTAATGGTTGGGGTGTATTGCGGTGGAACGGTTGTCAGCCTTGTGGGAAGGGACAAGCTGTCTATTGCTGTGTTGGAGGGGATGTTTGTGGCAGGGGCCGGCTTTCTTTTGAATCGGCCTGTATCCTTGTTCACCCAATGGGAAATGCCCGGGAAAAAACAGGGGGAATTACTTCCGCTTCCGGCACAGGTCCAGAACTACTCAGAGGCTATGGCGGGTCTTGCAAAATGTATGGGAGAACTGGTCTACCCCCAAGAGGAAGGCACTGCCACGCAGAAGACATCTTTGGAACAGGAGATTCGCCATCGCATTTGTGCTCCCTGTCGGCGGTGTAATTTATGCTTTGGACAAGACGGAGAAATGGCCTTGATGTTGGATGCGCTGGTGGAATCCGTGGAGAAGAGGGAAGTCATCAGCAAAGAGATGCAGGACAAAATATATACCCAATGTGAACGGGCAGAGCTTCTTATCCAGGAGGCAGTGAGTGTTTTTGAAAAAATGGAATTGAATATGTCCTGGTATCGGAGATTATGTGAGAACAGAGAGATGATAGCAGGGCAGATTGATGCCATGGCCAAAGTAATGGGTGATTGCATGGAGGATGAACAACTCTGCGACGACAAAGAGCGCTGGCATCTGATGCAGATGCGATACCGATTGCGGGATGTAGGTCTTCGAGTGACTAAGATGCATTTTTACCGCCGTAAGAATGGTGCCTGTCGGATGGAGATGGATATGAGTGCCAGGTGGGGAAATTGCATTACCATGAAAGAGATTTTGGGACATCTGGATGCATGCAGTAGCTGTGAATGGATTGCCGGTGAGGAAAATCGAAGCATTGTGGGTCGGGAAAAGGCCACCTATATATTCATACAGAAACCAAAGTTTATGTGTTCTTATGGTGTGGCAAAAATGGTACAGGCAGGACAGGAAATTTCCGGAGACAGCTTTCGCGCAAATCGGTGCGAGGGATGTCGGTTTGTTATGGCTTTGTCCGATGGCATGGGTAGCGGCCCACAGGCTAATCAAGAGAGTGAGACGGTGGTGGATATGTTTCTTCGTTTCGTGGAGTCAGGCTTTTCCGTGGAAGTAGCCTTACGCCTGATGAATGCTGCTATGATTTTTGGGGCTGAATCAGAGCGATTTTCCACCCTGGATGCATGTCTGGTGGATGAGTATACGGGGATTGTGGACTTTTATAAAGTGGGAGCTCACGTATCCTTTATAAAACGAAAAAATACTGTGGAGGTAGTTGGTGCAAAAAGTCTTCCCATGGGGGCTATGGCCACGCTGGATACAGTGCCTTATCGCAGTTATTTGGAGGAGGGGGATTTTCTTGTCATGGTTACAGATGGTGTGCTAGAATATCTCCATGTAGATAATCCTGTGGAAGTTTTGCAGGATATGATAGAGGAAATGGGGCCGGTGGATGCTGCTACGTTTTCCCGAAAAATCATTGAGCGAATGATGCTGTTTACGGGAGGCGTAGTGCAGGATGATATGACGGTGCTGACCCTGAAGGCAATGGAGAGGTAGGACGTCATGACTC
>JAQXIY010000065.1 GCA_029008035.1 Lachnospiraceae bacterium
TTGTTCATACAAAGCAATCAATTTCTTGTTTCCACCATGTTTGGAATCAAGGTAGTTACCCCATCTTTGAGCAACACCTTCTTCACCTGTGGCAGAACCTATATATAGTTTTCCAGTGTGAGTGTCTGTCAGGCAGTAAACTCCCGTTATTTTCTTCAAAGCTTCATAATATGTAGGCAGTATTCTTCCGTTGAAAATATCAGCCAAACGATGATAAGGAAGATGCACCCTGTCATAGCCATCAAAGTTTTCGCCACTGTATAGACACGGCAATATTTCTTTTACACTCGCCTGTTCAAGATACTTACTGAGGTTGAATACATACCTTGAAAAAGTGTTACCTTTCTTGCATTTGATGATCAGTCTGCCAAACAACGGCATAAATCTCTCCAGCACATTTACCGTTGCCCACTTATCAGCAGGAACATCCACAATCTCTGCTGCAGAAATCAACAGCCATTCATCATCAGTCATTCTTGCAAAGCTGAATACCCATTGTCCGGGATAGAAATTACGCTGTTTTCCATACCACCCCCAATAGGAGCAGTCAGTACAAGTGCCAGACATTTTTTCATCCTCACTGTGTTTAAGCCATCTATCAAGGAAAGGCTGTCCACCACTACCAGCTTGCATATTAAATTCGATTTTACTGTGTTCAATTTCTTCCTCTGTGAGGTTCAAAACATTATTCAATAGCAAATCCATCATCTCGCCCCTTTCAGCTGTGGATTTATCTTATACTCCAAAGAATGCTATCCATCTTCTTTATTTTTGATATTCCTTTGTAATCAGGTAACACCCGGTCAAATTCTCTGATACATTCTTTACCTTTTTCTGTCTCCAAAAAATCGGCAAACCACATTTCCATATCAGCATAAAGCATAATTGCATTCTTCAATTTTTCTTCTTTCGTTGCTCCTCTCAGTTGCATATTCAGATTTTGAACAACATGGCGATCCCATATTGGCTTGTTCGGAAGTATAGTTGCTAGCATTTTGCTCGAAAAAGAGGGCTCGATATTTCCCGTACATTCATAAAGATATGTAATAATGTCTTCAAAGGTTGGGTTACCATTCTTAACACTCTCAAAATACGCATAATAAGACTTTCTCCAACTCTCATTTCGCCTTACTATATAAAACCCATTGAATGTTCGTTGAAAATCCATATCAACAGCGACGTTGGTGGTGTGTACTTGTTCCATAAGATAGCGGTATTTATCAAGTCCCATACTTGATGCCAAACGCTCTTGGAATAATTTCCTAACATCAAAATCTGTATCCATTGCTCTCACCTCGTTATATGCGAATCCATTTCGAGTCGATGTCCTCCTTCGACAGCAGAACCACCGTCTCCACATGCTCCGTAAACGGGAACATATCAAATGGCTGAATCTCCTCCACCCGATACGCTGAAGCAAACCACTTCAAATCTCTTGCCAAGGTCTCTGGATTACAAGAAATGTACACCACCCTCTCCGGTGCCAACTGTTTCACCCCGTTCACAAATTCCTTAGTGCTTCCGGCACGAGGCGGATCCATAAAGACCACATCAAAATGTTCGCCTCGCCCTGCGGCCTCCATCATATACTCCGTGGCATCTGCACAGATGAACCGCTCCTTGGTGATGCCGTTTTGCTTGGCATTGGTAATGGCGTCCCTCACTGCATCACGATTCAACTCCACTCCAATCACTTCCTTCGCATCCGCAGCAGCAATCAGTCCAATGGTTCCCGTACCGCAATAGGCATCCAGCACTCTCTCCTTGCCGGTAAGGCCTGCCAGGGAAATAGCCTTACGGTAGAGGTGTTTTGTCTGCAAAGGGTTCACCTGGTAAAAAGACTTGGCTGAGATGCGGAAACGGCATCCGAGCAGCTCGTCCACAATATATCCCTTGCCGTACAGCACCTTCTCCTGTTCTCCCAGAACCATGCTGGTGCTCTTATCATTTACATTTAAGATAATGGTGGTAATCTCCGGGTGCAGTTTCGTCAGCGCTTTCACGAAATTATTCTTGGACGGCAGAATCGGGTCTCCCAACACCAAAACCACCATCACCTCTCCTGTAGCGAATCCACGACGAATAAGGACATGGCGCAATAGTCCATATCCTGTATCCTCGTTGTAAGGCTTTATCTTAAAGGAGCGCATCAAGTCCTTAATATCCCGAATAATTGCAGTGGAAATCTTGTCCTCAATCAGGCATTCCGGAATATCCACTACCCGGTGGCTTCCCGCCTCATAGGTGCCGCAAATAATCTCTCCGCCCTTCTTCTGTCCAAACACGGCATGCACCTTATTGCGATAGTGATAAGGGTACGCCATACCCACAATGGACTCCACCTTACCATATCCCTTTAACAACTTCTCCACCCATTTCTGTTTCGCAGATAACTGCTCCTCATAACTCACATTCTGGTAGGAACAACCTCCACACGCTTCACTGTAAGGACATGCCTGTCCACTTACTTTTCCCATAACAATACTCCATTTTCTGTGCAAGAATAACTGTTCACATGCCAGGCACGCTCTCGCTACTGCTCACTGGTAGCGGTACATAATGCGCTGCATAAGCACCGCATAAGTACCGACCGTTCGCAAGTACCTAGCATATGAAACAGTTATTCCCGCACAATATACGTCTCTCATATACAATTACCCCTATCATACCACGAATCCATACAATATCCAACATCACCCGACGCGCCCAAGATTCACAGGTACTCTGGCGGAGAGTACCACCTTAGAGGCACTCTCGGTATTATGCTCATTGTCATCGAAAAAGATGTGAGCACCGAAGGCCTCCAACACCCGGCTCTTATCCATTCCTCCCAGGAAAAAAGCCTCGTCAATCCGCACACCCCAGAACTGTAACGTGCGGATCACCCGCTCGTGGGCCGGGGCACTGCGAGCCGTCACCAGTGCAGTGCGAATGGGTAGTTCCCCCTCCGCCGCATCCCGCTGTATCCGGGCAATCAGCCGCAGTATATGGGCAAAAGGCCCCGGTGCCAGAGGAATCATTGCCTTCTCCTTCTCACTGATACAAAAGGCCTCCTTTCCCTCCCGCAAAAACACCTCCTCCGCCTCCGGGGAAAAAAGCACGGCGTCCCCATCAAAGGCGATACGAATCTGCGAGATAGACTGCCTACACACCGTCTCACTAGGCAAGAGCAAACCTGCTGCTACTCCGCACTCTAGTGCCGCCTTCACGTCCTCATCACTAAAAGACAGATATAAATCCACTCCATAGGCCTGCAAATATGGCGCAATCGGTGCCCCGGTGGTAAGAGCCGCCCTGGTGATATCCAGTCCATAATACTCAATGGAGCGAAAAATCCGCAGGCCGGTATCTGCGCTGTTCTTAGACATAATCACCACTTCAATCTGCCGCTCCCCGGAGGCCTGATTCAATTCCAAAAAAGCCTGTATCAAAGGAAATGCCGCCCCCGGTGGCAAGATATCATTCTCATGGGCAATCTGGTAATCCACATAACGGGATACCCCCTCCTCCACGAAAATCTGATGCTCCTTTTCCAAATCAAATAAGGCCCTGGTGGAGATACCGATGGTAAAACATTGTCTCATAACAAAACACCCCTTTCGCCGGATGAAACTTTTCTTTCTGGTTTCATCATAGCAAAAGGGGTGTCCCATTAATGTCTCTTATCGATTGCTTCTTCTCCAAATATTCATTTTTTCTGCTTCTTTGATCAAATCATCTCTGAAATCCGGATGAGCAATGCCGATAATTGCCTCTGTTCTCTCCCACATAGACATTCCCTTGAGACAAACTTTACCGTACTCTGTCACAAGGTAGTGTGTGTTGGCTCTGGTGTCGGTAACAATAGAGCCTGGTGCCAGTGTAGGCACAATACGGGATTTCATCTCGCCATCCTTTGTGGTAAAGGTGGAAGAACAACAGATGAAGCTCTTACCTCCCTTAGACAGATAAGCTCCCAAAACAAAATCTAACTGTCCGCCTGCTCCACTGATATGGCGCACACCTGCAGACTCTGCATTCACCTGTCCGAATAAATCCACATCAACAGCATTGTTGATAGAAATAAAATTGTCCAAAGCGCTAATCTTGCGAATGTCGTTGGTGTAATCCACCGGCGCACTCATCAGTTCCGGATTTTCATCCAGATAATCATACATCTTCTTGGTTCCCGCTCCGAAAGCATAGGTCTGACGATATCGGTCGATGTTCTTCTTAGAGCCGTTAATCTTTCCTGCCTTGGCAATGTCCACAAAGGCATCCACATACATTTCCGTATGTACACCCAAGTCCTTCAAGTCAGACTCAGCAATCATGGAACCTACCGTATTCGGCATTCCTCCGATACCAAGCTGTAAGCAGGCACCGTTGGGAATCTCCTCCACAATCAATTTGGCAACTGCCTTATCCACATCTGTAGCAGCACCGCCGCCACCCATCTCTGCGATGGCCGGATTGTTGCCTTCCACAATGGCATCCACCTGGGAAATGTGAATACCTTCCTCGGTGCCCCCAAGACAACGAGGCATGTTCTCATTTACCTCCACAATGATGTGCTTTGTATTCTCGCACATTGCCATCATATGGGATGCGTTTGGTCCAAAGTTGAAATATCCATGGGAATCCATAGGAGCCACCACAAACATAGCCACATCATTGGGATGAATGTGCTCTCTGTAATAACGAGGCAACTCAGAATAACGAAGAGGACTGTAATATCCGCAACCTCTGGCAATCAGCTTACGCTCCAAACCACTCATATGCCATGAATTCCAGCAAAAATGCTCCGGTGCATCCTCTCTCTCAAAGATGGCCAAAGGCTTCAGCAAAATACCGCCTCTCACCTTCACATCCCGCAGCTCGTCTGTTCTCTTGGCCAGTGCCGCATCCAACACATCCGGTGTGCCCGTGCACCATCCGTAATCCACCCAGTCTCCGGACTTAACAACTTTCACAGCCTCATCAGCTGTAACTAACTTCTTCTGATATTCCTGTGTAAAATCCATTTGTTTACCTCCCAGCTTGATGTTCTCCCATCACAAAACCTTCACCAAAAAGATTGTTAAAAAATTACCATACTCTTATGTTAGCACGATAGGTTTCTTATTACAATACAAAAAATCCCCCAGCATTGATTATCAACACTAGGGGAAAATCTCCTTTGTTTTTCTCATTCCTCCGGTAACCTCCACAGAGTAATTGCCTCCTGCGTTTCCCGCAGCTGTTCTTCAAAATAGCATTTCTCTTCTTCTGATAAATTCTGCTGAAGTAACCTCTCATAGCACTGCTTCAATTCCTGTAGTGCACTGTCTCCTCCGGCATGCACATCCAAAGCTGCCTCCGTCTCAGATAAGGCATTCATGAACCAAAGACTGGCCTCCCGCAAGTCATCTAAGTCCAGATAGTACTGTCCCAATTCATAACAGATTTCAGAGCAGGGGGTAGTAGCCACCTCCTTCAAAGCCACCTTCAGCAAACCATAACCATCTTGCTGCAGTCGATAGTGTTTTGCCAGCACACAGGCGGCATACTCCCGATGCCGGGGGTTGTCCGTGGTGGCATACACCTGTTCAAACCACAGAAAAGCCTGCTGCAAATCCGCCACATCCCCTGTCTTCATCAGCTCCATAGCATACATCTTCATCAGCTTATCCGACAAAGCACCATCCTTTGCAATGGTCTTTTCAAAAATGGAAAAATCTCTCTTGCTATGCATCTGCTCCGGCATATGATGAATCACAATATCACTGTCAAACACTACCGGGTCCAATCGTACCGTCTCATGAATGGGATCCACCCAGGTAAAGTTGCGAACTCGCTTGAATAATTTGGGCCGATACTCTGTGGCCGCATTGAGCACCGTGTTGTACTCCGTCACCGTGGCATACTTCATCTGCACAATCTCAATTTCCGGCAAAATTACCTGCTTTAGCTTCGCCAGTTCCTCATGATTCGCCTCATCCAACACCTCATCAGCGTCCGGTGCATAGATATAATCCATGGTGGCCTGCTCAAAGGAAAAGTTTCTTGCCGCAGCAAAATCTCCTATCCATTCAAAATCATAAATCTTATCCGTATAGCGGGCAGCAATTTCCTTGGTGGCATCGCAAGAACCGGTGTCCACAATAATAATCTCATCCATCAAATCCGCCACGCTGTCCAGACATCTTGCCAGAACCTTTTCTTCATTTTTTACAATCATACACAAACTAAATGTAGCCATGTGTCATCCCCCTTAGACAGCAATCCTCTAACGATTTGGGTATTCCTTTTCCACAAACTCACGCAACACAGGAATTGCTCGTTTCACCTTCTCCGTGTCGATACAGTAGGCCATGCGGAAATATCCGGTTACCCCAAAGTTATCCGATGGCACTAAAATCAAATCATAGGCTTTCGCTTTCATACAGAAGGCATTTGCATCCTCCTCCAGAGCTTTCGGGAATATGTAAAAGGTTCCCCCGGGACGTACCACTTCAAATCCCAAATCCACCAGTGCATCATAAAGTAATTTCATATTGGTCTCATACACTGACAAATCACTGGTATCCTCAAGCACCTGTGCCACTGCCAGCTGTACAGAAGAAGAAGGACAATTATGTCCTGTTCCTCGGCTAATCTGTGCCATAATAGGAACTAGCAAATTTGCGTCTGTGCAAGCAGGATTTACCGCCACATAGCCGATACGCTCTCCCGGCAAACTGAGGCTCTTGGAAAAGGAATAACAGCTTAGGGTGTTATCATAAAACTTACTTGGATAAGGACACTCCACCCCATCAAAGAGAATCTCCCGATAAGGCTCGTCGCTGATTAGGAAAATGTCGTGACCGAATTCCTTCTGCTTTTCCACCATTACCTGTGCCAATCTCTCCATGGTCTCTTTGGAATATACAACCCCCGATGGGTTATTAGGAGTGTTAATCAAAACAGCCATTACCTTGTCTGTAAGCATTTTCTCAAAGGAATCAAAATTAATCTGAAAATCCTCTGTGTTGGCAGGCACCACGGTAAGCTTTGCCCCGGTACCGGTGACGTAAGGCCCGTACTCAGGAAAGAATGGTGCAAAGGTTAACACCTCATCTCCCGGCTTGGTCACCGCTCGCAAAGCATGTGAAAGTGCCCCTGCCGCTCCTGTTGTCATAAAGATATGCTCAATACCGTAGTTCATTCCAAACCGTCTGTTCAAGCTCTCTGCCACCGCCTGTCGCACGGCAGGAATGGTGGTGGAGGGACTATACCCGTGAAGTTCCATGGGATTCATACTCTGATGAAGTTCCACCACGGCCTCTGTGTAAGAGGCAGCACAGGGAACACTGGGATTGCCCAAGCTGAAGTCAAACACATTCTCGTATCCGATTTCTGCTCCTCGAGCGGTAGCGTACTCACTTAACTCTCGAATGATGGATTTGCCACCTAACATGGCTTTGTATTGCTCATTGATCATGCTATCACCTACTTTAATCCTAAGAATTCGTATCCGGCATCCTTCACTGCCGCTGCAAGCACATCCTGAGAAACCTCCTCTGTCATGGTAACGGTCACCTCTCCCGCCTCATGGCTGGCTGTAGCTTCAGTAACTCCTGCAATCTTTTCTATGGCTTCCTTTACATGAGCCTCACAGTGTGGGCACATCATACCCTTTACCAGTAATGTCTTTTCCATTGATGTAATCTCCTTTCTATCCTTCGGCAATCTCTTTTTACCGTTGCCGCCGTCCTTATAAATATCCAGCAAATTCAGTCGCAGAGCGTTGGTCACCACAAAAACGCTGGACAAACTCATAGCCGCCGCTGCAAACATTGGATTTAATTCCCATCCGGTAAAAGGATACCACAATCCTGCCGCCAGTGGAATACCAATCACATTGTAGAAAAAGGCCCAGAAGAGATTCTGATGAATGTTGCGCAGGGTTGCCCGGCTCAGTCTAAGGGCTGCCGGCACATCCGACAATTTACTGTTCACCAGCACAATATCTGCCGCATCTATAGCAACATCGGTTCCGGCTCCAATGGCCACTCCCACATCTGCCCTGGTAAGCGCAGGAGCGTCATTGATACCGTCTCCCACCATCATGACAGGGCCTTTCTCTGAGAGGGCCCGCACCTCTCTCTCCTTGTCTTCCGGCAGCACCTGAGCAATCACCCGATCCACTCCCGCTGCTTTGCCGATGGCCTCTGCCGTTTCCGGTCGATCCCCGGTAAGCATAATCACCTGAAGTCCCATCTTCTTTAACCGGGCAATGGCAGCGGGGCTCTCTTCCTTCATCTCATCCGCCACCGCAATCATTCCGAGGACACTATCTTCCCTGCCAAAAAACAGCGGTGTCTTACCCGCCTTGGCAAACTCCTGAACCGGATATTCCCTCCAAAAGGCGTCCATAGATGCGGGGGCAAAAGTTCGCACAAAGGATTCCTTGCCACCGTAGATCGTCTGCCCGTCCCTGACACCTTGCAGTCCATTTCCGGGAGCAATGGAAAATCCCTGCACTTCTCCGGCTGAAATGCCTCTGTCCACAGCGTACTCCACAACTGCCTTTCCCAGGGGATGCTCACTCATCTTTTCCAGAGACAGGGCCAGTTCCAACAATTCCTCTTCCTTCTCTTCGCCGAAAGGAATCACATCTGTCACCTTGGGTTCCCCCTTGGTGATAGTTCCCGTCTTATCCAATACCACATAGGCTGTCTTTCCTGCCGCCTCTAGGGCAGTAGCTGTCTTAAAGAGAATGCCCTTTCTGGCTCCTACGCCATTTCCCACCATAATGGCCACCGGTGTGGCAAGTCCCAGCGCACAGGGACAACTAATCACCAGAACCGCTATCCCTCGGGACAGGGCAAAGCCAAAGGTCTGACCTGCCAGTAGCCAGATGATGATTGTCACCAAAGCAATCAACAGCACTGTGGGAACAAAAATACCGGAAACTCTGTCCGCCACCTTGGCGATGGGCGCCTTGGTCGCCGAGGCATCACTGACCATACGAATAATCTGTGCCAGGGTAGTGTCCTGTCCCACACGCACTGCCTGACAGGTGAGATAACCGGACTCATTGATGGTGGCGGCGGTGACCTCGTCCCCCGCCCCCTTGTCCACCGGAATACTCTCACCGGAAATAGCCGACTCATTGATGGCTCCCTCTCCGGCTAGAATGACACCATCCACGGGAATACTCTCCCCCGGTCGCACCACAAAGGTATCTCCCACCTTCACCTGCTCCACAGGAACCACCTGTTCCTTGTCACCTACAAGCAGTGTGGCTTGGGGTGGCACCAAAGCCATAAGACCTTTTAAGGCATCTGTGGTCTTCCCCTTAGAATAGGCCTCCAAAAGCTTTCCCACGGTAATCAAGGTGAGAATCATGGCTGCGGATTCAAAATAGAACTGATGCATAAACTGCATAACCCCATCCATGTCTCCCCGGACCTGAGCATCCGACATGGCAAACAGAGCATACACACTGTACACAAAAGACGCTCCGGCACCTAAAGCCACAAGGGTGTCCATATTAGGTGCCTTGTGCAAGGCTGCCGTAACACCACTCACAAAGAACTTCTGGTTAATCACCATCACAATGCCTGTGAGAAGAAGCTGTACCAGCCCCATGGAAATATGATTGTCCGCCAAAAATCTTAGCAACGGCCAGCCCCACATCATATGCCCCATGGACACATACATCAATGGGAGCAAAAAGAGAAGGGATAGCACTAGCCGATGCTGCAACTTGTTCAAGTCCTGTCGAAGTGTTTTGGAAAAATCCTCCCCTTCTCCTGTGGCACCAGCGGTCTCCTCCAGGGTAGCGTTTTCATGTAAGGCAGCACCATAGCCGGCCTTTTCCACCGCGGAAATGATCTCTCCACTGGAGGCAGTTCCCTCCACATTCATAGAGTTTGTCAGCAGATTCACCGACACCTCTGAAACGCCCTCCAGTTCTCTCACCACTTTTTCCACTCGGGCGCTGCATGCTCCGCAGCTCATCCCTGTCACATCATACTTTTGCATAACAACTCCTGTCTATATCTCTATCGATTCATCTCCATGGTTGGCCCTGTGGCATTGTGATCTGCGATTACGTAGGAAACCTCCCGCAAATCAGAGCAGGGCAAATCTCCCGGAATAGTATTTTTGATGGCACTGCAGGCATTGCCGAAGGCCAGTGCCTTAGCACAATCCATATCTGAACTCAGCAACCCATATAGCATTCCGCCACAGTAGGCATCTCCACTTCCGATACGGTCCACCACATCAATCTTCTCATATGGCTTCTCTCGGTAAAAGGTATCGCTCTTTGCCTCGTAGATCACAGATCCAAAGCTGTGTTGCTTAGGGCTATGTACCACACGCTGGGTGGAAGCCACGATTTGAATGGGATACTCCTGAGTGAAGGAGCGCATAATGTCCTCCAAAGAACCCTCCTTTAAAAATGTCAGTCTGGCAGTATCCTCAGAGCAGAAGAAAATGTCCACATAGGGAAGTATCTGTTCGATGCAGGCCTTTGCCTCTGCACCGCTCCACAGGTTCAGCCTGAAATTTACGTCAAAAGAAATCATTGCTCCCGCCTCTTTAAAGCGGCGAATCATCTCAATGGTGCAAGCTCTTGTCTCGGGACAAAGTGCCATGGTAATTCCGGATACATGAAAGCATCTGGTAGAGTGATACATTTCCTCCGGGAATTCATCAATGTTGATGCGAGTGATAGAGCTGTGTTTCCGGTCATAAACCACCTGAGGCTTTCTGGGAAAGGTTGCACTCTCATAATAGTACACTCCCATTCTGGCATCCTCCGAGTCGTCCCAAACCAGATAATCATCACTGACATTTAATGCACGAACCTTGCTTCTGGCAAATTCTCCCACTGCATTTGCGGGGAATTTAGAAATCATTCCCGTGTGTAATCCCAGTAAGGATACCCCGGAGGCCACATTCAACTCCGCTCCTCCCACGTGGGTTTCAAAAACGTTGCTTCGAACGATTCTCTTATTCTCCGGCGGTGAGAGACGAAGCAACACCTCACCAAAGGATAACAAATCAAATTTTGCCATTACCATATCCTCCTTTTCTCAACAGTTCTTCTTACATTTGCAACAACGCCGGCAACTGTTCCAGTGTACGTATCTCGTAAGTTGGTTTCATGCCTTCCGGGAAATCTCCCTCCGGTGCAAATCCCGAAAGCGGTTTGTCCCCCTTGGGATGAAACCAAATCGTATCAATTCCTGCCTGATTGCCTCCCTGAATGTCCGAAGTAAGACTGTCACCAATAATCACTGTCTCCTCCCGGCATATTGGCTTTCCTTGACTCTTTTCTATGGCTCCAAAGCAAAAATCAAAAAATCTCCTGTCAGGCTTATTGTACCCAACTTCCTCGGAAATAAAGATATCGTCGAAGTATTTTGCCAAATCCGCCCCTACAATGCGACTGTGCTGAATACTGGCAGTTCCGTTAGATACAATATACATGGCATATCGCCCCTGTAATTTCTCCAACAGTTCCCGGGCCCCCTCCATGTAATAGCTGCCCTGCGCCAATCTGGGCTCATAGTTGGCCGCACCTTCCTTTGGGTCAATGTCTATTCCCATCTCCTCAAAAAGCAGACGAAAACGCCGCACCTTCAACTCTTTCCGGGTGAGTTCTCCCTTTTCCAGCAGTTTCCACTGGGACAGGTTAATCTCATTGTACCGCTGCAATATCTCCCCCGTGGGCTCAACGCCAAGATGCTGTAGTGCCCCGGAAAGAGCCTGTCGCTCTGCCATATTAAAATCCAGTATGGTCATATCCATATCAAACAAAAGATTCTTATACATAGACTACTCCCCCAGCACTTCCTCTGCCACCTTGGGCAACTCCTCCAAAGCATCGATATATGGCACCTCTGTATCAATGGTTCCAAACCCATATCTGGCATGGATAAAGGGAAGTCCTGCCGACTTTGTGGCCTCATAATCTCCCTGAATGTCACCCACATAGACAGCGGCATCCAGCCCGTTTCTCTCTGTAATCAGGCGAATATTCTCCCCCTTTGGCTTGTCATTGTTTCCAAAACACTCAATGTCCTCAAACAAATCGTGAAAGTTAAAATAATCTAAAAAGGCTTCGATATATCCTGCCTGACAATTGCTCACGATGTAGAGGTGATACTTGTCCTTCAAGACTTCCATGGTCTCCCTCAGTCTTGGATATAATTCCCCTCCGTGTTCCCGAAGGTATGTATTTTCCACCTCACAGCATACCTGAAGCAGATGATTCCTCTCCTCTCCCTGACAAAATGGAAAAAGAATCTCTGCAATCTTATCCATGGTCTTGCCCATCACCCGGTACATATCCTCTTTGGTGACCTGACACTGTCCGTAGCCGCACTGCTCCAGAGCCAAACACCAGGACTTTGCCACATTTTCTGCGGAATCCCAGAGGGTTCCGTCCATATCAAAAATAATTCCCTTTTTCAATGTTGTATCTCCATTCTTATCCTAATGAATTCGCCTCCATTATAATATGTTTTCCCTGTCACTATCAAACATATTTCCCTATGTTCTCACAAAAAAACCTCTCTCCCTGAGGGGAGAGAGGCCATATATCAGCTTTCTCTGATATCTTACTTAAAAGGATTCTCTGTCGGATAGCGAACACCGGCAGGCTGATTATAACCAATCTCCTCCACCGGAACCCCAATATACTTAAACACCTCAAACAGAGCCTTGCCGTAGTTGCCAAACGCAACGGCACCGTGATGTGGGAAATTCTTCTCAATCAATACGTGGCGATAGAAGCGTCCCATCTCAGGAATCGCAAATACACCGATAGAGCCAAAGGAGCGGCTTGCCACCGGCAAAACCTCGCCCTGTGCAATATATGCTCTAAGCTTAGCATCTGCTGTGGACTGAATACGGAAGAATGTGATATCTCCCGGTGCAATATCCCCCTCCAACGTACCATTGGTCACCTCAATCGGAAGGCTTCTTGCCATAATCTTCTGATATTTCATTTCGCAGAATGCCAACTTGTTGGAAGCAGTATTTCCGCAATGGAATCCCATGAAGGTATCCTGCAGCGTGTAGTCAAACTCTCCCTGAATATCCTCTTCGTGCATATCCTTTGGAACAGTATTGTTGATATCCAAAAGTGTCACCGCATCCTTACTGATGGCAGTTCCGATGAACTCGCTGAGAGCTCCGTAGATATCCACCTCACAGGAAACCGGAATGCCTCTCTTAGCCAGACGGCTGTTAACGAAGCAAGGCACAAAACCAAACTGTGTCTGGAATGCAGGCCAGCACTTGCCGGCGATGCACACATACTTGCGATAGCCTCTGTGCTCCTCAATCCAATCAAGAAGAGTCAGTTCGTACTGAGCCAGTTTCTCAAGAATTTCCGGCTTCTTGTTACCTGCCCCAAGCTCTGCCTCCATATCAGCAACCACTTCAGGAATTCTCGCATCTCCTGCATGCTTGTTGAAAGCCTCGAACAAATCAAGCTCTGAGTTCTCCTCAATCTCAATACCCAACTGGTACAACTGATAAATCGGTGCATTACATGCCAAAAAGTTCAATGGTCTTGGGCCAAAACTGATAATCTTAAGGTCGTTTAATGCCACAATGGCTCTGGCGATTGGTGCAAACTCGGCGATCATGTCTGCACAGTCCTCTGCATCTCCCACAGGATACTCCGGTATGTATGCCTTAATGTTGCGAAGCTTTAAGTTGTAGCTGGCATTCAGCATACCGCAGTATGCATCCCCTCTGCCGTCTAACAGACTGTTGCCGTGCTCCTCTGCTGCAGCGATAAACATCTTCGGCCCCTCAAAGTGCTTCGCCAAAAGTGTCTCAGAAATCTCCGGTCCAAAATTGCCAAGATACACAACCAAAGAATTACATCCCGCCTTCTTGATGTCCTCCAATGCCTGTACCATATGGATTTCGCTCTCCACGATACAAATTGGGCACTCATAAACATCCAACTCAGGATACTTGCTCTGTACCGCCTTCATCAAAGCCTCTCTTCTGGAAACCGACAGGCTTTCCGGGAAGCAGTCACGACTCACTGCCACCACCCCAATTTTTGCTTCTGGAATGTTGTTCATTTTCTTCTCCTCCTAACCTTCATTTATCATATTCATCCAAGAAATGATGCTTTTGACCATTTTCCTTGTATGCAATGATTGTCTTTAAATTTACATTTTCAACACTCTTGAAAATGTTCCCCTCAACAAACGGATTCGTCTTCTTTAATGTGGCGATGAGTTGCTTAATCTCCTTGCGCTTGGAGGCACTCTCCGCTTCATTCTGTTCCATGGCACATTGCTCCGTGAACTTGCAGGCACACTGCAAAAAACGCAATCCATTATAATCACGCCAAGCCTCAATCGCTTCCTCCCGAATCAAATACATAGGTCGAATCAGCTCCATCCCCTCAAAATTGGTGCTGTGAAGCTTTGGCATCATAGTCTGAACTTGTGCTCCGTAAAGCATCCCCATCAAAATAGTCTCAATCACATCGTCGTAGTGGTGTCCCAGAGCGATCTTGTTACACCCCATCTCCTTCGCCTTGGCGTACAGATGACCTCTGCGCATTCTGGCACACAAGTAACAAGGTGATTTCTCGATGTTCACCACTGCCTCAAAAATATCTGATTCATAGATGGTAATGGGAATGTTTAGAGCCGCCGCATTTTCCTCAATCAATTGCCGATTGGCCTGATTATATCCCGGATCCATCACCAGAAATTTCAAGTCGAAGTCAAATTTGTTGTGGCGCTTCAACTCCTGAAAAAGCTTGGCCATCAACATGGAATCCTTGCCCCCGGAGATGCAAACGCAAATGCTGTCTCCCTCTTTCACCAGTTCATAGGCATTGATGCCCTTGGTAAACTGGCACCATATATTCTTACGGAATTTTTTCCGAATGCTTGTCTCAACTTGTACATAAAAAGGTTCGTCCTGAAGTGGCTTTCCCATTACATGTCTCCTTACTGCTCTGTGGTTTCCTCAGGGGTAGCAGGGGTTATTCCTAAGGCTTCACACATTGTCATGGCAAAGCCTTGGCGTCCGGCGCCGTTTAAGTGAATCCCATCATTATAAAACCAATCCGGATGCTGCTCTGCAACTTTATCCCAAGAAATCACCGATACGTTTTTGTTGGCCTGGGCCAAGGATTGAATCACCTCATTGGTTTTTTGCATTTCAGGCAGGAATTTGCCATACACACTAACCCAATAAATTTCTCTGTCCTTGCCAAGGTAATCA
>JAQXIY010000066.1 GCA_029008035.1 Lachnospiraceae bacterium
AGCACCTGCACGAGATCTTCTAAGGTCACCCTTTCTCTGAGGACCATCAAGGATCATCTGATCACCTGTGTAAGCGTGGATTGTGCTCATGATACCAGACTTAATACCAGCCAAATCGTTCAATGCCTTAGCCATTGGTGCCAAGCAGTTTGTTGTACAAGATGCAGCTGAGATAATCTTGTCATCCGGAGTCAATGTTGTGTGGTTAACATTGTAAACAATTGTAGGAAGGTCATTTCCTGCAGGTGCAGAAATAACAACCTTACGTGCACCGGCGTTGATGTGAGCCTGAGCCTTCTCCTTGCTTGTGTAGAAGCCTGAGCACTCCAATACAACGTCAACATTTAACTCACCCCATGGGCAATTATTTGCATCCGGGAAAGCGTAAATCTTGATTGTCTGTCCGTCTACTGTGATAGAATCTTCACCAGCAGATACTGTATCAGCCAACGCATACTTACCCTGTGATGAATCATACTTTAATAAGTGAGCCAGCATCTTTGGGCTTGTCAAGTCGTTGATTGCAACAACTTCGTATCCCTCTGCGCCAAACATCTGTCTGAATGCCAGACGACCAATACGGCCGAATCCATTAATAGCTACTCTTACTGCCATTTTATATTCCTCCTAAGATAAAAAATACTATTCTTGGAAATTATAATTCCCAAACTGCATTTATTTTACCCAATTTTTCCCGTAATTTCAACCCATTATTTCCATCTTTGATAAATATTTCACTAATTATTGAATTTGAAATTGGCATTTCATATAATAAGGGCTAACAACAGACAATAGGTTTTAGGAAAGGAAACTGTAATGCAATTACTTTGGGATACACATATGCACTCTGACTTTTCCGGAGATGCGACTATTGCAGCGGAAGAAATGATAGCGGTTGCCAAGCAATCCTCTCTGGCAGGAATCGCATTTACCGACCACTTAGATTTGGACTATCAGGAGGAGCCCGGCCTTTTTGACTTGGACACAGACTCCTATTGTTCCAAGATTCTTTCACTCATTGATGCAAACAACACTGTCGATTTTTCCGTCTTGCTGGGTATTGAATTGGGACTGCAGCCTCATCTGGCATCCGCCTATCAGGAATTGTTGGAACAATACCCTTTTGACTATGTCATCGGATCCACTCATGTGATTCATGGAGAGGACCCCTACTATCCCAAGTATTTCTCCACCAGAGATGAAAAGTCTGCTTTTACAGAATACTACCAGATGATTTTAGAGAACATTCAGACTTTTGACAATTTTGATTCTCTCGGGCACCTGGACTACTGCTTCCGCTACGGCCCCTACGCCGGGCCTAATATGGATACCTACACTTCCTACCGGGAGATTGTGGACGCCATACTCTCTACTATCATCAAAAAGGATATCGCCCTGGAAGTGAACACCGGAGCCTTTCGTTGCGGCATGACAGAGCCGAATCCCTCCGTTGCCATCATCAAGCGATATAAAGAACTTGGCGGGAAATTACTTACCATCGGTTCCGACGCTCACAAGACAGAGCACATCGGCCTTCACTTCACCGAACTTCCGGACTTGCTTTTGGACTGTGGTTTCAAAGAATACTATGTATACAAGAATCGTGTACCGTATCCATGTCCCTTGGCATAACACGAAAATGTATGCATTATTCAACCTAAATTGATGAAGCGTGCCTGGCGTATACATATTGATAGTGTACATCATATATTAGTATGCAAAAAGAGCCACTCGGTTTGAGTGGCTCTCTTTGCAACTTTATGAGACTTACAAAGGATAGAGACTTGCGCGTTCTACAAGAAAACCCGCAAGCAAGATTCACTATATCATTTCATTTTCTCTTTGTCAACAAAATAATTCACATTTGGTTATTTTTTAACATTTTACTCCAAAATGGTTCCTCCGCCGGCCACATAATCCCCATCATATAGGACTACCGCCTGTCCCGGAGTCACAGCTCGCACCGGCTCAACAAAATCAAGGCGAAGCTTGCCATCTTCCAAATTTGTAACACGACACATCGTCCCCTTGTGAGAATAACGAATTTTAGCCAAGAGTTCTGTCCCATCCGAAAAGCTTGGTGCCGCCATATAGTTGATATCTTGGGCAATCAGATGGTCGGCAAAAACCTCTTCATCATCCCCCAGCACAATTTGGTTTTTCTCCACATCAATCTTATTCACAAAGATTCTCTTACCTACAGCCACCTCTAATCCCCGGCGCTGCCCAATGGTATAGTGGGTAATACCTTTGTGCTGTCCCACAACAGTACCGTCACTTAAGACAAAATCTCCCGGCCCCGGCACCCGCTCCGGGACAGTGCGTTGAATAAAACCCGCATAATCCCCATCCAGTACAAAGCAGATATCCTGACTATCCTTCTTGTTGGCAACCACCAGTCCCAATCCCTCAGCTATACTTCGGATTTCTTCCTTGTGATATGCCCCTACCGGCATCAAAGTATGCGCCAACTGCTCCTGGGTGAGACTATAGAGTGCATAGGTCTGGTCCTTCTCCGCTGTGACGGAATTCATGATGGTATAACGGCCATTGTCAAGTTTTGCAATTCTGGCATAATGGCCCGTGGCAATATAATCCGCCCCGATCTCCAGCGCCCGATGTAAAAGCGCCTCCCATTTCACATAGCGATTGCATGCATTGCAAGGATTGGGGGTGCGCCCCTGAAGATATTCCTCAACAAAATAATCCATGACATACCGCTTAAATGGCTCTTTGAAATTCATCACATAATAGGGTATGTCCAGTTTTGCAGCCACCCGTCTGGCATCTTCCACCGCACTGAGGCCACAGCATCCACCATGATCTTCCCGCGAACAGCGGTCTTCTTCCTGCCAAATATTCATAGTGACTCCAATCACATCATACCCCTGTTCTTTTAACAAATAAGCCGCCACAGAAGAGTCAACTCCTCCTGACATGCCCACCACAACTTTCTTCTTCAACATCTTTAACCTTTTCTTTCCCCACCGCTTTAGTAGGATTTGACACAATACTATTATAACAGTTTTGTTCTGTCAACTTTATTTTCTCATATACTTTAAAGAAAGAATGCTTACAGGTGTCCCCTTGAAACCCAACCGACATCCCATCTACTCCGGTGCACTTCTTCTCACCATATCCGGACTGTTCTGCCGATTTATCGGCTTTTATTACAAAATCTTTCTATCAAGAAATATCGGTGCTAAAGAGCTTGGACTGTATCAACTCTCTATGCCTCTTTTAGGAGTAGGTGTGGCCTTCGCCAACTCCGGTATTCACACCGCCATTTCCAAATATGTAGCCAGTGCCAGTGCTACATCCAAGACGTCTGCCCGGCGATACCTATGGGCAGGTCTTATCATGTCCTTATCACTGGGTGTTGCCTATGCCTTACCTGTATACTTCCTATCGGATGTAATAGCTGCCAAAATATTTCATCAGGCTTCGATTGCCCCTCTGCTACGCATTCTGGTTTTGTGCGTTCCTCTGGAATGTATTCACGGATGCATCAACGGATACTACTATGGTTTGCAACGAGCCGCCATTCCCTCCGGGGGACAATGTGTGGAACAATTGGTTCGGGTGGGAAGTGTTTTTGGCATCTATTACATTCTAACCCAGAGCGGTCTCACCTTTACAAAAACTCACGCTATGATGGGTTTAGTCATCGGTGAGGCAGTTGCCACCCTATATTACGTAACGATTCTGTCTTTAGAAAAGAAAAACACCTCCGGCAGAAATTTTCCCTTTCGCCCCGTGGCCGGACAGATTCTGCATATGGCATACCCCCTCACCGCCACCAGGTTATCTCTGACATTTTTGTCCAGTTTTGAGAATATTATGATTCCCATTCGTCTGACAGCCTTTGGCTTAAACAAAACTCAGGCACTTTCCATCTACGGTATATACAGCGGTATGGCAGTGCCTATGGTCTTTTTCCCCACAGTGTTGTCGAATTCCATTGCAGTGATGCTTTTGCCCAGCATCTCCAAAGCAAAACAGGAAGGGCGTCACAAATACATACAGCAAACTATCCTGATCAGTTTCTTTTTATGCATGCTATTAGGCTTTGTGTTTTCCTTTTTCTTCTATTTCTTTGGTGCCTTTATAGGAGAAAACATCTTTCATAACGAAGTGGCCGGCATCTATATCAAAACTCTGGGATGGCTCTGTCCGTTTCTGTTCTTAGGCGTTACTATGAACAGTATCTTAAATGGACTGGGAAAGACAAAAGACACCTTTTGTATCAGCATTTGCGGAGCGTCGCTTCGTCTGGGATTCATCCTCTTTGGAATTCATCGCTTCGGATTCCGGGCATTTTTGCTGGGAGTTTTGCTCAGTCAAATACTCTCCTCCTTTACAGCATACCTTCGACTTCTATATCACTGCAACAAGACCACGGCATAAAAAAGGGTCAGACACTTTGGTCTGACCCCAAAAAACTATGCATAAATATATTTCTGTTCAAAATCAATGATATTCAGTGGCTTATCGTAGAGATATCCCTGAATCACCTCGCAGCCGCAGGATACAATCCGCTGCTTCTCTTCCTCTGTCTCAACTCCTTCGCAAAGAACCTCGAATTGGATTTCTTTGAAAGTATTCACCAGATTGGAGAGAATTGTCATTCCCATCTGATTCTGTATGGAGTGAAGCACAAACCCCCGGTCGAACTTAATTACATTCGCAGGAATCTGCCCCAGCACATACAGTGAGTTGTATCCGGATCCAAAATCGTCTAAAGCGATACGATATCCCTTTTCGCGCAGGCCTCTCAGCTTAGCAATAATGCTGTCCAAATCTTTCGCCAACACCGTCTCGGTCAACTCAAACTCAATCAATTCCTTATCAATTCCTGACTCCTCCACCAAAGCATCCAAAGCCTCAATAAAGGCATCTTGTTCCAAGTCTACACCGGACAGGTTCACGGAAATCGGGAACAGTTCCCGACCTTCTTTCTTCCATTTTGCCAAAAGTGCCACACTCTTTTCCAAAACCTGATAATCCAGACGAGACACAATCCCTGCCTGTTCCAAAATCGGCACATACATAGCAGGAGACAGAATCTCTCCGTCTTCATCGCAGAATCTGGATAGAGCCTCTGCACCAATAATTTTATTCTCCTTCACAGAGTACTTTGGCTGCAGATAAATCTGAATGCCATCAGAATCCATTGCATGCTCAAAGTTAGGGATGATACTGGCCTTCTTAACCGACTTCTGACGCAGTTGTTCAGAGTAGAATCCAATGGTATCAGAATAATTGTGACGGATACTTCGTCTTGCAAAACGTGCATTATCCTGAGCATAGATAAAACTATCCCCGGGCTGCATCAGATACAAACCACACTCCACATGAACGCTGGCCCGATTGTGCTTCTCATTCACCTTTGCCAAAAACCGATCAGAAATTTCACGGAAGAAGCTCTTCAATTCCTCACTGGTCATAGAACCCGCTTCACCTAAAATCAACAGGTGATCGGCATAGCTCATGCTTCCCAATATTGCTTTTTTGTTGCTTCTGCAGAAGAAATCCACCATCAGGTCAATCAACCAATCCCCCTGCTGGGTTCCATAGATTTCATTAAAATACTTCAGGTTGCGCAGATTAAAGCTGGCGAGAAAAGGTTTGTCCATCTCGTCAACCACCTTAGCACCAAGCATCTTAAACCGTTCCAAGGATGGCAATTCTTCTGATTTACGTTCTAATACTTTAAATAACATCTCAAAAAATCTCCAAGCGCCATTTTACCATATTCAACCATATTTCCACAACATATATTTTTCTGTTGCTTTAAATTCGTAAGTTTTTCAAATTATATAATATATTTCTTTACTTTTTGTCGAATTCTCTGGATAGCGTTGTCAATTTTTTTCTCGTCTTTATCCATTTTTTTTGCAATGGTTCGATAGTCCATCCCCTGAGTCATATAAAGAAATACCTGCAGTTCCATTTTACTCAAAACCTGCACAATCTTTTCAAAAGTATCCATAGTCTTCTCAGAGTCGATGATTACATTTTCCGGATTGCTTGTGTCATTTGTAAGCATAGCCTCTTCCACCTGCTGATTGGGATATTGGTCCTCATCAACAAACAGGGAAACATAACTGTTCAACGGCTGATTCTTCAAACGGTCCGCCGCCTCCATCGCCTTGATAATCTGCCTTGTAATGCATATCTGAGCAAAACTTTGGAACGGCACACCTTTGGAAGGTTCATAATCCTGAATTGCTTTAAACAATCCAATCATCCCCTCCTGAACCACATCCTGTTCTTCTCCGCCTTTGATGTAGAATTTCTTGCTGTATCCGGCAACCATTCCCTTATATTTCCTGCAGATATATTCTACTGCCTGAAAATCTCCGGCACGGTATGCCGCCACAACCTCTTCATCTGTCAATAACTGATACTTTTCCATGTGTTCCCCTATTTAAGCCTGTAATCGCTGTCTCACAACCTCATATGCCAGTATCCCGGTGGCGACAGATACGTTCAGGGAGTCAATATCTCCCTTCATCGGAATTCTTGCAACCAAATCACAATGCTTCTTCACCAGATCACTGACACCGCTTCCCTCATTGCCCATCACTACGCCAATGGGGCCTTTCAGATTGAGCTGATACATGGTATCTCCGTCCATATCGGCACACACAAACCACATACCCTCTCCCTTCAATGCCTGAATTGTCTGGGAAAGATTGGTCACTTTTGCCACCGGTGTGTAATTAAGCGCTCCTGCAGAGGCCTTCACAACCGTTGCGGTAAGCCCCACTGCCCGACGCTTGGGGATCACAACACCATGGGCTCCTGCCAGATTTGCAGTACGAATGATAGCCCCCAAGTTGTGAGGGTCTTCCACATTGTCCAAAAAGATAATAAAGGGGTCTTCTCCCTTTTCTCTTGCCACCTCCAGCATGTCCTCCACCGTTGCATAGCTGTATGCCGCCGCATATGCAATTACCCCTTGGTGCTTTCCCGTCTCAGAAATCTGGTCCAGACGTTCCTTTGCCACGTAGTTGATAATTACATCGCCCTTTTGGGCTTCCCGCAAAATGGTCTTGATGGGGCCATCCATACACCCATCTAAAACAAAGAGTTTATCAATTGTTTTCCCCGAGCGAAACGCCTCCAAGACTGCATTGCGCCCCTCGATTGTCAAATTCTGTTCTTCCACATCGTATCCTTTCTTAATTAGATAATCTACACATCAAAGTGACATTGTTCCATTCCATAAGAAATCAATTCCATCATCCTATCTTCCTGCTTCGTCAAATAGAGATATCCCATCAAAGCCTCAAAGCCGGTGGCACTGCGATAGTCTGCCACCGAGGCATTTTTAGCCATGGTGTGAGACTTGGCGTTGCGTCCTCGGCGATACACGTCTGCCTCCTCCGGAGTGAGCACCTCCCCCAGGGCCTGTGCCATGATGGCCTGCGAATGGGCCTTGACGATTTGACTGGTTGCACGGTGTAATTGATTGGCGGAGGTATTGCCCTTTGCCACCACCAGGGTTCGTATCACCAAATCAAAAATACCATCTCCAATATACGCCAGGGTTAGCGGTGAATATGTGCGAATATCCACATCATTCATCGGAAATGTTTCTCTGATTCTTCCAATTAAGCTCTCTTCCATTTTACCCCTTCTCTGGTATCCTCCAACAAAATGCCCTTTGCCAACAGTTCATCTCGAATCTCATCTGCTTTTGCAAAATCTTTGTTCTTTCTGGCCTGCTGTCTTGCCTCAATCATCGCTTCAATCTCGGAATCCAGCATCTCCTGCTCCTGGGTAACAATAATTCCAAGCACATTGCAAAGTTGCTCCAGTGCGACATACAAAGAGGCCACATATTTCTCCGAGGAATCTTCCGATGTGTTCTGATTGCAGAATTTCACCAATTCAAAGACCGCTGAGATGGCATCTGCCGTGTTAAAATCATCTTCCATAGCAGCCTTAAACTTTTCCACAAATGTCTGGCTTTCCTTCACCAGAATTGCCTCCGCCTCTGTCATGTCAACTGCCTTTGCATTATCCTTTAAATAGGTAAGATTGGCAGCCGCGGTGCGAATACGCTCCAGTCCGTTTTTTGCCGCCTCCATCAGCTCTGCACTGAAATTTAATGGGCTGCGGTAATGAGCCTGTAACATAAAGAAACGAAGAACCTGCAAATCATATTTTTCGCCGATTTCCCTAACGGTGAAAAAGTTACCCAGAGACTTGCTCATCTTTTTATTATCTATATTAAGGAAACCATTATGCATCCAGTAATGGGAGAATGTCACACCATTTGCCGCTTCACTCTGGGCAATTTCATTCTCGTGGTGTGGGAAAATCAAATCTTCCCCTCCTGCATGAATATCAATCTCATCTCCCAGATAACGCTTAGACATCACAGAGCATTCTATATGCCATCCCGGTCTTCCCTGACACCATGGGGACTCCCAATAAGGCTCTCCCTCTTTCTTTGGCTTCCACAACACAAAGTCAAAGTCGTCTTCCTTCTCGTCGCCGACCACACCGATACTTCTGTGCCCCGCTTCCAAATCATCCAGATTTTTGTGAGAAAGTTTCCCGTACTCAGCAAACTTTCTGGTGCGATAATACACAGTACCATCAGACACCACATAAGCATATCCTTTCTCGATGAGAGTGGAAATCATATCAATCATTCCCTGAATCTCTAATGTTGCCAAAGGATGTGTGGTGGCAGGAAGTACATTCATATCTGCCATATCCTTTTTACATTCCTTGATAAAGCGTTGGGATACTTCCTCTGCGCTGGTGCCCTCCTCGATGGCTTTCTTAATAATCTTGTCGTCCACATCAGTGAAATTGGAGACATAGTTCACCTCATATCCCACATATTCTAAATACCTGCGGACGGTATCAAACACAATCATAGGTCTGGCATTTCCAATATGAATGTAGTTGTACACCGTAGGTCCGCATACATACATTCTTACCTTTCCCTCTTCAATGGGAACAAATTCTTCTTTTGTTTTAGAAAGTGTATTGTAGATTTTCATATTTTCCTCCTTTTTAACGGTTGTTTTTTCAGTAGTCTCAGTTCTTTTTCCAGTTCTAATACCCGATTTGTCAATTCGGTGTTCTCTCTCTGCAACACATGGATATCATCCATAATGGGATCGGGCAGATGTATCTGATCCATATCGCTGGCAGGAATTTTTTCGTTGTTCTGCCGCACAATCCGTCCGGGCACTCCAACTACCGTGCAGTTTGGCGGCACTTCCTCAATCACCACACTGCCGGCACCAATCTTAGAATTCTTTCCAATGGTAAAGGAGCCTATCACCTTAGCACCGGCGCTTACCATAACATTATCTTCTAAGGTAGGATGACGCTTTCCGATCTCCTTACCTGTACCACCTAGTGTCACCCCCTGATACAAAGTTACATTGTCTCCAATGATGGTGGTTTCACCGATAATCACCCCGGTACCATGGTCAATAAACAACCCCTTACCAATCTGTGCTCCGGGATGTATCTCAATTCCTGTTCTTCTGGCTGCCCGTTGGGAAATCCATCTCGCCAAAAAATAATGCCCCTTCTCATATAATTTGTGAGCGTGACGATAACTTATCATCACCTTAAAACTGGGATATAAAATCACTTCCATGGGACTCTTAATGGCCGGATCCCGCTCTTTGATGTTGTTAAACTCTTCAATAAAATGACGAAACATAATAAAGCACCTCATATTGATACCACAAAATAAAAAACTTCATCTCTATATATTATAGAGACGAAGTTATCCGCGGTTCCACTCTAATTAAATCAGGCAAGCTGATTTCACTCAAACACTTAACGCGTGTAAAACGTATCTGGCTACTGCATTTCACCAAATCGGCTCCCGGACGCACTTTCAAAGGTAGTTACTGAAACCGATTCTCAGCACACATCGGTTCTCTCTGACAGGCTTTTCCTTCTACTCTTTCCCTTCTCTGCCTTTATCTCTTGCTATTTTATGCACAAAACTTTTATTTGTCAAGATTCCTTGCCCCGGCAACCTCCGCAGGTGGCACAATTTCTCATAGAATCTGCCACTGCCACACTACTCTCGTAAAACGTCTCCAGCAGACACACCGCCTGAGCAGAAATCCCTTCTTCTCTCCCTGTAAATCCAAGGTGTTCCTCTGTGGTGGCTTTGATGTTAATCTGAGATGGCAAAATTCCCAACACCTGAGCAACGTTATTCTCCATCTCCTGAATATACGGGCGCAACTTTGGTTGTTGGGCAACAATGGTGGCATCAATGTTGCCCACCACATATCCCTCTTCCGTAATCAGCGAACTCACATGTTCCAGAAGCTTCAGAGAGGAAATGCCCTTGTACTGTCCATCCGTATCCGGAAAGTGCTTGCCGATATCTCCCATACCTGCGGCACCAAGAATGGCATCCATAATAGCATGTAATAAAACGTCTGCATCGGAGTGTCCCAATAGCCCCAAGGGATGTTCTATCTCTACTCCACCTAATATCAGTTTTCTTCCCTCAACCAATTTATGAACATCATAGCCTGAACCAATTCGCATATTCTCATCTCCTATGGAAAAAAATAAGGTCAGACCTGTGGGTCTAACCTCGTAAGTAAAGTAGCGAGAGAGAGACTTGAACTCTCAACCTCCCGGGTATGAACCGGACGCTCTAGCCAGTTGAGCCATCTCGCCATATGGAAGTTGGAAAGAAATGGGACCTACAGGGCTCGAACCTGTGACCCTCTGCTTGTAAGGCAGATGCTCTCCCAGCTGAGCTAAGATCCCATTCTTCAGTCGTTTGTCGCGACCGAAGATTACTATACTATACTTCCAACCTTTCGTCAACACCTTTTTTGAAAAAATTGACACAATTTAGACAAATTATTTTTCCTCTACCAAACGGGATACCAGCTTTACACAATCTGACGCATCGGAAGAATATCCATCCGCTCCGATTTCCTCCGCAAAGCTCTCGGTAATGCACGCTCCACCTACAATCACCTTAGCCCGGCAACCTCTCTTTTGCGCCAGTTCCACCACATCCTTCATTCGCATCATGGTAGTTGTCATCAAAGCGGAGAGACCTATCACGGCTGCCCCTTCTTCTATAGCCTTGTCCACGATATGCTCTGCCGGAACATCCTTACCCATATCAATCACTCGATAACCATAGTTCTTCAGCATTAGTACCACCAGGTTCTTGCCGATGTCGTGAATATCGCCCTCAACGGTGGCAAAGATAATGGTTGCCTTTGGCTCCTCTTCACTTCCGGAGGCCAAAAGGGGTTCCAAATACTCCATAGCCTCCTTCATGGCATTGGCACCGGCAATAAGCTGTGGCAAGAAATACTTCTTGGTATCATAATACTCTCCCACCCGGTTAATGGCCGGAATCAAATACTCTTCAATCACATCCGCAGGCTCAGTGCCTTCCGCAATGGCATCTTTCACATATGCGACCACATTCGTCTTGTCTCCCTTAACCACACACTCAAAAATAGGATGATTCTTCTCCCCGAAAGCCTCCTGTTTGACATCGGCAGCTTGATCCGCCTTTGAAAAAGTCATTGCCGTTGTGGGCACAGAAGATAAATATCGCTCCGATGCCCCCTCTTTTCCCAAGAGTAAATCTGTGGCAAAAGCAGTGTACATTAACATTTCCTGTGACGGATTGGCAATGGCCATCGTCAAGCCCTTGGAAACTGCCACATTTAAAAATGCCGTGTTCACAAAGGTACGCTGGGGCATACCAAAGGATATATTGGAAAGGCCGCATATTGTGGGAACTCCCAGTTCCTCCTTACAATAAGAAATGGTCTCAAAACATTCCAAGGCTGCATTGGGGTTGGCTCCCACCGTGGTGACAAGCACATCCACAATGGCATCCTTTTTGGACAGGCCTATTTTCTCAGCCTCTTTCAGAACCCGGTCAATGTTATTCTTTTTTTCAGCCAAATCTTTGGGCAGTCCCGCAGAAGACAATGGCAACAGTACAAACATAGCGCCGTATTTCTTGGCGATGGGAAGCAGTTCCTCCATCTTCTCCTTCTCACAGGAAATGGAATTGATCAGAGCACGCCCCGGATAAATTCGCAGGGCTGCCTCCATCACATCCACATAACTGGTATCGATACAAAGAGGTAAATCCACGGTAGACGCCACCTCATAGACTGCCTCAATCATCATGGCCTTCTCATCAATACCATTGGTTCCCATATTCACATCCAGAATAGAAGCTCCCGCCTGCTCCTGATCCAGCGCAAACTGACGTACCATCTGCAACTTACCTGCCCGAAGTTCCTCCTGTAGTGCTTTCTTTCCCGTAGGATTAATCCGCTCTCCCACCACAAGAAAGGTTCCATCCTTGTCCACCAGGACATTCTGACGCTCCGAGGTAATGATTGGCAAATGCTTCTGTTTCGGCAAAGACACCTCTCTTCCCTTTGCCACCCCGGCCAAAGCCTTAATATGTGCCGGTGTCGTTCCGCAACATCCACCTATCACTGATGCTCCCGCGTCTAATAATTTCTCACAGGCAGCAGCAAATGCCTCCGGAGTCATCTTGTAGACAGTTTCTCCATTTTCCAATTCGGGAAGCCCCGCGTTGGGCTTTACCAAAATCGGAATATCCGCCACTTTTTGCATCTGCTCCACTAATCCTATCATATCTTCAGGCCCGGTGGAACAATTGATTCCCACCACGTCTGCCCCCATATTCTGAAGTACCACCATAGCGGTATCCGGTCTTGTGCCGTACAGGGTGCGCCCATCCTCGTTATATGTCAGAGATATCATCACCGGCAAATCGCAAGTTTCCTTGCATGCCAACAGTGCTGCACGGCACTCCTGCAAACTCATCATTGTTTCAATAACAATCAGGTCAACACCCTCTTTTAAGATTGCCCGTAGTTGTTCTTTATAGACATCTACCAATTCCTCAAAGGCTAAATCTCCCACAGGATATAATTGCCGCCCTGTCATAGTCAGATCTGCAGCCACAAACGCATCATCCCCTGCTGCTTCGCGACTGTATCGAACCATAGCTCGATTCAATTCTTCCAGACGCTCCTCCATCCCATATTCAGCCAATTTGATACGGTTGGCGGTAAAGGTAGGCGCATATAATATCTGCGTTCCCGCTGCGACATATTCCTTCTGCAAAGATACAATTGCTTCCTTGTGTTGATAAATCCAGTCCTCCGGACATACCCCCATGGGCATGCCTCGCCTCATCAGATTGGAACCGGTGGCACCATCTAAGATGATTGGGCCTTTATTTAACAAATCATATAATTGTTGTATTTTCATAGTCGTTCATACCTTTCGTTACATATTTAGAGCGGCGCCATTAAGTGCCATTAGGGACAGTCACTAATGGCACCCATATCTGTCCCTATTGGCCCCGGACTTCCTCAATGATCGTGCAAATCAAGCCCACTCGATTAAATGGCGTCATGAAATAGAATCCATCCACCACTGATGACAGTTTCTCAGCGATCTCAACGGACACCTGCACGGCCACCTTCTCATATTCTTGGCGGGTCATATCCGGTTGATACCTATCAAGAATTTCTTGAGGCACGCGAATTCCCGGCATCTCGTTGGCAATAAAGAGCGCATTCTTCCTGCTTACAAGAGGCATAATCCCTCCCATAATCTTAGCCCCTGTCATCTCTCTCAATTGGCCTATACGTTCTATATCTTCCTTACTATAAATTGGCTGTGTCAAAAAGAAAGAACATCCCCGCTCCATTTTAGACTTCATACGCTTGGCAATAGCATCAATATTAGCCCCGTGGTAATTAAGCGCTCCGCCATACACAATCCGGTCTGCTGCAAACTGATCCTCATTCATCTCCTGCAACAATCCCATGAACTTGATGGAGTTGTAATCGAAAACCTGAGTAATGGAACTGCGATCCGTCTTAGCCACCGGGTCTCCTGTCACAATCAGGAAATGCTTGATATCGTTAATATAGTCCCCTAACATGGTTCCCCTAAGAGAAATCACATTGCGATCTCTACAGGATAGATGCGGCATTACAGGAATCCCCACCTCCCGCTGAATGCGCTGTCCCAAAAGAGAGGCATCCATGCGGCTTCTGGCCATTGGCGAGTCAGATAAGGTAAGCAGATCCACTCTGTGCTCACGCAAAAGCTCCGCTCCGGAAAACAGCTTGTCCACGGATAGCCCGGATGGTGGGTCTAACTCCACAATAAAAGGTTTCTCCCCGTTTTGTAGTTTTTTCCAAAATTCTGATTCTGTTCTGCTGACAGTAGTCTCTTGCAAAGAGCCCGTATGTTTCTGTGGCTTCTCATTTCGTGCCAGTTCTCTATATAACTCTGCAAAATACGCCGGTGTTGTTCCACAGCAGCCCCCGATCACATCTATTCCTAACCCAAATATTTTCTTTAACATCTTGGAAAAATAAGATGCATTCTTTCCATAGATGGTCTTTCCACGCAGCTGATAAGGATATCCTGCATTTGGCAAAGCAAGAAATGGTTTGTCAGATGGAAACGTTACTTTCTCAAGCATCTGATACATATGGGCAGCTTCCACACCACAGTTGATACCGTATGCATCCACATCAGCCATCTCACACATACGACGAACCATACGTTCAAAACGCAACCCCGTCTTGGTATATCCTGTCTTATCAAAAGAAAAGGTGACAGCCACAAAGGCATCTTCTATTTGTTCTTTTATATAAGAAACAATGGCCGGAATGTAGTAAATGTCTGACTGGGTTTCCAAAAGAAAAATATCTGCCCCAGCCTCAATAAAGGTATCCACCATAAATTTATACTCCTGTAAGACTTCACTCTCGTCTCGTTGCCCCAAGTCATAGATAGTTCCAATATCAGCGGCAATAAAAACTTCCGGTTTCTCCTTCTGCTCTTGACACTCCTTTAGAAAAGTATTTTTTGCTTCCACCGCCAAATGATAGCCCGCCTTAATACAGCTAGCCATCTCTTCTCTGTTGGAAAAGAATCCTGTGTTTATGGCAAAAGTATTGGTGCGAAGCAATCTTGCCCCACTATGCAAATATTCCAGATGAATCTCTTTAATCCGCTCCGGGAAAAGGATATTGGCCTTTTCCACCAATACATCCTCTCCTTGATATTTCTCTCCATAATATGTTCCCATTGCTCCATCCGTAAACAATGTATGACCTTTTAAATACTCTGTCAGTCTATTCATTCTCTTTTATCCTCATAAAAAATGCTGTGGTAAAACACTTTACCACAGCACTATTTTAATACATTTTTAAGTTTATGAAAAGAGTCATTGGGGTCGCTAAATATTCTTAACCTTGGCAATATCAACCAACGTAAACTCTTCCGTGGCAGATTCCAAACTGGTTGCCAGAGCGTTTGCTGTATCCATAGCTGTAATACAGTGAACTCCTGTCTCGATGGCATTTCTTCGAATCAGGAAGCCATCTCTTGTCTTATCACCATGTCCCTGTGTTGGAGTGTCAATCACAAGATCAATCTTATGTCCCAAAATCAAGTCCATCACGTTTGGTGATTCCTGGGTAATTTTATTTACCCAAAGAGCATCTACGCCACGCTCCTGCAAATACTTCGCTGTACTTCTTGTAGCGTAAATCTTGTATCCTAGCGCAGCAAATCGCTTTGCCACCTCAACCGCTTCCGGCTTATCGGCATCCTTTACGGTCATAATCATCTGCTTATGCTTTGGAAGCACAATGCCTGCTCCAAGGAATGCCTTATAAAGAGCCTCATCAAAGGTCTTGGCGATACCTAAGCACTCACCGGTAGACTTCATCTCCGGTCCAAGAGAAATCTCGGCACCGCGAAGCTTCTCAAAAGAGAACACCGGCATTTTAACTGCCACATACTCAGCCTCCGGCTGTAATCCCGGTGTGTATCCCATGCCCTTTAAGGTATTACCGATAATCACTTTGGTAGCCAAATCTACAATTGGAATGCCTGTCACCTTGCTGATGTATGGAACAGTTCTGGAAGAACGAGGATTCACCTCGATTACATACACCTCTCCATCCATCACGATAAACTGGATATTAATAAGTCCTACCACATGCAGTGCCTTTGCAAGGCGCTGTGTATAGTCTGTAATCTTAGCCTTAATCTCAGGTCCGATGGTGTGAGCCGGATAGACAGAAATACTGTCTCCGGAATGGACACCGGTACGCTCAATATGCTCCATAATACCCGGTATCAAAATATCTGTGCCGTCACATACAGCATCGACCTCAATTTCCTTACCCTGTAAATACTTATCTACAAGAATTGGGTGATCCTGAGCAATGCGGTTGATGATTTCCATAAACTCATCAACTTCATCATCATTAAAGGCAATCTGCATGCCCTGACCGCCTAATACATAGGATGGACGAACCAATACCGGATAACCGATTTCATTCGCAACCTTCTTTGCTTCTTCTGCTGTAAATACAGTGCCACCGGATGCTCTCGGAATTCCTGTCTCTTCCAGAATCTTGTCGAAGAGTTCTCTATCTTCTGCTGCATCCACATCTTCTGCCTTGGTTCCTAAGATGGTAACTCCCATCTTCATCAAGCTTTCCGTAAGCTTAATGGCTGTCTGGCCACCAAACTGTACCACTGCTCCGTCCGGCTTCTCAAAGCGCACGATGTTTTCCACATCTTCTTCCGTCAAAGGCTCAAAGTAAAGTTTATCTGCAATATCAAAGTCCGTGGAAACAGTCTCCGGGTTATTGTTTACAATAATGGTTTCATAGCCTTCCTTGGAGAATGCCCAAGTGCTGTGAACAGAACAATAGTCGAACTCGATACCCTGTCCGATACGAATAGGGCCGGAACCAAGAACCAACACCTTTTTCTTTGGATGGGTCTCTACCGCCTCATTCTCACTGCCAAATACAGAATAGTAATATGGTGTTGTTGCCTCAAACTCAGCAGCACAGGTATCTACCATCTTAAAGCCTGCCACAATATCGTTGGCATAGCGCATATCGCGAATCTCTTCTGTGGTCTTTCCTGTCAACTCAGCAATCACGTTGTCAGGGAACTCAATTCTCTTGGCTTCCTTCAGAAGTTCAGGAGTCAGTTCCTCACTCTTTAAGCGCTGCTCCATTTCCACCAAGATGGCAATCTTGTCAATAAACCATATATCAATCAATGAAATCTCATGAATATGCTCATAAGACACTCCTCTTCTAAGGGCCTCCGCAATCACATAGATTCTTCTGTCATCAACCACATGAAGTTGCTCTTCCAGTTCTTCATCCGTAAGTTCTGAGAAATCATAACTCATAAGAGAATCTACATGTTGCTCCAGAGAACGGATAGCCTTCATCAGGGCTCCTTCGAAGTTGTTGCAGATACTCATAACTTCACCGGTGGCCTTCATCTGCGTGGTCAATGTTCTCTTTGCCGTAATAAACTTATCAAATGGCAAACGTGGAATCTTTACGACACAGTAGTCAAGCATTGGCTCGAAGGAAGCATATGTCTTACCGGTAATAGCATTGGTAATCTCATCTAAGGTATAACCCAAAGCAATTTTTGCTGCCACCTTGGCAATGGGATAACCGGTTGCCTTAGAAGCCAGTGCTGAAGAGCGGCTCACACGAGGATTTACCTCAATGACACAATATTCAAAGGTCTCAGGATGCAGTGCATACTGCACGTTACATCCACCGGTAATACCCAGTTCAGAGATAATATTAAGAGCAGAACTACGAAGCATCTGATATTCCTTATCTCCTAAAGTCTGAGATGGTGCCACAACGATAGAGTCACCGGTGTGCACACCTACCGGGTCAATATTTTCCATATTACAAACGGTGATACAGTTACCTGCCGCATCACGCATCACTTCATACTCGATTTCTTTCCATCCGGCAATACAACGCTCAACAAGGACTTCGTTGACACGGCTAAGACGTAAACCGTTTGAGAGGATATCCACAAGTTCTGTCTCGTTGTGAGCGATACCGCCACCGCTTCCTCCCAGAGTAAATGCGGGACGCAGTACCACCGGGTATCCGATGGTATTGGTAAAGCGGATACCGTCTTCCACATTGTTTACCACAGTGGATGCCGCACAGGGCTCGTTAATCTTTTCCATGGTGTCCTTAAAAGCCTGACGATCCTCTGCACGAAAGATGGTCTCTGCCGTGGTACCAATCAATCTGACACCGTGCTCCTCAAGAAAGCCCGACTCGGCCAATTCCATTCCCAAATTAAGTCCGGCCTGTCCACCTAAAGTAGGCAATACGGAATCCGGCTTTTCTTTGAGGATAATCTGCTCTAATACCTTTGCAGTTAAGGGCTCAATGTACACCTCATCTGCAATCTCTTTATCTGTCATAATGGTTGCCGGGTTTGAATTTACAAGAACAACTTCAACACCCTCCTCTTTCAAAGAACGGCAGGCCTGTGTTCCGGCATAGTCAAACTCCGCAGCCTGTCCAATGACGATTGGACCAGAACCGATGACTAAAACTTTTTTAATACTGAAATCTCTAGGCATTACTCTGCTCCTCCCATCATATCAATAAATCTGTCAAACAAGTATCCGCTATCCAATGGTCCCGGGCAAGCTTCCGGATGGAACTGCACCGTGAAAATATTTTTTCCAACATACTTCAATCCTTCGTTTGTACCGTCATTTACATTGGTAAAAGCCGGCACTGCAACATTAGGATCCAGATTATCTGTATCTACAACGTATCCGTGGTTCTGTGAGGAAATGTAGACGCGACCTGTCTCCAAATCCTTCACCGGATGATTTCCACCGCGATGTCCATATTTTAATTTGTGGGTTGGCACTCCATTGGCAAGGGCCATCAACTGATGTCCAAGACAGATAGCAAAAATAGGCACATCAGAGGCATATAATTTCTTTATTTCTTCGATAATTGCCACATTGGTCTCCGGATCTCCCGGGCCATTTGATAACATAATACCATCCGGATTGCTCTCTAAGATTTCCTCTGCAGATGTATGGGCCGGATAAATGGTCACCTCACATCCTCGTTGGCTGAGAGAATTGGCAATATTTTGCTTGGCACCGAAATCCATCAAAGCGATTTTATAATTCTTCTTGTATACTTTATTAGCTGCAAGGCTTCCCATCATTCCCTGATTCTCCGGAAGCACCGACTTGGCCTCGAAAGGCTTTAAAACCTTCTTCTCTTTGCAGGTAACCTTAGATACCACGTCACCTACTGTATATTCTTTTAATCTAGGCAGGATTTCCTCCAGATTATAGTTCTCGTTGATGGTAATCATACCGTTCATGGTTCCCTTATCTCGCAAAATCTTCGTAAGGGCTCTGGTATCCACGCCGGCGATTCCCGGGATATCGTTCTCCTTCAGAAAGTCCTGAATGGTTCCCTGACAGCGGAAGTTACTTGGAATTCTACTTAATTCCCGAACAATGTAACCATCCACCCATGGACGTTCTGATTCCATATCAGGTGTAATACCATAATTGCCAATCAAAGGATATGTCATAACAACAGCCTGCCCTGCATAGGAAGGATCTGTCAAAACCTCCAAGTATCCCGTCATAGAAGTGTTAAATACGATTTCGCTGATCACCTCTCGAGTAGAGCCAATGCTCTCTCCGGTGAAAACCGTTCCGTCTTCCAATATAAGAAACGCTTTCATTTTATGCCCTGCCTTTCTAAAAAACCCTAAATCTCCAAAATTTTAGCACAACATATAGTACATTGCAATATTTTTTGTCAAGGTTTTGTAAGAATTTTTCTAAAAAAGCAGACAGAAAATCTGTCTGCTTTCCCATTACTTAAAATATGCCACACCGGATTCGAAAATCTTCATATCCTGCTCGCCATAAATATTCATGGCAACTGCCTCGCCTCTTCTCTCAGAGTGAGCCATCTTACCAAGAACACGACCATCCGGGCTGGTGATACCCTCAATTGCCATATAAGAACCGTTAATGTTCCATTCTTCATCCATGGTAGGTTCTCCGGCTTCGTTCACATACTGAGTAGCCACCTGACCATTTGCAAACAGCTTCTGCAACCACTCATCATTGGCTACAAAACGGCCCTCACCATGGGATGCCGGGTTACAATAGGTCTTGCCAAGTTCAGCCTGAGCCAACCATGGAGACTTGTCAGATACCACCTTAGTGTACACCATCTTTGAGATGTGACGGTTGATGGTATTGTATGTCAAAGTAGGTGCATCTGCCTGCTGTGTATGAATCTCACCGTAAGGTACTAATCCAAGCTTAATCAAAGCCTGGAAGCCATTACAGATACCCAGGGCAAGTCCATCTCTATTCTGAAGCAAATCCATAACCGCTTCCTTCATCTTCTCGTTGCGGAATGCTGTAGCAAAGAACTTAGCACTTCCTTCCGGCTCATCACCTGCTGAGAATCCACCCGGGAACATAATCATTTGTGCTTGTGAAATCTCTTTTACAAAGATATCAACAGAATCACGAATATCTGTAGCAGAAAGGTTCTTAAACACCTTAACAACCGGTTCTGCTCCTGCTCTCTCAAATGCCTTTGCACTGTCGTACTCACAGTTAGTACCTGGGAATACAGGAATAAATACCTTCGGCTTAGCCACTTTATTCTTGCACACGTAGATATCTTTTGCCTGATATAAACCGGTGTCAACAACAGCTTTATCATCTGTACTTCTTGTTGGAAATACTTTCTCAAGTGGAGTTGTCCAAGCAGTGATAGCTTCCTCCATGGAAATCTCCATATCCTTGTAGGTGAATCTCTGATTATCCGTCACCTGACCAACAACCATGACATCATCTGCCAAGCCTGCTGCCGCCATAGCTTCCTTAACAACTGCAAAAGTATCACCATTCAACTCAGCTACAATAGAACCAACACAGTTGGCGAAGAGTTCTTCTTCTGTAACAACAGCGTCTACTGCCACACCAAGCTTATTACCAAATCCCATCTTTGATACTGCTGCTGCAAATCCGTGAGAATCAATAGCGTATGCAGATGCAATTGCCTTCTTCTGAATCAAAGTATGAATTACGTCATAGAGTTTCATAACCTGATCATAATCCGGCAAATCAAACGCATCCTTATGTACATGGAAGAATACAAGTTCATTGCCAGCCTTCTTTAACTCAGGTGTAATGATATCTCCTTCTTTTGCCACATCAACAGCAAAAGATACCAAGGTTGGAGGAACATCAATCTCATTGAAGGTTCCAGACATAGAGTCCTTACCACCGATAGATGGCAAACCAAACTTCATCTGTGCCTGATATGCACCAAGGAGTGCACTAAATGGCTGACTCCAACGCTTAGGATCTTCTGACATTCTACGGAAGTACTCCTGGAATGTGAAGCGAATCTTCTTATAATCACCACCTGCTGCAACAATTCTTGCAACAGATTCCAATACTGCGAAGGATGCCCCATGGTATGGGCTCCAAGCAGAAAGGTATGGGTCAAATCCGTAAGACATCATCGTTACCGTATCGCATTTGCCCTCTGCAACCGGAAGCTTAGCCACCATTGACTGAGTCTCTGTCAACTGATATTTACCACCAAATGGCATAAACACACTACCGGCACCGATAGAGCCATCAAACATCTCTACCAATCCCTTCTGAGAGCATACATTAAGATCAGACAAGGTGGTCATCCACGCCATCTTCACGTCACCTGCTTCTACTGCTTCTTTTACACCATCAACGGCAAATTTATCGAAATAGTTGTCATCCTTAGATGGCATTTCAACGTAAACATCTGTCTCCTGATGAGCTCCATTGGTGTCAAGGAATGCTCTGGAAAGATTTACAATCTCCTTTCCACGCCACTCAAGAACCAATCTAGGCTCCTCTGTTACCACAGCGACCTCAATAGCCTCCAAGTTCTCCTCAGCAGCAAATGCTAAGAACTTGTCAACATTCTCAGGTGCAACTACAACAGCCATACGCTCCTGAGATTCTGAGATAGCCAACTCTGTACCATCCAAACCTGCGTATTTCTTAGGCACCTTGTCAAGCTGAACACGAAGTCCGTCTGCCAACTCACCGATGGCAACCGACACGCCGCCGGCACCAAAGTCATTACACTTCTTAATGATATAACTTACTTCCTCACGACGGAACAGACGCTGAATCTTACGCTCTGTAGGTGGATTACCCTTCTGAACCTCTGCACCACAAACAGCAGTAGACTCTGTGTTGTGAGCCTTAGAAGATCCGGTAGCACCACCGATACCATCACGACCGGTACGTCCGCCCAAAAGGATGATGCGGTCTCCCGGATCAGAAGTCAATCTCTGAACAGCGCGTCTGGGAGCAGCTCCCATAACAGCACCAATCTCCATTCTCTTTGCCACGTAATCCGGATGATATACTTCCTTAACATAACCGGTAGCAAGGCCAATCTGATTACCATAGGAAGAATATCCATGAGCAGCCTCGCGAACCAGTTTCTTCTGTGGGAGCTTACCTTCGATGGTATCCTTCACAGAAACGGTAGGATCTGCAGCACCGGTAACACGCATAGCCTGATATACATAAGTACGACCGGAAAGTGGATCACGAATAGCTCCACCAAGGCAAGTGGCAGCCCCACCAAATGGCTCGATCTCTGTTGGATGATTGTGTGTCTCGTTCTTGAAGTTCACAAGCCACTCCTCAGTCTTGCCGTCCACCTCTACGGGAACAACAATAGAGCAGGCATTAATTTCATCAGACTCTTCCTGATCAGCCAGCTTGCCCTCTGACTTTAACTTCTTCATAGCCATAAGTGCCAAATCCATCAGGCAGACAAACTTATCATCTCTGTCCTTGTATAACACTTTGAAATTATCTAAATAATCATGGTAGGTATCTTCGATTGGTCCACGGTAATATCCATCCTCAAAGGAAACATTCTTAAGTTCTGTGGAGAAAGTGGTATGACGGCAGTGGTCAGACCAATAAGTATCCAATACACGGATTTCTGTCATAGATGGATCCCTCTTCTCATCAGTAACAAAGTACTTCTGAATGTGAAGAAAATCCTTAAATGTCATAGCCAGACCCAGAGAATCATATAAATCCTTTAACTCAGCCTCCGGCATTGTAGAAAATCCGTCAAAGATAATCACATCAGCAGGCTCATCAAAGTGATCTGTCAGAGTCTGTGGCTTATCCATACCTGTCTCTCTGGAATCCACCGGATTAATACAATGCTTCTTGATAGCCGCAAACTCGTCGTCGGTTACCCCACCTTCAATCACATAGGTGGTTGCGGAACGAATCACAGCCTCCTCGTCCTCCTTCAGCAGACGAACACACTGTTCTGCTGAGTCTGCTCTCTGATCAAACTGCCCCGGCAAAAACTCAACACTAAATACACGACCTGTGTTCTCGAAGGTCTCCTCGTATACGTCATCAACCGGCAATTCACAAAAGACGGTCTTCAATGCTTTCTTATAAATTTCATCGGAAATATTCTCAATATCATAGCGAATCAATACTCTGACACCTGTCACAGTCTTGATGCCAAGATAACTGCGAATTTCAGATAACAACGACTTGGCTGCCACTGCAAATTCAGGTTTCTTTTCTGCATAAACTCTTCTTACGTTTCCCATGTGTTACCTCCATGCAATTTGTAATTTATCACTGTTCCCATTATAGCACAGAAATTTTTAGATACATAATAATTATCCCTAATCAGATATATTAGTATGACTTATCTATCCCCTTGACTGCTATTAATACCACTTATATAATAACAATATAACATAAACATAAGGAGATGATACCTATGGATATCAATTATGAACTGTATAAGGTCTTTTACAATGTTGCCACCTCTCTCAGTTTTTCCGAGGCCAGTAAGCAACTATACATCTCCCAGTCCGCTGTATCCCAGGCCATCAAAACACTGGAGAAGAAGATTGGGCAAACACTGTTTATCCGAAGCACCAAAAAGGTACAACTGACTCCTGCCGGAGAATTACTGTTACAACACATCGAACCTGCCATGAACCTTATTCGAAGAGGAGAAGAACAGATTCAGAATGTGAACGAGACTCAGCTTGGACAACTCCACATCGGTGCCAGCGACACCATCTGTCGCTATTTTCTGGTGCCCTACATCAAACAGTTCCACCAACTATACCCGGAGGTGCCCATCAAAGTCACCAACGCTACTTCCAAGTCCTGCGTAGATCTGCTGGAGCAGGGGCAGGTGGATATCATTGTAAGTAACAATCCCAATGAACGGCTGAACGCTTCCTATATCACAAAAACAGTTTCTCTATTTCAGGATGTATTTGTGGGAAATCCCTCACATTTCCCTAGGATTACAGAGGAAATGACACTAAAGGATGTGACAAAGCTCCCCATTATGATGTTGGAAAAAAACAGCACCACCAGCCAATATCTGCATCAAATCTTTTTGCAGCATCAGCTGGATCTGGTTCCTGAGTTTCAGTTGTACTCCAATGATCTGCTTATCGATTTTGCTCGAATAGGTCTTGGACTGGCTTTCGTTCCCGATTACTGTATAAAAAAGGAATCTAAGGATTTACAGATTGTGTCAACAAAAGAAAAACTTCCACAGAGACAACTGGTAGCAGCCACACATCCGTCGCTGCCACTGTCTGCATCTGCAGAAGCTTTCCTACAACTATTACCTGATTTATAATGCGTTCCAAAATTCTTCTATTCTATCTTCTACCGTGGCAAGATTGCACACCACTGCATCCTGCCACTCTCGCGGAAAGGTAGTTCGGTATGTGTTCTGGCAGAACCGCTCATCCAGAAGAGCAATCACCCCCCTGTCCTCCGTGGTGCGAATCACCCGCCCGGCAGCTTGAATCACCTTATTCATTCCGGGATATCGATAAGCAAAATCAAAGCCATCTCGACCGGTGGCATCAAAATACTGCTTCATAATCTCCCTCTCATTGCCAATCTGAGGCAGGCCTACCCCCACAACAATGGAGCCAATCAATCGCTCATTTGTCAAATCAATCCCCTCTGAAAAAATACCCCCAAGAACACAAAACGCCACTAGGGTTCCCTCTCCCTGTTTGTCAAATTCTTGCAAAAATTCTTCCCTTTTCGCCTCGCTCATACCGCTTCCCTGCACGATGACTCGGTATCGACCCTCTGCCTTTGCCAGAAAATGTCCGTAAATATCCTCCATCATCTTGTAAGACGGACAAAAGACCATATAATTTCCTTTTCTTTGCTCCACGATGCGGAGTATGTATTCGGCAAACCTGTTATATTCCTCTTCATTTCTTCTGGTAAACTTACTGGTTACGTCATTTCCTATTACCAGTGCCCTCTGGCTCTGCTCAAACGCCGGTTCCGCGTAGATAGCGTACACATCAGTCTTATTACACAATAGTTCCTTGTAATACTGTACCGGTAACAAGGTGGCAGAGAAAAAAACAGCGGAGCGGGCTTTGTCCAGACGTTCCTGCAGCATCAAAGACGGGTCTACGCAAAAGAGATGAAGACAAAACTCTCCCTTGTCATTGTAGTCACAGTAAATGCGATAATGCTCATCCAGGTGCTCACTGAGATTGATGAAATTACGTACCTTAAAGTAAAAATCCAACACTTCGTCCCGTTCCGGGAGGCTCACCTCCCGTTGCAACAGTTCATCAAATGCCGCCGCAACATTGCAAAGGGCAAAAAGAAATACATCCACATCCTCTAGGACCAGCACCCTCTCGCACTGACGCTTCAAGAGAAGAAGTTCTTTATTACAGCGTTCCAGATATCGCTCCAACTTGCGGGAAAAGGGTTTGAGTTTCCTCTTCATAAGAAGAAATTCTTCCTTTATCAGTGTCTCCGAGTACATTTCCCTGGCTCTATCCACCAAATTATGGGCCTCATCTATCAAAAAGAGATAATCCCCCCTCAGGCCTTCTGCAAAAAAACGCTTCAGATACACATTGGGGTCAAACACATAATTATAATCACAGATAATGTGATCCACCCAATTGGACACATCCAAACTGAACTCAAAGGGACAAACTTTTCGCTCTTTGGCCCAGGACAAAATAACTTCCCGATCAATAACATTCTCCTGTTGTAACAAATCATAAACCGCATCATTCACCCGGTCATAATGCCCCTTTGCATATGGGCAACTATCCGGATTGCAGCTGCGCTCTTCCAACAGACACATCTTATCCTTGGCGGTAAGAACCACAGTTTTCCCTTGATATCCCCGGTCCTCTAACAGCAAAAAAGTATCTCTCGCCACCAGACCGGTTGCAGATTTAGCGGTAAGATAAAAAATACGTTCACCCATGTCCTGTCCCATGGCCTGCACTGCCGGAAAAATAGTAGCCAGAGTCTTACCTGTCCCCGTGGGAGCCTGAATAAATAATAGTTTCTCCCTGGCAATGCTGCGATACACATCCGCCACCAGTTTCTTCTGTCCCTGTCGATACGCATAGGGAAATTCCAGCGTCTGTATAGACTGCTGGCGAATCATTTTTTGGTGAAAGAGGTAGTCCGCCCATTTTTTATAATCAGAAATCAAGTTCAAAAACCATTCCTCAATCTCTTCATAGGTATAATCTTCCCGAAAGCGCCGTACTTCCTCCGTATCCAGATTGGCGTAGGTCATCTGCACAGATATGTAAGGCAGATGGTTTTGGTTGGCAAAGATAAAAGCATAGCATTTCGCCTGGGCCAGATGAACAGAAATAGGCTCTGTCATGGCTTCCACATCCAAATACATTCCCTTGATTTCATCGATAATCACCCTGGAGAATGCCTCATGGTCTAAATCCCCCAAAAGAGGAATCGTCTCCTCATCATAGATAATACCATCGGCGCGGCCTTCTAAGGCCAATTGATACTCTTCGTAGTCTATAAGAAACTTTAGCGGAACTTCAGCGTGATAATCAGCCCCGGCTCTTCGTTGCAATTTCCTGTGCATACGACTGCCCTCGGCCATAGCCTCCATACGCATGGCGCCTCCCCTGCCCTCGTCAATATCCCCTTCGGCCAGAAGAAACTCCACCAGATTACGCACAGAAATTACAATCTGTGGTTTACAATTGTCCTGTTGTACCAACTTACTCATCTTCATAACTGACAGTATAACACAAAAAAGGCCACCCTCCTACCCGACTGGGTAAAAGAATGACCCTTTATGATGTCCTTCTTATGCGATTGCGAATTTTCGAACAGATTTGAGAAACTGCTTATCCTGATGACTGCAAATGACCTGCATCTCACGCTTCATGCCCATGCTCATGACGCCGAGCAATGACTTGGCATCCAAATAGATGGAACCGCTCTTCATGTCGATGTCGCCGGCACACTGGCTTGCAGCTTCTACAAACTCTTCCACGTCTTTTGTGTTCTTTAATAATACTTTAAATTCCATTTCTCCTCACCTTCCGCTAGGTATTTAAGCACAAATGGAAAATATTGTCAACGAAACCGTTTCCATGTACTAAATTTAGTACAGGATGATAATCATATTCTACAATATGTGGCGTAAGTGCTCCGATAACCGGGTGAACACCGTTCCCATTTTCCCCTGAATAAAGAGATCCGAATCGGGATTCAAACTGACTCCCACCGGGTCTAGATTCAATACCACAATGTGTTTCCCGTGAAATTCGTAAATATAGGACGCCGCAGGATATACATTAAGAGATGTTCCCGCCACAATCAGACAGTCCGCCTGACGAATTGCACTGATGGCTCCCGCCACAGCATCCTCCGGCAGTCCCTCCTCATATAAGGTCACATAGGGCCGAATCATACCACCGCAATGGGGACAAGTGGGAATCCCCGTAGAATTGAAAATGGCATCTTTCCCCATATCTCTTCTACACTTGGAGCAATAGTTGTGCTGCGTAGTTCCGTGAATTTCATACACCTTCCTGCTCCCCGCCTTTTGATGTAATCCATCAATATTCTGGGTCACAATGGCTGTAAGTTTTCCCATATCTTCCAATTCGGCCAACACCTTGTGAGTGATATTGGGCTCAATTCCTCTGGTGTCCATCTTTTGGCGATAGAATTCAAAGAACACCTCCGGCTCTCTCACAAGACAACTGTGACTCAAAAGATACTCCGGAGAATAGGAATCAAATTGCACGTCATGCTGATTGTATAACCCATCCTTGCTGCGGAAATCCGGGATGCCGCTTTCGGTGGAAACTCCTGCACCCCCAAAGAAAACAATGCGTTCTGATTCATCCATAATTTCCAGAAATCGTTTTATCTTTTCCTCCATTTTATTCCTCCTATATAAAAAAGTCAGGCAAAGACACAACTTTACCTGACTATCCTGCTTATTTTAGGAAACCGGAGATAATCTGCTCCTCTGCCTCCTCCTCGGTAAGTCCCAAGGTCATCAACTTAATCAATTGCTCTCCCGCAATCTTGCCAATGGCAGCCTCATGAATCAGGCTTGCCTCAGTGGTTGCTGCGGAAAGCTGTGGTGTTGCCAGTACATAAGCGTTATCCATAATAATAGAATCACACTCTGTATGTCCTGCACAACGGTTATTGCCGTTAAGGGTACTGGTGTAATGCTGCTTGCTGTTTCCCTTGGCAACGGTACGGCTAATAATATTACAACTACAATCCTCACCATTCAAGTCTGCAGTAAACACAGCGTCTGCCGTCTGCTCTCCTGTAGTCATAATGCTGTCACGAATCTCCAACTTGGCACCATCGGCCAAATCTGCCTCTGTCACTCGCATAGTATCATCTATACCTGCAATCTGAGAGGTTTCCATCATCATTTGAGCACCTTCCTCCAGATGAACCACAGTAGTTGGATTCATCAATCGCTTACCCGTGGCATCAGCATCGCCTTCGCCATAGTGCTTTTCCACATAGCGGACCTTGGCATTCTTAGCCACAAAGAACGTATGGATACCATCATGAGCGCTATCCGCATCGCCACAACTGTGAATACCACACCCGGCCACAATTGTCACATCAGATCCTTCTCCGATGAAAAAGTCATTGTATACCATATCTTTCAGTCCTGCCTGAGATACCACAACAGGAATGTGAACACTCTCATTGACCGTGCCCGGCTTGATGATGATATCGATACCCGGCTTGTCCTCCTTGGTGACAATATCAATGTTCGCTGTTGTATTACGAGCAGAAGATGCCCCGTTGGTTCTGATGTTATATGCCCCAACAGGAAGTGCATCCAATCCTGCCACTTCTTTTAAAATATTCTGTTCAATGGAATTCATATCTTACTAGTCCTCCTTCATCTTGTCAGTCAGTACGCGGCATGCGCCGGAAGCTCTGCCCATAATCTCCGGAAGGACTTTGTCCTTGGTGTCGTACTTGGCCACCTGACCGTCCTTTAAATACAGAACCTTGTCTGCGATATCAAGGATACGCTCCTGATGGCTGATAATTAAAATATTGCCATCGTTGGTGGCAACCATCTTCTCAAATACGCGAATCAGTTTCTGGAAACTCCACAAATCAATCCCCGCCTCCGGCTCATCAAATAGGGTTAAAGCAGAATTCCTGGCAAATGCCATAGCAATCTCAATACGCTTTAACTCTCCTCCGGAGAGAGAGGCGTCCAAATCCCTGTTAATGTAATCCTTAGCACACAATCCCACTTCAGACAGCAGATTACAAAGCTCGTTGAGACTGGCTTCCTTTCCCGCTGCAAGAGACATCAAATCCTTGACCGTAAGTCCTTTAAAACGCACCGGTTGCTGGAAGGCATAACTAATACCCAATTTTGCTCGCTCTGTGATGCTTAACTCTGTAATGTCCTGTCCATCCATCAAAATACGACCGGCAGAAGGCTTTATGATACCGGCAATCACCTTAGCCAGCGTAGATTTACCACTACCGTTTGGCCCTGTGATCACCACGAAATGATCATCAATCTTTGCATTGATATCCTTTAAGATGGTTTTTCCATCCTCTGTCACATAAGAAATGTTTTGTAATTCAAGCACAGTTTTTCTCCTTATTTCTCATATTTGTAAGGTTTTCTCTTTTGCCGGGAAATTATACCACATATTTCCTACAAAAGCACTATATAATTTGAATTGCCCCATTGTGAGACACATCATAGGAAGCAGCGCCCAATGCAGTAATCTTAATCTCCTTGGTTGCGCAATCCTCACTGGGCTCAATGGAAATCTTCATCTTATCTCCATCTGATGTCACGGCGAAATCGATATAACCAATCTCATCATACATACGATAAGTACCCTCTCCTGCATAGAAGCATACCTCAAGAGAAGTAAAGTCCTGATGATTACTCTCCCCATTCATAAGCAACGGCACAACAGCCCCCGCTTTTACAAAGACAGGAATGCGGTCCATGGGAACAGACAGCTCATAGGTCTGTCCTCCCTCATAAACCTCTCTGGTAAAGAAATCTGTCCAGATTCCCTCCGGCAACCATACGGATACAGGTGCCACACCCTTCTGATCTACAGGTTGCAGCACCGGTGCCACAATCATATTCTCCCCAAAATAGTACTGATTCTTTGCCTCATAAGCTTCTTTACAATCATTCAGATAATACATGGGCATAATCAGTGGAATGCCCTCTGTGGCGGTGAGCACATTTGCTGTATATAAATACGGTAACAGACGGTGACGAAGTTGCAAAAATCGTGTCACAATCTCCTCCGCCTGTGGACCGTAAAGCCATGGCTCTTTACTCCACTTATCTCTGGTGGAATGCAGTCGATTAATAGGTGAGAAAACCCCATACTCCACCCATCTGGTGTAAATTTCGGGATTACCCTTGCTAAACATATGGCCACCGATATCATGAGACCACCAGCTATATCCTGTGTTGGAGGACATAGTGGTAAAGTATGGCTGATATGCAAGGCTCTGCCACCGGACAATGGTGTCTCCGGAAAAGCCCAAGGGATAACGATGGGAACCAGTTCCGGAATACCTAGATAGAATCAGTGGCGTTCTGCCATTTCTTCCCGCATCCAACGTATGATAGTGATTCAGCAGCCACAGCGGATCCAAGCCTTTCTTGCCGGACTTTTTGCCCTGCTGCCAGTCAATCCACCAGAAGTCTACTCCATCCTCCTCATAAGGATGCATCACATAGTCGAAATAACTGTCCACAAACGTCCTGTTGGTAAAATCAAATTCCACCCCTTCTTTTGTAGCAGGATCAATGCCGTTGGCCTTTGCCATCTGCTCATATTGATCCTCAAAATAGCGAATGCCGTCATGGGGATGAAGATTCATGGTAATGGCCAAATTACGTTCCTTCAAATCCTTGAAGAACTGCTTGTAATCAGGGAACAATTCCTTGTCAAAGGTATACCCTGTCCATCCCTTGCCCCAGAACTTATACTTGGTCTTTGCGTCCTTTGGAACATTTTTTACAAGATGCCAATCCATATCAATGGTGGCAACGGTAAGGGGTATTTTCTTGTCAGCAAATTTGTCCATCAGATCCAGATACTCCTGCTGGCGGTATGCATAGTAGCGGGACCACCAGTTGCCCAATGCATACTTCGGCAAAAGTGGCGTAAAACCTGTCAAATGGTAAAATTCCTTCAATCCGCCCAGATAATCCTTACCAAATGCCAGAATATATTTATCAACTACTCCTTCGGCTCTCTCAGCCAAAGTTCCGTCCTCCTCTAACAGATAGGAGCCCGAATCGTCGATGACGGCCACTCCTTCCAGAGAAAAGATACTGTCGGATAACTTCACACGGCCTTTGTTCTCTCCAAACTTGATTCTGTCTCCCAGAGCATTGTCCAGAGTACGGAAGGTTCCTCCAAGATAGTGAACACAATCTGCATCCACGGTATAGCTCACCATCTTCACTTCTACCTTAAGGGTATCCTTATTCACATAAAACTCTGCCTCTTCGGTCTTAATTATAACGGAAATGTCATCCTCTGACACCTCAAAGGAAGCCTCACCAAAATCCCTGTGCATTATTTTCTGAGTTGCCCTGTCCTCAAATAAAAACCCCGGATCCCGTTCCACTCGCAAAATCCGATTCGTAATCACGCTAAATCTCAGTTCACCTGTGTGATAGGTCTTATTCTCACTGATTGGAGCCTTTGCCGTATAAAATCTATCCATCTCAATACCTCCGATACCGATGTTTTATCTTTACTGCAATAATTCATCCACAAATGCCAGATAATCAATCATAGTGTTACACTTTGGCGCATAGTCGATAAGAAGCTGTTTCTTCTCCTGGGCTTCCTTGGTCTTAACACATTCACGAATAGTGGTTTCAAACAATCTGGTGCCAATCTGTTCTGCAACTTCCATCAACTCCTGCTTTGTTGCCTTCTCCAAATTAGATCGACCGGAGAATTTCACCAGAAGCAGTCCGGCAATGGATAGTCTGGGATTCTGTCTTCTCTGCACCGCCTTTATCGTCTCACAGAGCTGATTCAATCCCTGTAAAGAATAGGCATCCGCCGTTACCGGAATAATCACTTGATCTGCTGCAATCAGGCAATTATATAAAATCACATTCAAGGATGGTGCCGTGTCAATGACAATATACTCATATCCGTCAAAGTCCTCGATGGCATCTTTCAGACGATATAAGCCCTCAATATCTCCGTCCAACATCTTCTCTGCCTTGGCAAGCAATGGATCGGATGCCACAATGTCGCCATTGGGCATATGCTGAATAGCCTCCTCCAAGGGGAGCTTCTCTGCATCCACAATCACATCATACAGTGTCGCCACATCCTCAACCTGTGCCTGATATGTACTGGTGCTATTCCCCTGTGGGTCTGCGTCAATCAAAAGTGTCTTTGCTCTCTTACCTAAAATACCTGCTAGGGTGGTTGCTGTGGTGGTCTTGCCGATACCGCCTTTCTGATTAGCTACTACAAATGTTGTTGCCATATTCTATCCTCCTAAAACGCTATTTTGCCTTCCATCTGGCGATTAATCACATAGTACACTGCCTGTTCCTCCGGCTTAATATAAATATCTACATGTTCAATCTCCTCATCAGCAATCCCCCTGGCAAGCGCCTCCCGTCGAACCTGTTGTAAAATATTCTCCTGACTGCGCTCTCTTCCCTGGAACTGAATGGTAATGTTCTTCTTTGCTGTTGCAAAGCCGCCTACAATCTCACTTGCCCTTTCCACACTGCTCTTTCTCGCCATAATTCTTTCTCCCTTTGTCTTGTTTCATTTTATTAAGTTTTAGTATAACACTTCTTACCAAAAAATCCTATATCAGGTTACTTTTTTACTATTTTGTGTGTTTTTTTTCTCCATTCTTTTTCAAGGGAGTTTTCTCATAATTTTTTCTGTTATACTCCTCTTATCAATAGATATTTTGGGAGGTAAATGAAATGAATCTATCAAAGGATTACAAATTTTGGTTTTGCACCGGATCACAGGATTTGTATGGCGATGAGTGTCTTCGCAATGTAGCTGCTCACTCTAAACAAATTGTTGATGAGTTAAACAAGTCAGGTTTGTTGCCTTTTGAGGTGATTTGGAAGCCAACACTGATTACCAACGAGTTGATTCGTGCAACATTCAACGAAGCAAACAATGACGACAGTTGCGCCGGTGTTATCACATGGATGCACACCTTTTCTCCTGCCAAGTCCTGGATATTGGGATTACAGGAGTATCGCAAGCCACTGTTGCACTTACATACACAGTTTAATCAGGAAATTCCATACGACTCCATCGATATGGATTTTATGAATGAGAATCAATCTGCTCACGGTGACAGAGAATATGGTCATATTGTTGCAAGAATGGGTATTGAGCACAAAATCGTGGTTGGTCATTGGAGCAATCCTGAGGTGATAGGCAAGATTGCTTCCTGGATGCGCACAGCCATCGGTATTGTGGAAAGCAGTCATATCCGTGTGATGCGTGTTGCTGACAATATGCGCAATGTAGCTGTTACAGAGGGTGATAAGGTAGAGGCACAGCTGAAGTTCGGCTGGGAGGTAGATGCTTATCCGGTAAATGAGATTGCAGAAGCTGTTGCCGCCGTGTCCGCTTCTGATACCAATGCTTTGGTAGATGAATATTATGACAAATACGAAATTTTGCTGGAAGGGCGAGATGCAAACGAGTTCAAAAAGCATGTGGCCGTTCAGGCACAAATTGAGTTGGGATTTGAGAGATTTCTACAAGAAAAGAATTATCAGGCCATTGTCACACACTTTGGAGATTTAGGGGCTTTGCAACAACTCCCCGGTCTCGCTATCCAGCGCCTGATGGAAAAGGGATACGGATTTGGCGCCGAGGGTGACTGGAAGGTTGCCGCTATGGTTCGCCTGATGAAGTTGATGACCGCTGACATGAAGGACGCTAAGGGTTCTTCCATGCTTGAGGATTACACCTACAATCTTGTTCCCGGCAAGGAAGGTATTCTGGAGGCCCATATGTTAGAGATTTGTCCCTCCATTGCAGATGGTCCTATCAGCATTAAGTGCCAACCACTTTCTATGGGCAATCGGGAAGATCCGGCTCGTCTGGTATTTACATCTAAGGAAGGCCCCGGTATTGCTACTTCTCTTATTGACTTGGGAGACCGTTTCCGTCTCATCATTGCAGATGTGGATTGCAAGAAGCCGGAAAAGGCAATGCCAAAACTTCCTACTGCAGTCAATTACTGGGTTCCACAGCCTGACTTCTACACAGGAACTGAGGCTTGGCTCTTGGCAGGTGGTGCACACCACACAGCATTTACCTATGACCTGACTGCAGAGCAGATGGGTGACTGGGCATATGCAATGGGCATCGAGCCTGTATTTATCGATAAGAACACTGATATCCGCAGCTTCAAGAAAGATTTGATGCTGGGTAATTTAGTATACAAGAAATAATTACTAATATTTACATTAATAATATCCTCACAAAAAGACACGGCCGGGATACTCCTTGCCGTGTCTTTATTTTCGAGACTGTTTTATGATCCAAATATTAATCAGTAACAGCATAATCAGTACAGCAAAAATTGCCCCAGCAATAAGAAGTCCCTTAGCATCTCCACCGTTAAAGTAGTAATATACCGCCGCCACCGCAAAGGATAAGCCGGCTATGAGCCCGGCACTTATCTTTTCTCCGGTTTTATGTTCGCCATGGACAAAGATAGAACCTATGAGAAAGAGAAATCCACCCACCAGGTAATACAACAATTTCAATGGAAACTTGATAATCTCTACAAGCAATTCAATCATAGACCTCTCCTACTTGTTAAGAAGTTCCTGCAGTTGCTCTATCAAAAACTCTTGGGACGTCACGGTGATGGCTTCTATTCCCAATCTCTGTGCCGCCTTCGTATTCTCTGCCCGATCATCAAAGAACAAACATTCCTCCGGAATCAAATGATACTGGTTCAATAAATATTGATAGATTTCCGGATTTGGCTTTGCCTTGTGAATCATATAGGAAACCACAATACCATCCATCTCTTTCAGAAATGGCACATCCTTGGTATGCTTGGAAAATAGGTCGCTGGAATAGTTAGACAGAACGTACAGCCCATAACCTTTTTCCTTGAGTTGGTGAACCAGTTCCCACACCTTTGGTCGTCCCACATGCATAAATTCTCCGTGGGTGATGAACCACTCTACAACCTGGGCATATTCCGGATATTTCTTCTGAAAATCGTGAATCACTTCCACAGTGGGACGCAGTTCCAAATCAAGTTCTGACCACAGGGAATCGTCAAACATCTTGCGGCCAATCTCCTCTGCATCCTCTTTATCAAGCCCATAATCCATTAGCATGTCCAACCAGCGATATTCAAGCAATACACCGCCTATATCAAAAATAATGTTCTTTGGCATCCCATTCACCTCATTTCCCATACAACAAAAGCCTCAAATCATAACGATTTAAGGCTTTAAAACAGGGGATCCAGGAATCGAACCCGGCTCTGGAGTTTTGGAGACTCTTATTCTACCGATGAACTAATCCCCTTTGCATCAGCAAAAATTATTATACTAAATGTCGATTCATAAAGCAAGGATTATTTTGAAAAAAATTGGAGCCATTCGTATGTATAAAAAGGACTACCGAAGTAGTCCTTTTTTATACTCTGTTATAGATTTCTATGAGTTTCTCTTTCCTTCCAACTTCTGATACATATCCTGAAGTTTGCCCTTGGACAAGGAGTAGCCACATCCCAGACAAAGGAACATCACAAGAAGTGCAATGGCCGGAACCAGCGTTGCCATAGTATAAAGTCGTTCAATTACTTCTGCCGCCTGCTTTGTGGCATCTACATTGTAGCCGATTACGGCAAGCAATACCGGTACTCCCACGCCTGCCAATGTCTGACCCAATTTACGAGTAAATGAATAGATTGCGTAGGTTGTTCCTTCCTCTCGTCTTCCCGATCTCAACTCATGATAATCAATCACATCCATAACAAGCGCCCATACCTCCAGTGTCAGGAAGGTCTGTCCTGCACCTGACAGGAACAAGAGTCCCATAAAGATATATGGATTTGCCGCCAGGTTTGTATATCCTATGCCATACATGATAAAGTTAATGACAGCTGCAAAGGCCAAACCAAAGGAGCAAAGTTCCTTCTTTCCAAACTTTCGCACTAATTTTCCAATAATCGGCAGGAACAACGCCATGGGCACATAGGTACAAATCGTCACGAAACTATAAAGTCCCGGCTTCTCATAATAATTGAGGAACAGATAATTATAGGTGGTCTGTGTGTACATCTGAAATGCAATCAAAAGCATG
>JAQXIY010000067.1 GCA_029008035.1 Lachnospiraceae bacterium
ACCAAATCGTGAGATTGGAAACGAAGTGCTTACTGTAGAAGGTATCTCTAAGACCATTGACGGCGTGAAGGTTTTGGATAATGTAAGCTTCATTCTGGGCCGAGAAGACAAGGTTGCCTTCGTAGGTGCCAACGAGGCTGCAAAGACTGTTTTGTTCCAGATTTTGGCAGGTGAGATGGAGCCTGACGAAGGTTCCTACAAGTGGGGTGTCACCACATCCCAATCCTACTTCCCGAAGGACAACACAGCTATTTTTGACAACGATTTGATTATTGTGGACTGGTTGACACAGTTCTCTGAGATTAAGGATGCCACCTATGTCCGGGGCTTCCTGGGCAGAATGCTCTTTGCCGGGGAGGATGGTGTAAAGAAGATGAAGGTCTTGTCCGGTGGTGAAAAGGTACGAGTTCTTCTGTCTCGTATGATGATTGAAGGATCTAATGTACTGATTCTTGACGAGCCGACTGACCATTTGGATATGGAGTCCATCACAGCACTGAACAACGGAATTATCAAGTTCCCCGGCGTGCTTTTGTTCTCCTCCCGAGATCATCAGATTGTGCAGACCACCGCAAATCGTATCATCGAGATTTTGCCAAACGGCACCATTGTAGATAAGGTTTCTACTTATGATGAGTATCTTGAAAGCGATGAGATGGCTCGTAAGCGTACCGTCTACTCCATGTCTGCTGACGATGAGTTGGACAATTAAAGGATTTTATAGTATATTTTTTTCATTGAGTGCCGCAAGACGGCAAGATATCAGGAGGGGGTTACCATGAGCAAAAGATTTCGTGATGAAGAAAACGAAGAAGTTTTAGAGGATGTAACAGAAGGAGTTGAAGAACTTGAGGATGAAGAACTGGATTTAGATGACCCGGTTAAAATGAGTGAATGGGTGCTTTCCATTCTCTTGGCTGCCATCCCCATTGTGAACATTGTCTGCCTGTGCGTGTGGGCATTCGGCAAAAATGCCAAGCCCTCCAGAAAGACCTGGGCAAGAGCCAAGCTGGTTTGGTTGTTAGTTCAAGTTGTGTTACTGGCCATTGTTGGCGCATTCTTAATTGGTCTTCTGGCTTCACTGGCGTAAAACTTTCATAACATTTCAAGCATAAATCCCACCCGTCAAATACTTTCGGGTGGGATTTTTATGTCTGCTTAATTCTTAAAACTGTGAATCGGCGCCGGTATTCTTCCGCCGCGATTGATAAAGTCGTCGCAGGAGAACTTGTTCACCGGCATAATTGGTGCATAGCCAAACAATCCGCCAAACTCCACCGTATCTCCCACACCTTTGCCGATGACAGGAATCAAACGGCAAGCTGTGGTCTTTTGATTCACCATACCCAGCGCCATCTCATCAGCAATCATACCGGAGATAGTGGTAGCCTTGGTATCTCCCGGAATGGCAATCATATCTAAGCCCACAGAACATACACAGGTCATAGCTTCCAACTTTTCCAAGGTGATGGCACCTGCCTGAACTGCGTCAATCATTCCCTGGTCTTCACTGACAGGGATAAATGCACCGCTAAGTCCGCCCACATAGGAGGATGCCATAACACCACCCTTTTTCACCTGGTCATTTAACATGGCAAGGGCTGCGGTAGTTCCCGGAGCACCGGCAAATTCAAGTCCAATCTCGCATAAGATGTCCGCAACAGAATCCCCCACTGCCGGAGTAGGTGCCAAAGACAAATCCACAATGCCAAAGGGAATATCCAACAGTCTGGAAGCCTCCTGTGCCACCAACTGTCCCACACGGGTAACCTTAAAGGCTGTCTTCTTAATGGTCTCACAAAGCACCTCAAAGTTCTCTCCGCGCACTTTTTCCAAAGCGGTCTTCACAACGCCGGGGCCACTGACACCTACATTGATAATCGCATCAGCCTCGGTGACACCGTGAAAGGCTCCCGCCATAAATGGGTTGTCATCCGGTGCGTTACAGAACACTACCAGCTTCATACAATCTACAGAGTCTCTGTCCTTTGACATCTCTGCCACTTCCAGAAGAATCTCTCCCATAAGCTTGACCGCATCCATGTTGATGCCTGTCTTTGTGGATGCTAAGTTAGCAGAACTGCAAACACGCTTGGTGCGACACAATGCAGTGGGAATGGAGCGAAGTAACATCTCATCTGCCTTGGTCATACCTTTACTTACAAGAGCAGAGTATCCTCCAATCAAATCCGCTCCCACAGCCTCTGCTGCCCTATCTAAGGTGTCAGCGATAGTGGCAAAATCCTCCGGGGTCTTACAAGCTGCACCACCTACCAAAGCGATAGGGGTTACAGAAATACGCTTGTTGACAATGGGAATACCAAATTCTTTCTGAATGGTATCTCCCACCTTTGCCAAGTCCTTGGCCACCGTGGTAATGCGGCGATAAATATTCTGATTCAATGTATCCAAATCAGAATCTATACATTCTAAAAGACTGATACCGATGGTAATGGTACGGACATCTAGATTCTCCTGTTCCACCATTCGGTTTGTCTCAATTACTTCCCAACTGTTTATCATGATAATCTCCTTTAGATTCGATGCATTTTTTCAAAGATTTCTTCTCTCTGACACTTGATGTCTACGCCAATTTCTTCACCTAACCTGGTCAGGTCTTCCTGACAATCTCCAAAGGCTTTCTTGCTGCCATTGAAATCTGCAATCATCATCATATTGAAATAGTCCTGCACAATAGTCTGGGAGATATCTAGGATGTTGATATTATTCTCAGCCAGGTATGTACATACTCTGGCGATAATGCCCACAGTATCCTTACCTACCACAGTGATAATTGTCTTTTGCTGCTTGTTTTCCATTGGTATGTCCTCCTATACTATAATCCGACTGGATGCTCGATCCCTTCTCGCCACCTCGATGGGAAAATCATTGCCCCGATAGGGGTTTTCTCCCATGGAAATCTCCAGGCGAACCGTCTCAAAAGCCAGTTCCGGATAATTATTCTCGTTACTCAAATGCCCCAGCAGGATATGCTTCATATCATCGTGAAGAATGTCCCCCAAAAGTTGACCACAACTCTCGTTGGACAAATGTCCTTTATCCCCGATAATCCGCTGCTTCAAAGAGTAGGGATAGCTTCCCACCTGAAGCATATTAATATCATGGTTTGCCTCCAGTAAAATGGCATCCAGCCCCTTAAGGGAGGTAACCATCTCATCATCATACATGCCTAAATCGGTAATGACGCCCACCCGACTCTTATCATCCGATACAAGATAAGCCACCGGCTCCGCCGCATCATGGGAAATCTCAACAGGGCTTATATGTAAGTTCCCTATCTGAAAGGGTTGTCCCCCCTGAATGATATGAAACAGACCGGGATCGATTTTCCCTACACCGGAGGATGCCATTATAGCCTCCGCTGTGCCCTTAGTAGTGTAAATGGGAATACCATATTTCCTGGCCACCACTCCCAGACCACAGATGTGGTCGCTGTGCTCATGGGTCACAAGAATCCCGTCCATGTCACCGGTGGTATAGGCGAATTGGTTCATTCCCTCCTCAATGCGCTTGCCACTGATACCGGCATCTATCATCACATGATAACTGTCATTGCCAACGCAAATACAGTTGCCACTGCTGCCACTTGCTATACTAAAAAGTTCCATTCTATGCTTCTTCCCAGTAGACGTCCACTACATCATTCTCGTGAAGCGCTGCAGTATAACTGCACCGCTCACCGTTAATTTTGGTCACCACCGGACGGCCGGCGCTGGCGTGTATATCAAAATCAATCACGTTAAAGATGTCTACAAATATGTAATCTTTCTTTCCTGTCATAAAGACAGTTTCACCGTTCACCGTCACATGGATTCCAGGCTCTGTCTCCTCAACAGTTTCCTCCTGTTCCTCCATACCTTCCGGTTCACGCGCCTCCTCCGGCGCTGTGCCTGCAATGTCCTCTGCTTCTGCCACATCGCCAGATGTTTCTTCCTCCGCAGAAATCTCGCTGAAAACAGGTCCGTCTGTCACAGGCCCTGCTGCAGTCACATCCTGACCGGCTCCATATCCCAAAACCTTCCAGTCAATGGTGAAGTTCTCATAAATCAGCGTATCAAAGGTGGCAGGCCGATTGTTCACCAAAATGTCGTAGTCCTGATCTACTTCCACATCCATAAATTCTGCCAACTGACCTACGGTATAGAAGTTCCTGGTCTCAACCGCATCTCCTTCTTGAATCTGATAGCTTCCCATCTCCAGGCTGCCATTCACCTCCACAAACTTGGGGCAGACAATGCGCTTGCCATTTACCTCAAAGGCCACATTGCTGTTGGCAAACTCGTCCAACTCTTCAATGGTAAAGACTGCCTCCTCCCCTGTAGTGGATGGCTCAATCTCAATAAAGCAATTAAACTCCAAAGGCGTATTCATCCCCACCAAAACATCGTTCATTCGGACAATGGCAGACTCACCCTCAGCCCCTCTGGCCATACGTGGTGTACCATTGACAGTAAAGTGAATCTCTCTTCCGCGACGGGGGAACAATTCCTCTGTGGTAAAGCCCGCCTGCATGGCAGCGTCCACAATGGTAAGGTGTCCGTTGTCATATAGCTTCATCATCTCACCATTGAAGTGAACCATGATAAAGTTGTTCTTTTGTTCATAGTAGTTCAGACAGATACCGATTGGCGTAACAAGAAGCGGGTCCTTCTTCACATCCTGCTGCTCAAAGGTAATGTTCTTCATAACCTCTTCCCCGCGAAGAGCCACACGCTCCGGAACAATATCCAACTTCTTTGCAAGAGACTCTGTATATCCGTGAATCTTTCCTCCACCACCTACAACAAAGGCCGCGCTGACAGACTTGCCACCGTTGAGTTCCTTAATCTTAGCCGCAACTTCTGTGGTCATTTTCTCTCGAACAGACTCTGTCAACTCCCACACATCCTTTGCCTTAATCTTGTGGGGAATGCCCATAATGTCCTCATATTCCACTTCTTCCAAGGAGGAAGAATCCAGTTTAATCTTCTCCGCTGTGGCAAAATCCACAAGGTATTCCTGAACAATCACCTCGGTGAGTTCGTCACCCGCCAACGGAATCATGCCATATGCAATGATGCTTCCATCTCTTGTGATACAGATATCGGAGGTTCCGGCCCCCACATCCACCAAAGCAATGTTCAACATACGGAAATTCTCCGGAATCGCCACGTTGATAGCGGCAATAGGCTCCAATGTAAGATTGGCCACCTGCAGTCCTGCCCGCTCCACTGCAGAATACAAGCCGTCCACAACATCTTCCGGCAAAAAAGTCACAATGATATCTTCCTCGATGGTCTCTGCCTTATGTCCCTCCAGGCTGGAGAACAACTCGCCGTTGAGGTAGTAACGCATGGTGGAATAACCAACACAGTAAAACTTGTACTTGTTGTCTTCCTGACCTTTCAACTCCTGTTGTGCCTGGTCAATCCCCATCAAATCCAAGGTATGTAAATCCTCACCGCTGACTACGGTCTCCTCCGGATACTCATAGGCCACTCTGGTGGTGATGGTCTGTAACACACGGCCGGCGGCAGCGATACAAACCTGGGTCAAAGGTGCCTCAATCATTCCCTCAAGAACATCCTTTACTTCCTTGATGGTCTCCCCCACGCGACCGATGTCATGAATCTGACCATCCAACATAGCTCGTGTCTGATGTTCCCGATTGCACTGGGCGATGACATGAAATCCATCCTCCCCCTGGTATCCCACGGTACCCACGATATTTCTTGTTCCGATATCAAGACCAAAAACAAAATCCTGTGTTTGATTCGTTACACTCATTTGCATTTCTCCTAATCTAATATCTTACGAATATTTGCGAATGCCTCTTCCGGCGCCCCATTGTTGTCAATCACCACTTTGCAATGCTTGCGAAATTCATCTTCCGGTAGCTGGCTTGCAAAAATGGAAGTAATCTTCTCGTCTGAGTAGCCCCGACCAGCCTTTAATCGTGCTCTTCGGTTCTCCTCACTTGTGTAAATGTACCACAGTTCGTCACAGAGTTCATCATAATGATCCTCAATTAGCAGAGCGGCTTCAAAAAAGAAATAGTCCAGTTCTCCCTTCTCTCGCTCCTGTGCCACCTGAGCTGTGACAGCTTGCTTTACCGCCGGATGAACGATATGATTCATCTGCTCTCTGAGGGATGGATTGGAAAACATCACCTGTGCCATAGCTGTGGCATCAATGGCACCATCCTCAGAAAAAACATCATATTCACCAAACACCCGGCGAATAGCCTCATAGCACTCCTGCCCCGGCTCCATCAAGGTCTTGGCCAAATCGTCTGCCAGAACCACTTTCGCATTATAATGACTCTTTATATATGACAAGATGGCGCTTTTTCCTGCGCCCACTCCACCTGTGATTCCAATAAACTTCATAATCTACTCCATTGTAGCATTTTTCAGGGTTAAAAAAAAGTTTTATTTTGCATCATACCAGGTCAAACCGGTATGCATATCCACTTCCAAAGGAACGGCCATCTCTGTGGCTTGCTTCATCTCCTCCGCCAGCAACTTCTTCACCTGTTCCAATTCCTCTTCCTTTGCCTCTATGAGCAATTCATCGTGTACTTGTAACAGCAGTCTGGACTCCAAGCCTTCCCGTTGCAACCGATCATGCACCCGCACCATGGCGATTTTGATGATATCCGCCGCTGTACCTTGAATCGGAGAATTCATGGCGATGCGCTCTCCGAACTGTCGCTGCATAAAGTTGCTTGAGGACAATTCCGGAATGGGGCGAATACGTCCATACATAGTGGTCACCTTGCCCTGCTCCTTTCCCTCTGCAATCAGGCCGTCCAAGAACTCCTTCATCTTGGGGTACGCCACAAAGTAATCATCAATATACTTTTGAGCTTCCTTCTTGCCGATGCCCAAGTCCCGACTGAGCCCAAAAGCACTGATGCCATATACAATACCAAAGTTTACCGCCTTAGCGTTTCGACGCTGCAACTCTGTGACCTCATCAAATGGTGTGTGGAATACCAAAGATGCTGTGGATCTGTGGATGTCCTGCCCCTGTAAAAAGGCCTGAATCAGATTCTCATCATCTGACATATGCGACAGCACCCTCAGCTCAATCTGAGAGTAATCTGCATCCACAAAGACAAATCCCTCTTTGGGGTGAAACACCTTGCGGATAAGTTTGCCCAATTCCATACGAATCGGAATGTTCTGTAAATTAGGTTCTGTACTGCTGATACGCCCGGTGGCAGTCACGGTCTGCTGGAAGGAAGAACGAATCCTACCATCACTGTGAATGCAATGGGCCAGGCCGTCTGCGTAGGTGGATTTCAATTTGGCCAACTGGCGGTACTCCAATATATCCGCCACAAAAGGAACATCTGCAGCCAGGGTCTCTAATACCTCTGCCGCTGTGGAGTAACCTGTTTTCGTCTTCTTTCCGCCTTGCAGTCCCATCTTCTCAAAGAGAATCACCCCTAACTGCTTGGGAGAATTGATGTTAAACTCCTCTCCTGCCTGCTGATAGATGGACTGCTCCAATTCCATCAGGCGCTCTCCTAAGCGCTGTCCATATGCCGCAAGGACATTTCCGTCAATGGCGATACCACAGAGTTCCATATCTGCCAAAGTAAATACCAGCGGAAGTTCCACCTGACAATATAACTCCCACATTCCCTGCTCTGTGAGCTGCTTCTTTAGTTTATCCCAAACACTTACACAAATATACGCCTGATAGCAGGCAAAGGTCGTAAACGCCTTTCCCTGCTCTGTGATTGCCTGTTCTAATGTCTTCTTAGGAAACAGCTCCCCATAGGATGGAACCGTAAGTTGTAAATATTCTGCCGCCATGTCCTCCGGCAGATACTGATTCTTCAATGGATGTAACAGATAATCTGCCACTGCCACATCGAAGGAATTGTCATATTCCAAAAGGCGCTGTCTCTGTTCCGGCCAAAAAATCTTGATAAGTTCCTTTAAGGCGGAACTGACTATAGTAACTCTTGCCTGTATCAGTGACGACAGCTGTTCCTTCAAGAAATCCACCGTCACATCGCCGTTCACCGGTATCCAAAGGCTTTTCTTCCCATTTGAGAAAGCCACACCATACAAATCATAGTACTGCGCCTCTTGTTTTGCCGGTTCATCGAATAGGGAGAGCTGACCATCTGCGGAGGTAGTATGCTCTGTCCCAGGTGCAAGCTGCCGGTATGCAAGATAAACTCCCACAGCAGTTATCTTGGCAGCAATCATCTCTGCAACAAAGGCAGTTACATCGCCACAATTTCCAGCCATGGCAAAATCTGCTTCCACATCTTTGTTGGAGGCATTCACCTCAAAGCGGGACAAAAGATTCTTAAACTCCCATTCCTTGCAAAGGGCATAGGCCTCCGGGGTAAACAAATCTCCCACAAGCGCATCCTCCAAGGAATAGTCAATGTCAGCGTGCACTTCGATGGTAGCAAGTGTCTTAGATAATACTGCCTGATCATAAAACTCTTCCAGATTCTTGGAGGCTCTTGGAGGTTTCAACTCTGCCACATGATCATAGGCATTCTCAATGGAATGATACTGAGCGATGATGGCGGTAGCCGTCTTCTCCCCGATCCCCGGCACTCCTGGAATATTATCAGCCGTATCTCCCATCAATGCCTTCACATCGATAAACTCAGAAGGTGTTACCTGATATCGTTCCTCCACATCCCTTGCATAATAATTCTCAATCTCTGTTCCTGTCTTCTTAGTCTTGGGAATACTGATCTTGGTGCGCTCTGTGGCCAACTGCAGCAGGTCTCTGTCTCCGGATACAATGGTTACCTCCAACCCCTGCTCTTCTCCACGGTGGGCAATGGTTCCCAGCAAATCATCTGCCTCCAAGCCCGGCTTGGAAATCACTGTAACTCCCATGGCACGAAGCATCTGCTTCATCATGGGAACCTGCTGGCGCAATTCATCTGCCATAGGCTTTCTGGTACCTTTATAGGCATCGAACATCTCATGGCGAAATGTGGGAGCATGCTCATCAAAAGCCACAGTAAGATAGGCCGGCTTCTCCGTCTCCATAATCTTAAACATGATATTCAAAAACCCATAGACCGCATTGGTATGGAGTCCCGCAGCATTGGTCAAATCCGGCAAACCGAAAAAGGCTCGATTGAGAATGCTATGTCCGTCTATAAGTAATAACTTGTTAGATTGCTCTTGTTTCATACTGTAGCCATTCCTTTTCTTCCTCATCCAAATAAGGACTAATCTTGTCATACACCTGCTGATGGTATTCGTTCAGCCATCCCCGCTCTTCCTCAGATAACAGTTCCGGTATCACAGCGTCCAAATCAATGGGGGCAAACGTGAGATTCCGGAACTCATAGAACTGGCCGTACTCTGTCTTCTCACCTTCCACGCAGAGAAGCTCATTCTCGATACGAATACCGAATCCATCTTCCTGATAGTATCCCGGTTCATTGGTGGTAATCATTCCGGGCACAATCGGCTCCGGCTTCTGTCCCTCCAAGGTACGCCAGCGGAAGGAATTCGGGCCCTCATGAACATTGAGCAGATGTCCCACGCCATGCCCTGTGCCACAGCGGTAGTCAAGTCCCATAGCCCAGAGAGGCTGTCTTGCCAAAACATCCAGATTCTGTCCAGTGGCTCCCTTGGGGAACTTAGCATGGGCCAATCGCAAATGACCTTGCAATACTCTGGTATATAGAAGTTTCATCTCGTCTGTCAATGGTCCCAGTACGATGGTTCTTGTGATATCTGTGGTTCCTCCCAGATACTGTCCGCCGGAATCCACCAGTAAAAATCCCTCCGGCTTCAAGGCAGAAAATTCCTCCGGGGTGGCGCTGTAATGCATCATAGCCGCATTGGCGCCGTAGGCACAAATGGTATCAAAGCTCAAATCCAGATATCCCGGCTGTTGTTGCCGCAATTCCTGTAAATAATCAGCAGCAGTGAGCTCCGTCATGGTCTCTCTGCCTCCCTGTTGTTTCAATTCATATATAAATCGAGTCACAGCCACACCATCATAAATATGAGCCTCGATGGTATTGGCAATCTCCACCGGATTCCTAACGGCACGCATCAACTCAGAAGGATTGGCTTCGTCTACCACAGTCAAATTCTTCGGCAACTGCTCCATCAGCTTAGCATTCACTGAATATCTATCCAAAAGAATGCCCTTCCCCCCTGCCACCTTATCTCCAAGTTCATGATAAATTTGCCCGTAAGGACGCACCGTGATACCTTCCTGTTTCAAGTACTCCATCACCTGCTCCGACCAATTCTCATAAAAACTGTAGAGAATGACCTCCGACCGTGTCATAAGTAAAAAGGACAAAAACACCGGCACATGAGAAATGTCATCTCCGCGCATGTTGGTAATCCATGCAATATCGTAGAGGCTTGTCACCAAGTGGCAGTCACAATCCTTCTCCTGCATCTTCTCACGAATGTGTGCTAATTTCTGTGAGGTACTCACCCCGGCGTATTGCTGTTCTAAAACCCATACCGGTGCAGAAGAAAGTGCCGGACGATCACACCAGAGTTCATCAATCAAATCCTCAGAAGCCTTGATGCATCCTCCCTTATCCCTGGCGATCTCCTCATAGGCAAGGCTGTCCCTGGCAACCATACAGGTACCGTCAAAACCGATATTACCGCCCTGGGGTAAATGCTCCTTCACGTATTCCTTCACCGTAGGCACACCCGGCTCACCCATGGGAAACAGCTTCACTTCGCTGTCCGCAATCTGCTTGGCAGCCTGAACAAAATATCTGCCATCGGTCCATAGCCCTGCTTCCTCTGCTGTAATCACCGCCGTGCCGGCAGAACCTGTAAAGCCTGTAATAAACTGACGGCTCTTATAGTGCTCCCCAATATACTCAGAAGCATGGTCATCTGCTGTTGGAACAATATAGATAGAAATCTCCCGCTCCCGCATCAAATCTCTCAGACGATGCAATCTCTCGTTTACCTGCCCCACTGTCATCTCGCAACTCATAATAACTTAAGCCACCTCTCTCATAAATTCGTAATATTCTGTCTCACTGGCAAATAACATATATTCGCCATCCACATAACCCATATATCCCACTGCAACTTCATATCCCTTCATGTGACCGTCCTCCTTGCTATCTCTCTTCTTTCTGATTCAAGAATAGCAAAGAGGATGTCCTATTAACGGGACATCTGCTTGGAGTATTTCTTTAAATATACATTTCGTTGAAAATAAGCATCCATACGCCCCAAGGGATGCCGTCTCCCCATGAGGGTTGCATACATCTCACACACCAGATCCTTCTCCAACACCTGTTCCACCGCCCGAGCATCATCCTCAGAAGATGCCGCACAAAAGGCTCCCATTCCCTGTATAAAAAAGGCGTTTTGTTCTCCCAGTGCATGGGACAGCTTCTCGACTGAAGCGTCCGAAGTAACGGTGAAAATCTCCGTCCCCACAATCTGTGCCATATCATCTATCATAGGCCGAAGCTTTCTTCCCATCTTGCTGTAAGTGCAAAGCATAGGATGTTCCGACAAAAAGCCACAGGACCATTGCGTCGAGGGAATCATTTCCTCCAGACGTTTTCTCATTGCTTCTGTGCTCCGATTCTCCGTCGAATCGACTCCATGTCTTCTCTCATAGGCAGCACAAAGCCCTTCCGGACTCGCCTGTTGCTCTCCTGTTGTCTTTCCTATGATGGAACGACTGATTTCCTCCATGGCTTCACTGATGGCAAAGGCGTGACGGTCATCCCGCCCCAGGCAGAGAACACCGTGATACCGCATCAAAAATCCGTTGGATGTGAGATTGTTTTGGATGGCCTTTCCCATCTTTTTCATCAATCTCTTTGTGGAGGAAATGGCGTACTGCCCACAGACAATCTTGTCCCCCAAAACATCTCTGTACATCTCATCAAAATCTGTCACATCCTCACCCAAAACGCTGAGGGCTGTGGCATAGGTCTGATGGGTGTGCACCACAAACTTCACATCCGGTCGATACCTGTAGGCTTCTGCATGAACTCCCTTTTCACTGGAGGGGCGTATCTGCCCCTGATAGCTACAGTCCTTTATCTTTACCACCACAAGTTTCTCCGGGGTAAGACTGTCATAGGCCTGCCCGCTGGGAGTAATTAAAAACTCTGTATCCGACAGTCTGGCACTGATATTTCCCCAGGTTCTGGAAATCAAGCCCTTTTTTACCAGTTCCATTCCTGCTTCCATAATCAGCTCGGCTGCCTCTTCATAAGAATATGACATAACATCCTCCAAATTAGGGCGGCAGTCTGTTTGCCTCCCACATAACACTACATTATAGAATATCACATTTCCCCTATGGTTGCGACAAATTTTCTTTGCCGAAAGGAAAGGCTTCTGCTAGACTTAAGGTATGAAAAGTTATATTATGATTTCCGCAGGCGTTCTATTCCTATTATGGTTCGCCGCGCCGTATTTTACCAAAAGAATACTCAATGCAGGAAACGGACTGGGGCTGCTGCTGTCTGCTCTTCTGGTGTTACTGGGGGCATTCCATGACAAATTGCCGGGATTGATTGGCAACATGCGACAGACATCCTCCGGGAGAACTTTGCTTACGTTTGTTCTGATTCTTGGGGCTGTCTTTCTTATCTATGCGGCAGTAAACACGTTTCGCATCCTGTGGGCCATGAGCCAAAAAGCCACTCCTCCCTGTACTCTGGTAGTTTTGGGATGCAAAGTATATGGAACAAAAGCAAGCCTGATGCTGGAGGAAAGGCTGAAGGCCGCATGCAAATTTTTGCGTCAGCATCCCCACACCTGTTGTGTAGTATCCGGAGGCAAAGGAGATGACGAGGATATTTCCGAGGCGGAGTGCATGTATCAGTATCTGGTAGATGCCGGCATTTCGGAGGAACGCATCTATCTGGAGACCAACTCCACAAACACCGGGGAAAACATCACACTTTCCATGGATATTATCAAAGAACACCGGCTGTGTGAGAACCTGGCTCTTGTCTCCAATGAATTTCACATTTATCGCGCCACAAAGATTGCAAAACATCTGGGATTTTCTGCTCAGGGAGTGCCTGCAAGAACTGCCTGGTGGCTTTTTCCCACCTACTTTGTAAGGGAACTTCTCTGCATTGCCAACGAGTGGCTGCGACAATATAAGTACTAACAGAAAGAAGGTCATACCATGACAATTGCACTGATTCTATTAAAGCAGATCATCATTATGTTTGTTCTGGTGGTGGGAGGATATCTCCTGTTTCACTTTGGCAAGATTTCTCACGAGGGCTCTAAGAGCATCGCCAATATTTTGATCTATTGTTCTCTCCCCTGCGTCATCATCAAGGGATTTCTGGTGGAGCGAACACCGGACTCCTTAAAGCATCTACTGCTTTCCACGATTCTGGCGGGAATAGCGATTCTCATCTCCATCCTGGTCTCCTATCTCCTATTCAAAAAGGATGCCATTGCCGGTTTTGCCACCGCCTTCGCCAACCCGGGATTCTTCGGAATCCCCCTGATCATTGCCAGTTTAGGAAATGATTCTGTCTTTTTTATCGCCGCATTTATCTTTTTTACCAATATGGGACAGTGGACCTACGGGGTGAGCATTCTCACCAAACAAAAGGCAGCCTTAAAACTAAGAAATATCATCACGGCGCCTTTTATGATCGCAATTTTTATTGGACTCTTTTTCTATGGAACGGGGATTCCCATGCCAACACTGATGTATCAATGTATTGATTTCGGCGCCAACTTAAACACCCCTCTCGCCATGTTTACCATCGGCATCTACCTGGCACAGACCGATATCAAGAAAATGTTTTCCAAGAATATCTTATACGGAGTATCGGCGGCAAGACTTCTTATCATCCCACTGATTACACTGGGAATTTTGACACTGTTGCCGACATCTATGAACGATATGAAGCTGGCGATTCTTATCGCCTCCGCCTGCCCGGTTGGCTCCAACGTAGCGGTGTATGCTCAGCTTCACAACAGCGATTATTCTTATGCCGTGGAAACGGTTGTCATCTCCACGTTGGCATCCCTGATTACCATTCCCCTGCTGGTAACCATCAGTCAATTTATCTGGTAACAAAAAGGACGGGCCCATTGCCCGTCCTTTTTTGAATGCTTTTACTCCTTTCGCAAGCCCTTGGGATAATGATTCTTCAACGTTCCTCCCACAAGCTTGCCCCAGCCTATGCTGTAGTCATCTACTGTCACCAGTTGCCATCCCTTTTCCCCCCGGGATTCTATGGTCTGTCCTCTCAGATAATTCCTGGTGCGTTCATCCTCTACCGTCAGGCGACAAACACTTCTTACCATATCCGGCTTCAGCCACAATGCCAAAGCGTGAGATGGTTCAAAGCGATTTTTCTTCAATGTGCCCAAGTGAAGTCCGGGGCGAAGTACCTTCAAGCCTTTCAGTGCCGGCATTCCCTCCGGCACCAGATAGAGCTGTTCTCCAAATGTGAGATAGCGTCCCCGCTCTACCCAGGTCAAATCCGTAAAGGTATCCTTGGCGAACTGATAAAAATCCTTAAACTCCTTATAAGAAGATATCTTCTCCTCCTTATAGGCTGCGTCTTCCGGCAATGTCCCCTCTTTTTGTAGCACCGCCACAAAATGGCCCTCCCCGTGCAAGCGATGGGGCCACAGACGAATGGCATGCTCCAATCCGTCAGCCGCCTTTTCCCCTTCCTCGCGAGTTGCAAACTCCTGAAACCAATCAGCATTGCCATCTCCCATGCCGGGGTATTTGTCAACTTTGACAACCGACATATCCGGGTGATGATGAATCAGACGGCTCACGCTACCCTCATTCTCGTCCGGGGCAAAGGTACAGGTGGAATACACCATGCGACCTCCCGGCAAAAGCATATGGTATGCCTCCTCCAAAATCTCGTCCTGACGCCTGGCACACATAGCCACATTATCCAAAGACCACTCCTGATAGGCATCCTCCTGCTTGCGGAACAACCCCTCACCGGAGCAGGGGGCATCCACCATAATCCTGTGGAAAAAGCAGCCAAATTTCCCCCGAAGCTTCTGAGGTGTCTCGTTTACCACCAGTGCATTTGCAATTCCCATACGCTCTATGTTCTCAGAGAGAATCTTAGCTCTGGCAGGATGAATTTCATTCGTCACCAACAGGCCTTCTCCCTGCATAGCCGCCGCCATCTGTGTACTCTTTCCTCCGGGTGCTGCACAAAGATCCAAAATACGTTCCCCCGGCCGAGCATCCAGATAAGTTCCCGGCGCCATGGCACTGGGTTCCTGGATGTAGTAAACTCCCGCCTGGTGATAGGGGTGTTTGCCCGGCACATCTTCCCTCTCATAGTAGAAGCCATTTGCCTCCCATGGCACAGGTGACAGATGAAAAGACTGTCTCTCCAAAAAATCCTCTCTCTGCACTTTCAGGGAATTGATGCGAAGGCTTTGATATCTATTATTGTCATAACTGGCCATAAAGTCCCGATACTCCCCTGCCGGAAGCATTCGCTCCATTCTGTCCGTAAAATCCTGTGGAATCATACTTTTATCCTCGTTTTCATACTGTCATAAATATATCACACCTATAAAGGGGGGGGCAACCTGGATGCAAAACAAAGAAGACCCCGGGGAAACCATCCCGGGGCCTTCCAACACACCAAATAAAAGGGTTAAATAACGTTAAGTAATATGCGCTCTCTGTCCATGCGGCCAAGCTGCTCGATACTGCGTCTGGCTTTGCCATAGAGATTGCGATTAATGGTAAACACACAAATCTCAGAGGCTCCACGATATGCCTCTCGCTTATAAAATGGAACACGCTTCCAATTCTTAGTAAAAGGGATTGCATCATTCAGCAGTATCTGGGTGGTTCTGTTACTCACCCGATGATTCGTAGTACTGCAAAGAATTACATCCTTGTCCACATGCTTGTCCAGCTTCGGCGCTCTTCTCATATCCTTCTCCTATATGTATAAACTATCGTATTCTAGTCAATGCGTATGGATATCTGCTTGTCCATGCTCTCAGCAACCTTCACCAAAAAATCCAAGGTGGGATTATAATTCCCGCTCTCCATGCGAGAGATATTAGACTTCTTGGTTCCGGCTCGTTCAGCAACGACCTGCTGTGTCAGATTCATCCCCAGCCGGGCAGCCTTCATCTGCTTGGCCATATCCATACGAATCTCCTGGCTGTTCTTGGGAACAATGCCGTCTTCGTATCTCTTTTTCATAAACACACCACCAACCTCTTATAGGTTATCATATATGATAACTTAGTGTCAAGAAAAAAGTGACAACTTGTATCCGCAAATTGTCACTTCATACACTATGTAAATCACAGGGAAGCCAGAGTCTCAATGGCATTGTCCTTAAGGATCGGCGTAGCATGTTCCAACAGCAAATCTCCTCCCTGTTGCTGGGTAAATATCTCCCCTGCATATTCAGAAACCACTAAGATAGTGCCTGCCACCTGATGTGCCTCCTGACGGAAGGTCAACTGCAAATAGTATGCATCGTTGTATTTATACAGAGCACTGTCCATCTTGCTCTTCTGTGCCAACTGCTTTGCCACAAATATACAACGATTCATGGTATCTATGCGCACCCAGATTGGAATATCCAAAACGGTAGACTCTATTCTCTCGGCTGTGTGAGGCTGTTCTGATATCTCCGGGGATTTGGTCTCGTCGGCTTTCTGCTCTAGTTGTTTCTTAGCCTCCTTCATCACTTCCTTGAAGTCCTGAAGGCGCTTGCCAAATTCTTCCAGAGCTCCTTCTACCCCTTCAGAGCGCTCTCCTGAAATCACAAGAGATACATCCCCCTCCGGCATAACTGACATTTGTACGCTAAAAAGGTGCCCCATATCCTTAAGGTCGAGCTCATACTTTGCCTCTGCAAGAACTTCTCGAAGAAACGCCTCCGTCTTCTCCCGGTGGTCCAAAAAATCGTCAATGCCGATTCCCTTCTCCCACATCTCTTCCTTAGAAATCACACAGTGAATCTTGGTATCACTAATCTTGCGAAACTGCATCTGCTCACCTTCTTTCTATCACTCATTATACACTATTCTATATTAGATAACATATGAATTATCACTTGGTTAGAATTCCCTAGCAAGCGCTCATAGGCCCTCTGGGCATCTGAACTGTTCTCCTCATTCGTATCCTGTTCCAAAGCCTGTTGCATCTGAGACAAAAAAATCTGATAGCTACTATGGCTGGGAAATTCCGAAAGCATAGTGACAAGTTTTTGAGCTGTCTCCGCCTTGCTCTCCCGGGAATCAGAAAGCTGGACATCCGGCACATCCACTCCGTTCTGGTAGTACTGCTGTACTTTAACCACGTAATTCTGAGTCTCCTCAAAAGGAGGAACCCCGCCATACTTAGCAACATTGCCACTCCCTGCATTATATGCTGCAAGAGCCAATGTGATATCTCCCTGATACTGATTCAGGAGCTTGCTGATTAACTTGGCTCCTCCCATAATATTCTCATATGGGTCGTAAGCATCGGTAACCCCAAGGCTCTCTGCAGTAGCTGGCATCAGTTGCATAATCCCCTGTGCGCCGCTACTACTGGTGGCATCCGGCTGGAAATTGGACTCCTGCTTGGCGATGGCCTTCAACAGGTTCACATCAACCTGATAGGTCTGTGCCGCCTCGGCAAAAATATCCTCCAAGCTTCCCGCATCCAGGCTGACCGTATCGATATCCGAAGTGGCATTCACCGCCTCATCCAGCACCGTAGAAAAATCCTCTTCCTCAACAGCCACCTGCTGAATCTGCTCTGTATATGTAGTTGTCCCATCACCTGTCACAATGGATACTCTCATGGTAACTCCTCAACACTTCTTGTCCTATGTATCGGTTCATT
>JAQXIY010000068.1 GCA_029008035.1 Lachnospiraceae bacterium
GGCTCAAAACTTCGGTTTTGAGCCTTTTTTCATGGGAGAGATAGGAGGAGCAAAGAATGCGCTTAGATAAATTTTTAAAGGTGTCCCGATTGATTAAACGGCGCACAGTGGCCAATGAGGCCTGTGATGCAGGGCGTGTAATGATTAACGACAAGCCGGCAAAGGCATCCACCCAGGTAAAGGTGGGAGATATTATCGAGATTGCCTTCGGGAACAAGACGGTGCGAGTGGAGGTATTGGACTTGCAGGATACCACAAAGAAGGAGGAGGCAAAGGAGCTGTTTCGTTATCTGTAGAATCATTTTGTCATACAAGGCACTGACCGCTCATACAATATAAAGACTCGGGTAATGGCTGGATATGCTGGCCGGGGACCGGAGTGTGAAATAGGAGGGGTTATGGACGAGAGACAGGTTTCCTGCAATCACAAGCTTCAGATGAACAATCGACAGAGCGTGAGCATTACAGGTGTGCTGGATGTGATTGCTTTTGACTTAAAAGAGATTTTATTGGAGACATCCCAGGGGATGCTCACCATCAAGGGCAGTGATTTGCACATCAATCGTCTGTCGGTGGAAAAAGGAGATTTGGATGTGGAAGGGAAGGTGGATGCCTTGCTCTACTCCGATGTGATGTCCCCTAAGATGGCCGGAGAAAACCTGCTCCATCGTTTTTTTAAGTAGATGGAAATCTATTGGTTTGTTGTAGGGCAGGGGAGAATTCTCCTCACCATGTTTTTTATGGGCGTCTGTTTTGGAATCCTCTATGATGTTCTTCGGGTGATGCGGCGATTGCTTCCTGTGGGGAAAATAGCAGTTGACATTACGGATGTGCTTTATTGGGTGGTTGTCACCGCTTGGGCGTGGTACGTTCAGAACCAGAAGGCAGAGGGGGTTATTCGTTTCTGCCAATTGTTGGCAGTTGCACTTGGAATGCTGTTGTATTATATTGTGTTAAGTCCTGTGGTGATGTGGCTGCTCTATACCCCCATTCATTTTGTGGGTAAATTATTTGCAGGTGCATACCGATATATTGTTAGAGGGATAGATGCAGTGGGGCAGGCCATACACGCATTTATACAAAGCAGAAGGAAAAGGGATGACTTATGAGTAGACAACGAGGCAGAAAGAAAAAACGAACAGCGGGACGACTCTCTTTTATCTGTATCGGACTGTTTCTTGTTTTGGTTTTGTCCATACAGATGGTGCGTTTGTATCAGAAGAATCAGGAATATGTGCAGCGGGAGGAGGCTCTGACGAATCAGGTGGAGGAGCTGAAGAAAGAGGAGGCAGAACTCTCGGAATATGAGAGCTATATACATTCTCAGGAATACATTGAAGAAACCGCCAAGAAGAAGTTGGGGTTGGTCTATGACAATGAGATTGTTTTCCGAGAGGAATAGATGACGTAGTTTGCGTAGTCTCATCAAAGGATATGCTTTGACAGAAAGCGTGTCACTTTGATGGGACTTTTTTTGATTTGTGACAAAAAAGAGGGATAGAAAAAATCAACCTGTGACAGCCTTTGACAAATATTTTTTGCAATCCTTTCTATAATGGCTTCTGCAAAGAAAGGTGGAGGCTTGTTATGAAAAGAGACATATGGAAACTTATACTATTGGTACTTATAGGAGCCGTGCTGTGCCATGTGAAAATGATGGGCTGTTATCCCTTTGTTGCCATGTGGTTTGTGGCGGTATATATGGAAGAATTTTATCGGGGAACTTTTGTGACATTTATGTATTTGTTTATGGCGCTGTGGTTGCCTATCATGAGCCTGTGTCGATATGGGATTTCCCTGCTGGTCTGGATGGTGGTGGTGGCTATTTTGGGGCGGATGCATCTGCATGTAAAACGATTGGCTCAGAGCGTTTTGGCAGGGCTTGTCATGGTGGGGGTGTATTGCGGAGGCACCGTGGTAAGTCTTGTGGGCAGGGACAAACTTCCCCTGGCTGTTCTGGAGGGAATGCTTGTGGCAGGTGCAGGACTTCTTGTGAATCACCCGGTATCTTTGTTTGTGCAGTGGGAAGCAATCGGACAAAGGCGACAGAAAGTGCCTGTCCTTCCCACCGGAGTGGAGAACTACAAGGAGGCAATGACGGGGTTGGCGAAATGTATGACAGAACTGGTGTATCCCGATGGGGAGGATGCAGCCTCCCGGAAAATATCATTGGAACAGGAGCTGCGCCATCGCATTTGTGCGCCATGCCAGCGGTGGGACTGTTGCTTCGGACAGGGAGGAGATATGGCTGTGGTGTTGAGTGCTCTGGCGGAGTCTGTGGAGAAGAAGGAAGCCATCAGTCGGGAAATGCAGAAAAAACTATTTGACCAGTGTGAACGGGCAGAATTGCTTGTGCAGGAGGCGGTGAATGTCTTTGAAAAGATGGAGTTAAATCTTTCCTGGTATCGCAGGCTATGTGAGCACAGGGAGATGATTGCGGGACAGATTGACGCCATGGCTAAAGTGATGGGAGACTGCATGGAGGAGGAGAGCCTTTGCGATGACAAGGAGAGCTGGCGCTTGATGCAGATACGGTATCATTTGCGGGATGTGGGACTGCGAGTTTCTAAGATACATTTCTATCGACGAAAAAATGGCTCCGGTCGAATGGTAATGGATTTGGCAACCAGATGGGGGAGTTGCGTCACAATCAAGGAGGTTTTGGGACATCTGGATGGATGTAGCAGTTGCCGGTGGATTTCTTCTGAGGGAAATCGCAGCATTGTGGGACGGGATAAGGCCACGTATGTATTTCTCCAAAAACCGAAAATTATGTGTTCTTATGGCGTGGCCAAAATGGTTCAGACAGGACAGGAAATCTCCGGTGACAGTTTTCGTGCAGGACGGTGCGACGGCTGTAAATTTGTCATGGCCCTGTCGGATGGAATGGGTAGTGGGCCTCAGGCTAATCGGGAGAGCGATACCGTGGTGGACATGTTCTTCCGTTTCGTGGAGTCAGGGTTTTCCGTCCAAGTGGCACTTCGACTCATGAATGCGGCCATGATTTTTGGGGCGGATGCGGAACGGTTTTCCACGCTGGATGCCTGTCTGGTGGATGAGTATACAGGAATTGTGGATATCTATAAAGTGGGGGCCCATGTCTCCTTCGTAAAAAGAAAAGACAGCGTGGAGGTGGTGGGGGCTGAAAGCCTTCCCATGGGAGCTAGGGCTACAGTGGATACGGTGCCTCACCGCAGTTATCTGGAGGAAGGGGATTTCCTTGTCATGGTTACGGATGGTGTGCTAGAATATCTTCATGTGGATAATCCTGTGGAAGTATTGCAGGATATGATAGAGGAAATGGAGTCAGCGGATGCCGCCACATTTTCCCGTAAAATCATAGAACGGATGATGCTTTTTACGGGAGGGGTGGTACAGGATGATATGACGGTGCTGACCCTGAAAGCAATGGAGAGGTAAAGCGCATGGTCCGGCCGGAGTTTGAGGAGCGTGTATATAATTGGATAGAAGAAGAGGGATTACTTCCTAAGGGAGATGGAGTGCTAATGGGAGTGTCCGGAGGTGCTGACTCGGTGGCTTTGCTTCGCTTTTTTTGCCGCATGGCGGAAAGAGGACAGTGGACCCTTCGCTGCGTTCATGTGGAACACGGCTTGAGAGGGCGAGAAAGTTTGGCGGATGCCGAATTTGTAAAGCACTTATGCAGGGGTTGTGACATTGCCTGCCAGGTGATTAGTGTGGGGGAACAGATAGCGTCTATGGAAGATACCCATATGTCCTTGGAGGAGAAGGCCAGGTTTGTCCGGTATGAGGCGCTTGAGCAGCAGGCCCGGAACATGGAAGAGGAGCTGGGGCGCCCTGTACACATTGCCGTGGCACACCACGCCAATGACAATGTGGAGACTATGCTGTTTCACTTGGCCAGAGGAACCGGTCTGGACGGCATGAGGGGAATGCCTGCTGCAAGAGGACGTATTGTGCGACCTTTTCTGCAGGTGAGTCGTCAGGAAATTGAGGACTACCTTGGGGAATTGCACCAGGACTACTGCAGGGACTACACCAATGAGGACACAACGTTTCAGCGCAATCGAATACGCCATGAAGTGATTCCTCAACTGGAAAAGGTCAATGCCCGGGCGGTGTGCCATATGGGCCGGACAGCCCGACTTGTGGGAGAGGTGGCAGACTATCTGGGGAAACAGGCTAGAGAGATTTTGCAACAGATACAGGTAGAGGAAGGGAAGGAGATCCGAGTGGAACCGCTTCGCCTCTATCCGGCATTTATGCAGAGAGAGGTAGTGCACCTTTGGCTGCAACAGCATATTCCGGGAGCCAGAAATATCAGTTTCTCCCAAATTGCCAAGATTGTGGAACTTTTTGATGCCCAGGTGGGGCGTCAGTATTATCTGCCAAAGGGTATGGTGGTGAGGCGGACATACCAAGGAATAAAGATTACCTGTGAATCATTTTCCGGGCAGACTGTGGAACAGGGGGAACTCCTGATTTTAGAGGAAGATTTATGCATGCAAAATGTGGAGATGACCTATGGAAAGTACCATATTTTCTTTCGATTGCGAGACTGGGATGGCACAGAGGAAATTCCAGGAAATCTCTATACGAAATGTTTTGATTATGATAAGATAAAGAATAATGTTTCTGTTCGAACACGTCACAGTGGAGATTATATCACTATTACGGCGGAGGGGGCACACAAGAGTTTGCAGGATTACTTTGTGAACGAAAAGGTGCCGGCGGATAGGCGTGATGAGATTCCGTTGCTGTGTGACGGCTCCCATGTGATTTGGGTGATGGGATATCGAATCAGCGAACATTACAAGATTAGCAATCAAACCCAAAAAGTTCTAGAAGTACATATGATTGAGGAGAAAGAAAATGAGCGAGACAATTAGAGAAATGATTTCGGAGGCAGATCTTGAGGCCAGAATAGCGGAACTGGGAGAGCAGATCAGCAAGGATTATGCGGGAGACAGTGTATTTCTTGTTTGCATTTTGCGGGGTGCTGCACCTTTTGCCTGCGAATTGGCTAAGCGAATAACCGTGCCTGTCACCATAGATTATATGGCGACCTCCAGCTATGGATCCGGTACGGTTTCTTCCGGCGAGGTGAAGATTAAGACAGATGTGGAACTCTCTGTGGAAGGTCGCAATGTATTGATTGTGGAAGATATCATTGATAGCGGTAACACCTTGCACTACTTGTCTGATTTATTTAAGAATCGCAATGCCAAGAGTGTCCGTCTGTGCACCATGCTGGATAAGCCGGAACGTCGTGAGGTTGACGTGGATGTGGATTATGTTGGATTTACCATCCCTGACGAGTTTGTGGTGGGTTATGGCTTAGATTATGACCAGAAGTACCGCAACCTGCCGTATATTGGCGTTGTGGAACTTTAAGAATCAGATACATAGACAGATTGAGGAGGCATACTTTGAAGAAGAATAGAGTAGGGGTCGGTATGTACCTGGCCCTGATTTTGATGGTGGTATTGTTGTGGTATATGTTTTCCAATCCATCTCGTTCCACCTATACAATGCAGCAGTTCAAAACAGCCCTGGAAAAGGGAGAGATTACCAGTGCGGTCATTGAACAAAATGAGCAGGTTCCTACCGGATCTGTGCAGATTAAGACCAAGGCAGGCGGCAGTTTTGTGATGTATACGTCTGATGTGAAGGATATTCAGGACATGTTGGATAAAGCGGATGTATCCTACACTGTGAACGATGTTCCCCAGGACGGTTGGATGCAGACGCTGTTGCCTATGATTTTAGTGGTGGCAGCGGTGTTTATTCTGTTTATCATGATGACCAATATGCAAATGCAGTCCGGAGGCGGAGCCAATGCCAAGATGATGAATTTTGGAAAGAGCCGCGCCCAGATGACAACCAGAGACAAGATAGATGTACGCTTTGACAACGTGGCCGGTTTGAAGGAGGAAAAGGAAGAACTGGAGGAGATTGTGGACTTCCTAAAAGATCCTGCCAAGTACACCAACGTTGGAGCCCGAATTCCCAAAGGTATGATTTTGGTGGGGCCTCCGGGAACAGGTAAGACGCTCCTGGCCAAGGCCGTTGCCGGGGAGGCAGGGGTTCCTTTCTTTAGCATTTCCGGTTCTGATTTTGTGGAGATGTTTGTAGGTGTGGGTGCATCCCGTGTGAGAGACCTTTTTGCAGAGGCCAAGAAAAACGCGCCTTGTATTGTCTTTATTGATGAGATTGATGCTGTGGCAAGACGCCGTGGTACCGGTATGGGTGGTGGACACGACGAGAGAGAGCAGACATTGAACCAGATGCTTGTGGAGATGGATGGCTTTGGAGTCAACGAAGGTATCATTGTCATGGCTGCAACCAACCGAGTGGATATTTTAGACCCGGCCATTATGAGACCGGGAAGATTTGACCGTAAGGTGTTTGTAGGTCGCCCGGATGTGGGAGGCCGCGAGGAAATTCTGAGAGTTCACGCTAAGAACAAGCCTCTGGGTGACGATGTGGATTTGAAACAGATTGCCCAGACCACAGCCGGCTTCACCGGAGCAGATTTGGAGAATCTTCTCAATGAGGCGGCAATCGTTGCTGCGAGAGAGAATCGCGTATACATTTGTCAGGAGGATATCCGGAAGTCCTTTGTGAAGGTGGGTATAGGCGCTGAGAAGAGAAGCAGAGTGATTTCTGAGAAGGAGAAGCGTATTACCGCTTATCATGAAGCCGGTCATGCCATACTGTTTCACGTGTTGCCGGATGTGGGACCGGTGTATTCCGTGTCTATTATTCCTACAGGACAAGGGGCAGCAGGCTACACTATGCCACTTCCTGAGAGGGATGAGATGTTTAACACCAAGGGCAAGATGATGCAGGATATTGTGGTGTCCTTGGGCGGTCGAGTGGCAGAGGAATTAATCTTTGATGATATCACTACCGGAGCTTCGGCAGATATCAAGCATGCTACTCAGGTGGCAAAGGATATGGTTACCAAGTATGGTTTTTCCAGCACAGTGGGACCAATTAATTATAACAACGATGAGGATGAGGTGTTTATCGGCCGTGATCTGGCCCACACCAGAGGATATGGGGAACAGGTGGCAACCACCATCGATGGCGAGGTGAAGCGGATTATTGAAGAGGCGTACGCCAAGGCTACTGCTCTTATCAAAGAGAATCACCGGGTTTTGGAAGACTGCGCAAAGTTGCTTCTGGAAAAAGAGAAGATTGGCAGAGAAGAATTCGAGGCTTTGTTCTCGGGAGAGCCAATTCCCCAGCCATCAGAAGAGGGAGTTGTGGTAGAAGGAATGTAATATATGGAGGGGTTGTGCAAAGTGCACAAAAATAACCGAAAGAAATTGTTGCTTTTGTGAACACTTATTCATAGACAGGGGATATAATAACTATCGTAAAAACCCCCCAATACATTATATAAATATTTTTACTAACCCCATAGTAAAAATACCTTCTCCTAAAAAGGCAGCGAACGATAGCTGTCTTTTTTACTTTGTACAAATAAATATTTGGAGTAAATCACAGGGCCTCATACACTAGTTGGTGAGGCCCTGTTTGTTGCGATATTGGTTAGGTGTCAATTGGGTGGCTTTCTTAAACACCTGGATGAAATAACTCTGGGAGTGAAAGGCCAGATACTGGCTGATTTGGCTACTGGTATAATCTGTGTAAGCCAGAAGGTGCTTGGCTTCTTCAATTCGCATATCCAGAATGTAACTGCTGATGGTCTGACCGGCTTCCTTCTTAAACAGATAGGAGAGATACTTGGGACTGAGTCCTACTTGGCGGGCAAGATCTTCCAGTAGAATTTTCTCGTGACTGTGTTCATAGATCAGATGCATAGTTTGGAGAATTGGGCCGGAGCAATGGGCATATTTCTTCGTCTTGGCCTCCGCCACTTGTCTCGTAAAATCAATTGCCATTTCTTGATTCAACTGCTCTAGTCCATCCGGCGTGGTGCAACTTTCCATTCTCTTAATGTAGATATCGCTGAGGGAGAAGGCTTTCTCCTCATCCATACCTCCTTCGATGGCATATCGGGTCACAAGGGTGGTGTTTGCTATGCCTCCATAGAATA
>JAQXIY010000069.1 GCA_029008035.1 Lachnospiraceae bacterium
GCTATGTGATGTGGTTCGGGATGGTGACCGCTTCCGGCTGGAAGTGGTGGAACAGAAGACAGGCAAGCGGCGTATCTTTACTGTACCGCTGGTGATTCAGCAGTACATGGAGAATTACTGCTTGCGCTGCGGCATCCGGCGTAATGAACTGATTTTTCCAATCACAGAACGGGCAGTACAGAAGCAGCTTCGGATTGTATGCGACTATTTGGGCTATGAGGGTATCAGTACCCACAGCTTCCGCAAATGGTATGCTACGGAGATTTATAATGCCAATGGCTACGATATAGCACTTGTGCAGCGGCTCCTTCAGCATAGCAGCGCAAGCACAACACAACGTTACATCGGTATTGAGCCGCAGAAGATCGAACAGGCTATACAGAACCATGCGAATTTGATATAAAAAAGCAGGGAGTTTCATGTTCCCTGCTTTTTATTGATTCTGGTTTTCTAAAGGATTTCAAAATCTCTGGGATAATAGTAGATTTTTCCGCAATCGGTAATCTTGCGATAACAACAGCTCCATGTGTTTCTGTCGGAATCATCACACATAAGATGAATATATTTCGGATAACCGTCTACGTCGATGATATCATCATCCGCAGTAATATTGAAATCAGGCTTTAGTTTATTGACTTCTTCTATCGATTTAAGATATGAGATTTTCAGTGAATATTTTTCTTTTGCTTCAGCAGAGAGAAATTCGTCGTACAAATATAAATGTGAAATACTGCTTCTGGCATGGTTGCTTATTTTAAGAGAAAAAATGTCATTTTTATCCCTTTTGATAATTTCGATGATAAAGTTGGGCTTCAATTCGTTTTTTCGCTCTTTTTCGTTTTTTCGTTTTTCCAAACGATATGTATAAAACGATCCCAAAATACCAAAAGTTGTTGCGTAGTAACCAAGCAAGTCGCCGCTATCAATGGCAACAATTTGGGGCAATGGAAGTGCGTAAATCAAGCCGACAACGATTGGGAATATTAGTAGGATTGCGATGAGAATGACCAAACCCTTATTGTTCTTTATATATTTTTTATATTTCCTTTTCATGGTACAATTGTATCAATAGCATCCAGATTGATCCACAAAACAGGACGGACAGCTAAGCTATCTCCATCAACGAAATTGCCAGTTTCACCACCCAAGAATGAGATATCACCATCATAATCGACATGGCCGGCAGTATCGGGATCACAGCCTGGGGAACGCAACCACCAATTGCAACCGCCCCCATTCTCATAAACACCACGGGCAACCGCATAGACTGTAGGAGTACATTGTCTTGCAACATCAGATCTGAAATACCGTTTCACCTCAGGGTGACTTAGTAAGAATACCTGATCCTGGGTTGCCTTTCCGGGGTCTGTGTCATACTTAGTATTTTTGTCCGCAGCCACTGTTACAGTGGGGATTATTGTTCTTTCTTTGTCAGAAAAGGCGGAGTTGATAAAATTATCGTTCAGCCACTTCCGCAAAGAACAGGTCTCCCAAGTTATGTCTGTCCGGTTTGTGTGGTACCGTTGACTGTCAAGACCATATCTGCTGATTACCAGTGCTTTGCCATCCTTTATCTGAAGCACGATCCATTCAATGTTCTCTGTTCCATTGGAGGCATTGTTGTCCTGCTCGTATGTGCCAAACACTACATAATCTCCAACCTTTGCATTTTTCATTTTCTCAATGTTATATTCATAATGAATGGAATCAGCTTTTTCTGCACTGTCCTTGTACCCTTCCATGGCAATCAGGGCTTCATATGCTTCAATTACATTCCCCGCATTCAACAATGCTACTGCATCATTATACTGCTTATTAGGGATAAGGACTTTTGTTATCAAAAGAACAATGGCAATCACTGCACAGACAGCAGGAATGGCAATTTTCAAAAACTTAGCAGTTTTTTTCTGAGCCTCTTTTGTGGCAGCTTTCCTCGCAGCAAGTTCTTCAGCAGCCTTCGTTTCTCTTTCTGCTGCTACTCTTGCTTCTTCGGCAAGTCTGGCATCTTTTTCTTTTTCCAATGCCGACATATCCACAGTCTGCAATGCCAAAAGCGTATTATGGCAGACATGGCATACTTCGCCATCCCGGTTTAGTGCGCCGCAGGTGCAATGCCATAAATCCTTTTCGCTTTTGGGTTCATATATACTGCCTCTGCCGAACTTGATTTCATACTGCCTTTGCAGTTCGGGATCATCGAACACCAAGAGAGAAGGCTTGCTCAAAGGTTCCCAGTTTTCACCGTCCGTAGTCCAGACAGAGCGATCTACAAAGACAACTTCTGAAACATAAGCCTTATAGGAGCGTGTTGTGGCATTAGAAACCATAACAGGATTCTTCTGACCAAATTCTATATCTCTGGACACATTCAGATCCAGATAGTCGTGCGCTACGAATTCTTCAAGAGCATTTCCGGCAGTGTCAAATAGAT
>JAQXIY010000070.1 GCA_029008035.1 Lachnospiraceae bacterium
ACCAGGGCTCCCAACACGACGCCGATAAGCAATGCCACTGCCGTGATTAAAATGGTGTTTCCCACGCCCTGCACCAGCAAGAACCAGCGGTTGTCTTCCACAAAATTCAGCACAAATTGCGCCTTTAGGTTGTCTAACCAATTCATATGTATATTCTATCCTTTCACATAATATATAATTTCCGTTGTCCAATGGTAACATTTCATATGCCGGGTACGCTTCCGCTACCCGGACGCTGGTAGCGGTACATAAGATGCCACTTTCGTGCCATCTAAGTACCCACCGCGCCGGAAGTACCCTGCCCCGGAAGGAGTAGTTCTTTGCCAAACTCACAACGATAAGTGGTATAATATGAAGCGTCAAAACGCAAATAAATAATTACCCATGCCGAAGGAGACGAACTCATGTCATTGTTTATCGATTTCATATATAGATTCTTAGGTTTTACGCCGGAATGCATTTTTCATAAAGTTACCGGGTTGTATTGTCCGGGATGCGGAGGGACAAGGGCTCTCATCCTCTTTTTACGGGGGGAGTGGATTCGTTCTATCCTATATCATCCTATGGTGATGTATCTGTTTGTAACATTTGCATACATCTTAACACGATATGCCATTGCCTATCACCAAAAACAACATAATAAAAAAGCACACCCCTACCATCCAAGTCCCTGGTGGTTGTGGGGTGCGCTCATCCTGCTAACTGTGAATTTTATTATCAAGAATGTAGCACTTATATGCTTTCATATGGACCTTCTGAGTTGGCATCCTTGATTGTTCCATTAACAGTTTCGTATTATTCAATTCATATGTTTTACATTACAATAACCGCCTGCCTATTCATCTCATTATATCGTTGTACCACGATATCTTTCCCATAATATTTGATTCCTGCCAGGGGATCTGCCATAATGTAATGGTCCTGATCATAACCAATGAGAACCATACAATGCTCGTTTGTAATCCCTTCAACAGTCTCACCATTTACAGTAAAGCTGGAGGAACAATAGGATTCTTTCATCCCAATGGTCTCCCATACAATAACCGGAATCCCTTTATTCAAGTATGGTAAAAAATCTTCAAAATCACTCCCTGACATATCATATACAAGAAGTTCATTTCCGACAGTGGACAAATATTTCTTTGCTGCATTCACTATGACCGGTGCATAGCATCCGTAAGAATGAACCGAGCGGGGTTCACCCATAAAAGCATGATATGGGTTGGTCTCGAAAGTTGGGCCCTTATCTAAGTATTCATCGGACAGACTACATTTATCAATATCATATCCATAATAATTCAAGACCATTGCCAAGGACGTAATTTCACACCCCGTAGGCAATTCCGGTCTTTGGTATACCATCGGAACATCTAATGATATTTCTTCTGCCAGTTCAATAATTTCCTCTTCTACCTCCTCTTCTTTATTTACAACACTTTCTTCTTGCAATTCTATCTCTTGCTTGACATTCTCTTCTTGTGGTGTACTGGTTTCCTCACCCATTTGAAAAAACGCCATAAACACAATAGCCGCTAATACAATCACCACGATAGCCACTATTACTACTATCTTTTGTATCTTTCTTTTCCTTTTTCTCTTATGCTTCATTTCCCCTCCTGATACGCTGTTGGTACATAGCCCTTCTTGGCGTCACCATTGTTGTTACTGCGTATGTTCATCTGTGGTCTCTGTCCCCGGAAGGTCATAAATTAATACGGGAAACCCTGTCGATACATAAGAATAGATTGTTTCTGCAGCAGATAAGGGGAGATTTACACACCCATGTGAACCATATCCATCCAGATATCTTGTTCCTCCAAAAGCAGCCTGCCATGTGGCATCATGCAAACCAATATTTCCGCAAAATGGCATCCAAAAACTAACCGGTGTAACATAATCATCACCCCGTAACGTTGCATTTCTCTCGCAATAAGTAATACGATAGGCCCCTACAGGGGTATCACACTCCGGATTAGCCTTCCCCGTTACCACCGGTGTTTCCAGCACAACCTCACCATCCATGATTAAAAATAACCGCTGGGCTGTCTTATTGATTTCTATATAGCTTCGCCCATAATCATTTTTGCCGTGACTTGCGGCTGAATATCGGTATGTGAAATCTCTGGTTATAACGTCGCCGGTGACTATGTCTTTTTTTAACTGCGCAATCTCCTTGTCTTTGTCTATAAGCCAACCATAGTTGCCACCGGGCACCGTCACGTCAACCCCATACCGGGTTTGTATATGCTTATTTCTCCCAAATGTGTCATATTTCTTACTCATCTCTGACACAAAAGTTATCATTGCATCTTCATCAAATTCAGGTTGACATACATCATTACCATATAGCCAACTTCCAATGATATCTCGGGAAATCATCTCCCTCTTGTGGCCTATGGTATATGTAATCTCCGTGTCCAAATAACGGTTTAATACTTCCAGGAGTTCTTTCATCTCAGCACAATCTGATGTGTATGTTGGTTGTCTGTAGCATCCATCTCTTCTCAAATCAAGTTCCGTTGTGAGAGTTCGCACTTTTTTACAGATTTCTTGGGAGAGCTGTTCCAAATCAACTTCCGTACCATACACCTCTTCCACTGCTTCAAACTTTCCCTTGCTATATTTAACCGTGGCACTTTTTGCCTTGATGGGATTCTTATTCTCTACACACGCAAGGCCGTCAACCTTTCTTTGAACCTTTGACATATCACAGGAAATGAAATCGTCACACATATATTGTTTTCCAACAATCAGGTAATACCCCCATAAAAGTCCATTTTGTTCCCGGAGCATACTTTCGAGATATTCCAGTGAAATGTCTTTGTTTATGCCCAACTCATCGGCATCTAATCGTTCCACTTTTTCTCCTTCTGCAACTATGGAAAGCTCATACTCCTCCAACCTTTCTATTATTTTGCGTTGCATATTCAAAGCTGTTTCTGCCGACGCGGATATGCCATTGATAGAACTGTGAACAAAATAATGTCCTTCAAAGAATAGTCCAATCAACACATACACAAACGCCAAAATCACCATTATCGCCCTTAGGTGCCTTTTGTATTTTCTCCATTTGGCAATTTTCCTTCGCTGCCTTCTTTTTTTCTGCCGTTTGGTCTGTGTCAGTTTCTTACTATCCATTTTTTGTACCTTTTTATTATATTCTACTTTTTGTAGAGTACGAGGGTAAAAAAATATAGTCCTGTGAAATATTATAAATACTTGATATTCTCAGCATTTCAGGAATTCCGGGAACATGTCTCCCCTTTTCCCAGTTTATGATAGTTTGCTTTGATACGCCCATTTCTTTTGCCACTTCTTCCTGTGTCATCCCGGCATTGACTCTGGCAGCCGCCAGACTTATCTGAATATCCTCCATATCTATCCTCTTTTTTCCCACATCATGAAACACGCAAAGTTACACGCCTATTGTATTCTACTTTTTGTAGAGTGTCAACGTTTTTGATACTTTATTTTGTTTTTTCTTGTTGAGAATATTTTCACTCTGTTTTATTATCAACTTACAAGTTTAGAAAGGGAATCAGAATTATGGGTGAAGAATACTATCAGAAAATTTTCTCGGAAAACTTAAAATATTTTATGGAAATAAACAACAAATCACAAGTTGATATTATCAACGATCTGGGATTTGATAAATCAGCCGTATCCACTTGGTGTAATGGCACCAGATTACCACGAATGGACAAAGTGGACGCTCTGGCTAAATACTTTCACATAAAGCGCTCCGAATTAATTGAAGAGATGGTGCCGGACAACTCGTCCACCAGTTCTATATCGCCAAAGTTATCTTTAGACCAGGAAGAGGTTCGCATTATTTTAGCCTACCGAAATTCGGATTATTTCACAAGAGAATTGGTCCGAAGAGCTTTAGGCATTTTCACACAAGAACAAGCCACAGATGAGAACTAATTTTTCTTGTTGAATTGATACTCCAGAGAATGTAAAATACCCCCGGGACAACAAATGTCCCAGGGGTTATTTTATATCATATTATTTATTCTTCCTCTTCCTGACGAGCCCAACCGTATGCATACTTCACGGCTTTGTTCCAACCCTTGCGCTTAGTTGCGCGCTCTTCCTCATCAATGGAAGGAATAAATACTCTGTCGTACTGTACATTCTTCATAACTTCTTCCTTGCTGGACCAATATCCCACTGCAAGACCTGCCAAATATGCTGCCCCCAGAGCAGTAGATTCCACGCAGGCAGGACGATTCACCGGCTTATCCAACATATCTGCCTGGAACTGCATCAAGAAATCGTTGGCACTGGCACCGCCGTCCACATTCAGTGTGCGAAGATCTGTCTCAGCGTCTGCCTTCATGGCATCGATAACATCACACACCTGGTATGCAATAGACTCCAGGGTTGCGCGGATGATGTGATTCTTGTTGGTTCCACGGGTAATTCCAACAATGGTTCCTCTGGCGTACTGATCCCAGTGAGGAGCACCAAGTCCTGTAAAGGCAGGCACCACATAAGTACCATGGGTTCCCTTAGCCTTCTTAGCCATATACTCAGAATCCTCTGCAGAATCAATGAGCTTCATTCCGTCTCTCAACCACTGAATGGCTGCGCCGGCAACAAAGATAGAACCCTCTAAGGCATAATTCACTTTGCCATCTAAGCCCCAAGCAATGGTAGTAACAAGACCATTCTTGGAGAACACCGGCTTCTCACCTGTATTCATAAGCAAGAAACAACCTGTACCATATGTATTCTTAGCTTCGCCTTCTACGAAGCATGTCTGTCCAAACAATGCAGCCTGCTGATCGCCTGCTGCACCGGCAATAGGAATCTCTGCGCCAAAGAAGCTCGGATCCGCCATGCCATACACACAACTGGATGGTTTTGGTTCCGGCAACATAGACTTAGGAATATCCAATATCTCCAGAATATCTTCATCCCACTCCAAGGTATTGATGTTAAATAACATGGTACGGGAAGCGTTGGAGTAATCCGTCACATGTACACGCCCCTTGGTAAGTTTCCAGATAAACCAGGTCTCCACTGTACCAAACAGCAAATCTCCTGCCTCTGCTTTAGCTCTTGCCCCTTCCACATTGTCTAAAATCCACTTGATCTTGGTAGCTGAGAAGTAGGCATCAATGCGCAAACCTGTCTTAGAGCGGATGGTATCCTCCAATCCCCTTGCAATCAACTCGTCCGCCATCTCTGAGGTACGACGACACTGCCAAACAATGGCGTTGTACACAGGCTCCCCTGTATTCTTGTCCCACACAATAGCCGTCTCACGCTGATTGGTAATACCAATGGCAGCAATATCCTCTGCCGTTGCGCCAATCTTAGACATAGCCTCTACAGCAACACCAAGCTGTGTAGACCAAATCTCATTCGCATCATGCTCCACCCAACCGGGATTCGGAAAAATCTGACGAAATTCCTTCTGTGCCTTACTGCAAACATTACCCTCGTGATCAAACAGGATGCAACGGTTACTGGTAGTACCTGCATCCAATGCCATAATATACTTTGGCATAATAAAATCCCCCTTACTTATTCATCCTATACATTATACTTTATGAAACAAATCATATGTTCTATTATAAAAAATTTCCCTGATTATTTCAATAACCAGAGAAATCTTCTACTCAAAATATTTTTTGTCCATTATCTGTTTTGGCACTATTTTGTAAACAGATAGTCAATCAGCTTGTGGCCTTCCGACACGTAATTACCGGCTGCCTCCGCCTCAATCTCATTGTAATGCCACTGGTGCTCCAACTGCTCCGTACTGTTATAAAGCATGTAGGGAACACTGTCCCCTGTATGCGTCCGAATACAAATGGGTGTGGGATGATCCGGCAATACCAGCATACAGAAGTCCTCACCGGCTTCCTGCAACGCCTCATAAATAGGGCGAATAATCTCCTGATCCAAATGTTCAATTGCTTCCACCTTGCGGGAAACGCTGCCCTGATGTCCCATCTCATCGGGAGCCTCCACATGCACATAAACGAAGTCATAGCCGTCCTTTGTAAGCACATCCACAGCCGCTTTTGCTTTCCCCCGGTAGTTGGTATGCAACCCTCCATTGGCACCTTCCACGGTAATAACCTTCATAAAGGAACCAACCGCGATTCCCTTTAGCAAATCCACTGCCGAAATCATGGCTCCGGATTTTCCGGTTTTCTCCTCAAAGGAAGTCAGGGCAGGCTTTGTCCCTGCTCCCCAAAACCAACAGGAATTGGCCGGATGCAATCCGGCTTCCTTTCTCGCTATATTCAAAGGATGATTCTTTAACACCTGATAACTTTTTTCCATCATCTCCCGCAAAATATCATCCTTGGGCAAATATTGTCCGATGGTCTGCCCCAACACATCATGCGGAGGGGTTAAAGGCATCACCGCCCCCTTGTCAATCACCAGACAGTGACGATAACTGGTCCCCAGATAAAAATCATACCCATCTCTGGCCAATGCCTCTTTCACTGCATCCAATAAAATGGCTGCATCTTCTGTATCAATTTCGCTGGAACTATGATCCTCAATGGTCAACTGTTCATATGGCGCATCCTCTTCTGATAGGGTAACCAGATTGCAACGCAATGCCACATCGGTATCCTTCATGGGAACGCCAATGCTAAGCGCCTCCAACGGAGAACGACCGGAGTAATACTTCTTGGGATCGTAGCCAAGCACGGACAAATTGGCCGTGTCACTTCCCGGGCTCATCCCCTCAGGTACCGTGTGTACCATACCGATTTCGCTCTTTTTTGCCAGTTCATCCATCATCGGTGTATTGGCATATTGAAGAGGCGTTTTATCTCCCAGATCCGGTATCGGCTGATCCGCCATACCATCTCCTAAAACAACAACATATTTCATCCTTAACTCCTTTATGCTCCCATGCGAATCATCTGTTTGACATCACCCAGTTCCGCGGCTTTGGCTGCATATTCATTCTCTGTCATATCCCTCGTCACAAAGCCAATCTCATCAGCCACGCCGGCATCCACATAATCCACTTGACCGAACACTTTCTCGATGTCTTCTCTGGAAGCGCCGCTTCGAACAAAGAAGCTGTTTACCTGCTGGCCCGCATCTGCCAATTCTAACTTCTCCTTCTTCCACTCCAGGAAAATGTTCTTATCGATATGGCGAGCAGTCTCTACCAAATCACCGACAACGGCACTTGCTGTAGGAAGTTTACCTGCTCCACTTCCGTAAAACATAGCATCGCCAAGCATATTGCCGTGTACAAAAATTGCATTAAACACGTCATTTACGTTGTAAAGCGGATGATTTGATGTCAAAAGATAAGGAGCAACTCTTGCCACATAACTTCCATCCTGCGCCTTGCTGGTAGCAAGCAACTTGATGTTTCTTCCCATAGTCTTGGCATACTTAATGTCAGTAGCGCTGATATGAGAGATACCCTCTGTTGGAATGTCTTCATAATTCACCTGCTGGCCGGAAATCAGAGATGTCAAAATGGCAATCTTTCTGCAGGCATCGTGACCCTCAATATCTGCAGTAGGATCCTTCTCAGCATATCCTTTTGCCTGAGCATCCTTAAGAACATCATCAAACTCAGAACCTTCCTGAGTCATCTTAGTCATCATATAGTTGGTGGTTCCATTGACAATACCTGCAATCTCTTCGATGACATCACCTGTCAAGCACTTCTGCAATGGACGGATAATCGGAATACCACCACCTACAGAAGCCTCAAACATAAAGTTTACGTGGTGATTTCTTGCGATTTCAATGAGTTCGGCACCCTTATCGGCCACCAATGCCTTATTGGAGGTTGTCACATGCTTTCCGGCCTCTAACATTGCCTTTACAAAGGTGTACGCCGGTTCCACACCACCCATTGTCTCTACAACAATAGAAACCTCCGGATCTTCTGCAATGATCTTATAGTCATGAACAATTTTGTCGGCGATTGGATCTCCCTCAAAATCTCTCAAATCAAGTACATATTTCAGTTCTAATGGCTCGCCACTTCTCTTGGCTACCACATCCTTGTTTACTTCTAAAATCTCTGCTACTCCCGAACCAATGGTTCCGTATCCCATAATTGCTACTTTCATCCGTATCACTCCTTGGCTAATATTTTTACAAATTGTATTCCCTGTGTCTGTTCCATGGTCTGTACCATCTCAGATACATCCCCCGTCTCCGGTAACACGTCCACACTGATGGTAAGAGATGCCACCCCGTTCACGGGTATACTCTGGTGAATGGTCAGAATGTTGGCATGATATTTTGCCACGGTCTGTAAAATCTCTGACAGCACTCCCGGCTCATCCTCAAGCTGAATTACCATAGTAATGGTCTTGCCCCGCACATTCTCCCGGAAGGGAAAAATGTCCTCCTTATATTTGTAGAAGGAACTGCGGCTGATACCCACCTGTTCCGTGGCCTCCTGAACGGAGACACATCTGCCGGAATCCAGCAAGCGCTTGGCTTCCACCACCTTTAACAACACTTCCGGAACCGCTTTTTCTTTTAAAACAAAATAGGTAGTCTTATCTGACATAAATCCTCCAAGTGTCTTTTACAGAAACACATTTGTTCTCACTCGAAAGATAATATCACAATAAGGCTACCTATGCAAGGGTATTCCCTGAAATTCTTTATGGACGGGGCTGACCGCACTCGCTACAGAATTTACCTGTATTTACATTACCGCAACTACAGGTCCACTGGCCTTCCGGCTGTTGCACACCTGCCAGCTGATTTGGCATGCCGCCCACCATACCGGCCGTCATTTGATTTACGCTGTTCATGGTGGCGTTCATGGCATTCATCCCCATGCCAACCCCCATAAATCCGGCCATAGATCCGGCATCGTTGCTGCCTGCGTTCTTAACACCCTCGGTGACATTGGAGACTGCCACACCACGGATCACGCTTGGGTCGGAACCAATCATCGCACCGCGATTTCTCATATTGATGAGCTCCTGTGATGTCTCATCATAGGAGATGCTGGCAACGCCCACAGCCTGCACTTCCATACCGCGCTGTTCTCTCCAGTCCTCATCCAACACATCTCTCATATATTTCCCAAGTTCTACTGCCTTGGAAGAAACATAAGAAATTCTGGTGCCCTCCGCAGACATCTGATTGATGGCTGAAGAAAACGCCTCTAAAAATTCTGAAAGGTATTGCTCATTAATGTCATCAATATTCACGTCAGATGCATTTCTCGGAACCACCTCGCTGTAAAATTTCAATGGATCCACAATCTTAATGGAATATGTACCATGAGCACGGAGAAACAGTTCCGCATTGTAGAAATTATCGAAATAGTTTACAGGGTTTCTGGTGCCAAATTTAATTCCTTTGATCTCCTGCAGATTGATAAAGAATACCTTCTGGGTCTTAGAGGACTCTCCACCAAATTTAATTCGGCTGAAAGTATCCTTCACCGCCTCAGACAGTTCCCCGTTAAAAAGGGAAGGACTGCTGGAATTCTCTACCTTATAATATCCCGGCTCAGCAGTGTAGTCCACCACCTTGCCGCCATCTACCAGCATCATAAATTGATTGTCATACACGCGAATCACAGAGCCATCGGAAACCATACCCGAAGTTCCCTTTGTGTTTTCACCTTTGCGAACAAGCTTACCCTCTGCAAATACGGTGCGTTCACCCATAGTGCCGGCTTCCACAACCTCCAGCCACTGGTCTGCAAAGGACTTTCCAACCGCTTCTCCTGTCGCTTTAATAATTCCCATAAAAGTTCTCCTCCTGTAATTGTTTATTCAGCATCCATGGCGCCGCGGTCCGGGCATCCCAAAGATAACCACTTCAAATAACTATTCATAAACGGCGTCAGTGCTCCATCCATCACGGCATCCACATTCCCCGTCTCATATCCTGTTCGCAAGTCCTTTACCATAGTATACGGTTGCATGACATAAGACCGAATCTGATTGCCCCAACCAATGTCAGTAACTTCACCCCGAATGCCCTGAGCCTGACGTTCCTGCTCTTCCTTCTGCAAAAGATACAACTTAGCCTTCAACATCTGCATGGCTTTATCCTTATTCATATGCTGGGATCGTTCATTCTGACATTGCACCACAATCCCCGTAGGGAAATGGGTGATTCTAATAGCAGAGGACGTCTTGTTAATGTGCTGCCCTCCGGCACCGCTGGAGCGGTAGGTGTCAATACGAATATCCTCATCCTTCACTTCAACCTCGATGTTGTCATTCAGTTCCGGCATCACATCACAGGACGCAAAGGATGTCTGCCGCTTCCCTGCTGCATTAAACGGGGAAATTCGCACCAGGCGATGTACACCCTTTTCGGACTTTAGGTATCCGTAAGCGTTGTCTCCATTCACCTGAAAAGTCACCGACTTAATACCGGCTTCATCCCCGTCCAGATAGTCCAGAAGTTCCATGGAATATCCACGATCTGACACCCATCTGGTATACATACGATACAGCATGGAAACCCAATCACAGGCTTCCGTGCCCCCTGCTCCTGCATGAAGAGAAACAATTGCATTATTTCCGTCATACTCTCCTGACAGCAGGGTTTTCATACGCAAATCTTCAAGGGCTTGTTCAAACTCCCCAAATAACTCCTCTATCTCCGGGAGTAACTCCGGGTCGTTCTCCTCGTACCCCAACGCAATGTAGGTATCGATTTCCTCAAACAGTTCTTCCAGGCGGGAAAACACTCCCACGTCGTCTTTCAAACTCTTTAGTTCCTTCATCTTCGCTGTTGATGTAGTGGCATCATTCCAAAAGTCCGCCCCTTCCATCTCTCTCTCCAGCTCTTCAATTCGCCTTGACTTATTTGCTAAGTCAAAGTGAATCCCTCACTTCCTGTAGTGGAGATTCGTACGCTTGCAATTTCTGCTTGTAAGCATCTAATTCAACCACAGTATTCACCTCTTTCTTCTTTATATTTTATTGGCTGTACTGGGTAAATATTCTACCTCTGGCTCGCTCTCGCTACTGTTCGCTGGTAGCGGTACATAAGGTGCTACTTCGTACCACCTAAGTACCGACCGCTCACAAGTACCAGAGATAGAATCATTTACCCAGTACAGTCAATTGCATTATGTATGGCACCCCCACCTTGTGATGGAAAGCTTACCACACACAACTCATGTCGAAAAGATACCCTAAAATCATAACACATATCCTTAGTTCTGTGGGCATTTTCTATAATTATAAATCTGCTGGGGACACTAATCAATACCAGCATCCCCAGCAGTTACACTTTACTTTATCTCTTGTCGTAGTATTTCACAAGCTTTTTGAATCTGATTATCCAGAGAAGTGCTGTACTCCTCATCGTCGCCGCCTAAGAATTCGTATTCCAATTCCACGTCAGGTTGGATGCCTTTCTTATGAATGCATTCACCACTGGGGGTGTAGTAGGAAGCAATTGTAATTTTGATTGCACTTCCGTCACTCAAAGGCACCGTGGTCTGCACAATTCCCTTGCCGTAAGTCTTTGTACCAATCAAGGTTCCATATTCAAAATCTCGGATGGCTCCGGCAAAAATCTCTGCAGCACTGGCTGTATTTTCAGAAGTCAAAACAGCGATAGGCATATCCAGATAATGTTCTCCGTCAGAAGTATAATCTGTGCGCTCTCCCTTTTTGTCTTCCATGTATACAGTGATTCCTTCCGGGAGAATCTCGTCAAGAATCTCCACAACAGAATCCACCAAACCACCACCGTTAAAGCGCAAGTCGAAGACCACCGCCTTCATACCCTGAGACTGCAAATCTGCCATTGCCTCATCAAACTGCTCCTTGGTATTGCCGGAAAACTCCGATAAAGCCACATATCCAATGTCCCCCGGAAGCATCTCGTAAGTCACACTGGGAACAGACACCTGCGCCCTGGTCACTTCCACAACATCTGTCTTGCCCTCTCGCTCATACTCAATGATGACCTTAGTTCCCTCCTCGCCTCGTATGTGTCTGACGAAAGAGTCCAGTTCTTCACCATCGCCCCGATAACCATCTGCGGTGACAATCACATCTCCTGATTGTAGTCCTGCCTTTTCGGCAGGTGCTCCCTCGTAGACATTTACCACGGTAACTTCTCCCGTATCCACGTTCTTGGATAAAACCGCTCCGATACCGGCATAGTTGCCGGTGGTATCAATCATCAAATCTTCATATTCACTCTCAGTGTAGTACACCGAGTAGGGGTCACCCAGCCCCTCCAAAACACCTTTGTACACACCTTCCCCCAGAGCCTCGGCATCTACATCCTCATAATAGTAATAGTTGATCAGGCCTGTGATGTATTTGAGTTTGCCTAGATTGAAGCCCTCCAGCCCCAATCCACCCAGACTTCTGGTGAGATAGATGGCGGTGCCGCCAAGAATCAGGCAAAAGATGAGCAGCGTGCACAAAACGCCTGTCAGCACACCTTTGCCAAAAGATTTTTTGCGTTTTTTATCCTCTTTGTCAGGAGTAGCGTCTATGATTTCCTCTTCGAATTCCTTCATAATATATAATGCCTCAGTTTATACCTTCAAATGCTTTTTCAGTGTCATGCGGCTACCAATATATCCAATTCCCACACCGAGAAGCAGAGAAATCGGAACGAGAATCCGGAAAACTTCCGCCACCGGCACAAACTGAATCATGCCACCGATAAACTGGAATTTATCTGCCACATATCCAATCAATCCCTGGTACAGGAAAAACAGTAACACAAGGGGAATTGCGGAGCCAATCAATCCGATAAAGACTCCTTCTACCACAAATGGGGCCCGGACAAATTTGTCCTTAGCTCCAATCAATTTCATGATGGCGATTTCCTCTCGTCGAACAGAGATTCCTACCGTCACCGTATTGTTAATCAAGAACACCGCCACTGCTATCAAGATTATGATAACTCCGGCAAAAATATATCCAATCAGACTGTTAAAATCTGATAACGTATTGGCTGCCACCTCGGATTGATGCACCTCTCGCACCCCATCCAGGCCCTGCAAAAATTCCACCAGCGACTGCTGCATAGAGACATCATTCATATAGATTTCAAAATGCTCTGAATTGACCAGCGGATTGTCCTGAGAGAATCCCTCCGCCAATTCTTCCTTGCCCTTAAAATAATCCTTCTTAAAACTCTCCCACGCTTCCTCAGCGGTAACGTAATGGTATTTTGCAACTTCAGGGCGTTTCTTAATCTCTTCCTCTACCGCCGAAATCTTGTCCTTGGACACGCCTTCTTTGAAAAACACGGTAACTGCCACACCTTCTTCTGCGGTATGAACCATCTCCGTGAAGTTCACGCCGATGGAGTAAAATACACCAAACAAAAAAATGCACGCAGACATCGTAGCAATGGAGGCAAGGGAAAATAACTTGTTGCGCCAGATGTTTTTCAGTCCTTGGCCCAAATTGTACCAAAAGGTGCTAATTTTCATTTGACTCACCCCACTTTCCGTCCTCTACCACAACGCCTTTCTTGATGGTGATGACACGCTTATTCATTTTCTTCACAATATCACTGTTATGTGTTACCACAACAACAGTGGTGCCTCTCTCATTGATTTCCTCCAACAGATGCATGATCTCCCATGCATTGGTATTGTCCAGATTACCGGTAGGCTCGTCTGCCAACAATATCCTTGGTTCGCCCACAAGGGCTCTGGCAATAGCAACTCTCTGCTGTTCTCCACCTGACAATTGTCTGGGAAGGGACTTGTATTTGGCCGCCAACCCAACCATGGAAAGCACCATAGGTACTTTCTTTTTGATTTCTTTGTTGGAGGCCTCCACAACCTTCAGAGCAAACGCTACATTTTCATATACATTCCTGTCCTGCAACAGGCGGAAATTCTGGAATACCACCCCGATATTTCTGCGGAAATTCGGAATCTTCTTATGCGTAATCTTGGAAAGCTTTTGTCCGTTGATGGTAATCTCTCCGGAAGTTGGCTCCAACTCCTTTAACAACAACTTTATCAAGGTGGACTTGCCGGAACCACTCTTTCCCATAATAAATACAAATTCACCTTGTTCGATGTGAAGACTCACATCATTCAATGCAGGGACCCCCTGCTGATAGGTCTTGCTTACATGTTCTAGTCGAATCATTTGATTTCCTACTTTCTATTAAAAATCCTGGTTCTCCATGTACTTCATATAGCGAACCACCATCAAAGCTATCTTAAATGTGATGGCATCCTCAAAGACCCGCAAATCCAGGCCTGTACTCTTTTGTAATTTGTCCAGACGATACACTAAGGTGTTTCTATGTATGTACAGCTGACGAGATGTCTCTGATACATTCAGACTGTTCTCGAAAAATTTATTAATGGTAGAAAGGGTCTCCTCATCAAAATCATCCAGTGCCTTTCCATCAAAAATCTCTTTGATAAACATCTTGCAAAGAGGGATTGGAAGCTGATAAATCAAACGACCGATTCCCAATGCAGAGTACGCAATAATGTTCTTTTCCTCAAAGAAAATCTTGCCTACATCAAGGGCCATACCCGCCTCCTTATAAGAGCGAGATACTTCCTTTATCTCTCCCACAATGGTACCGTAAGACACACGAATCTCTTCACCCCGGTCTCCAAAGGCATCAATGATTACTTCCGCAGTCTTCTGAATATCCTCGTAAGATTCTTTCGCCGTCAATTCTTTGACCACGATAATATTACGCTCATCCACTGCTGTGACAAAATCCTTGGTCTTGCCGCTAAAGATGCTACGGATGCGATCCATCTCATCGCCCTCCTTCTGCTTGCCTGTCTCCACAATCATAACGACACGGCGAGCGTCCACATCTATGTGAAGCTTCTTAGAGCGATTATAAATATCTACCAACAGCAGATTGTCCAAAAGCAGATTCTTAATAAAGTTATCCTTGTCAAAGCGCTCTTTGTACGCAATCATCAATTCCTGAATCTGGAATGTGGCAATCTTGCCCACCAAAAGAGCTTCCTCTTCGTCAATGCCCTTAGCCAAAACTACAAATTCTAACTGTTGTTCGTCAAACACTTTGAAAAATTGACATCCGGATACCACCTGACTCTGAGCTTCCGAAGCAGCAAAGGTCATGACAGACTCCCTGTATTGCTTCGTATCTGCAAATGTAGATGCCAAAACTCCTCCTTCGCTGTCCACCACCGCAAAGTCGATTTTAGTAATCTGATGCAATCCATCAATTGTACTTTGTAGCGTCTGATTCGAAATCATATACCGCCCTCCTTCATCTATGCAATTTCCACAATTGGAAAACAATGTTTTTAAAACATTTTCACATACCTAAGTGACATTTTAATATAAACCACCAAAAAAAGAAAGGGGGTACGCCTATTTTTTATGCAAAAATTCCTCAATCCATGACTTTCACCTCCTTTCAACAAGTCTTTGTTGCCATAAAATTGCCGGCAAGGGATAATTGTCTGAAATTTCCATGTTATTCCTTCTATTATTTGTTAATTTTTGACATCATTCGACATATTTACACTTTTTAAATGTCAACAAAAATTTGAAAATCGACATTTTTTATCACTACTCGACAAAACAATCGTTCTTTTTTTCATTGACAAAATTCAGAATTTTTCTCGGTTTTCTGTGGATAAAGTTGATAATTCCGTGTATAAGTCCTTTTTTCGCCCTTTTACCCATCAAAAATTGTGGATAACTTTTTACTCGTCCAATTGTTTAATTTTTCGTTTCCCGCCCACTCTTCTCATTTTTTGTGCAAGTTTTACAAAAGTCCTATTCGTGTCCAATTTTTCATTTTCTGAAAATTTGCAAAATACAGTTAATTTTGCAAGCAGATGTGCTGTAAACAGCCCATCACATCACTTCGATTCCGCTTCGCTTCATCTCAGTGATGTGCATTCGCCAAATACAGTTAGTTTCTTGCGCAAGCGCAGATAACTAACTGTATTTGGCTCATTGCTTGCAACAAAAAAGGAGTCAGACCTCGGTCTGACTCCTCAGTAATTATCACTCTTAGTAAATACGTCTTACTGCCAAGATTGGGCTGTAATTCACATTGGTATATGTAATACCATGGGTCTGATTCAACGCATTGACAATGGTGCCGTTACCGGCATAGATTCCCACATGACCACTGTAGCAAACAATATCACCGGGTTGCATTGCATTTACATCAACACCATAACCTACACTTCGCATTGCAGCCGATGAGTGAGGTAATCCTACACCGAAAGCAGAATACACACTCATAACAAATCCTGAGCAGTCTGTTCCATTGGTCAGACTGGAACCACCATATACATATGGGTTACCCACAAACTGTGCCGCATAACTAACAACTGCAGCACCGCCGGCACCACTCGGAGCTGCATACGATGCAGAACCGTTGCCGGTGTAATAAGACCCTGCCGTCTTTCTTCTGGCAGCAGCCGCAGCAGCCTGACGCTCTGCTTCCTCACGAGCAAGTCTGGCAGCCTCCTCTTCCTTAGACTCAGCCTGAACGAACTCTGTAGACAAGGTCACAAATTCTGTAGATACATATCCCTGTGTGTCCTGTACATTAACCAATACCCAACCGGTATCAGCCATAGACTCGTCAACTACCACAAGGTCATCTCCCTCAGGAACCATAAATACAATCTTAGAATCTGTAGTAGCTTCTTCTCTTACATAAAGGGTCTGAGTCGTAACTGTTGCGAGACGGGTAGAAACCGACTTAGCCAATTCCTCGTCGCCTACCACAACAAACTCCTGCTTCACATACCCTGTACAACTACCGGAAGTGATCTTATACCAATCTCCCTCCGTAGCCTCCACAGTAGCAGCAGACTTATTATATAACTTACCAACCACATCGCCATCCTCACTGGGAATGGTTCTGATATTCACATAGTTGTCAACCTGCGCAATGGCGATGCCCTCGTAAATGGACTTGGCCACTACCGCTGCTCCGTTAGCAGCAACCTCAGATGCTTTTCCTGAAGATGCATCCGATAATATATTAGCAACAGTCAATGAAACACCTGCCATCGTAGAGTAAGAATTCGCCTCTGCAGTAACTGTGTCTGTAGATGTCATCCCAACAACACCGGCAATAGGTGAAGCAAAAGCTGTAAAGGAAACCGCTCCCAAAACTGCACCTGCTGCGATTGCGTAGGACACTCTCTTCATTCCGTTTCGTTTCATTGTATCTATACCCTCCATAAAAGTTACATTTGTTACAAACTTGTTACATTTCGTTTTTCATTATAGCAAAGGGTTTATACCCTGTCAACCCTTTATCCAAGGCAAAAAATGGAATTTTCCGCCGTGATTTTTTACGAGTTTGTTACATTTCGTACAGATAACGCTCCACAGATGTTACGGCATTGGCACCATCCGCGGTGGCTGTAATCACTTGACGCAATTGTTTGGTTCTGCAATCCCCCGCCACAAAGACGCCGGGCACATCCGTAACGCCATCCTCTCCGGCCAAAATATATCCGGCTTCATCCATAGACGGAAGCCCCCGAATGCCCGAAGTGTTGGGAGCAATGCCCACGGCAATAAACACACCGTTCACATCCAACACTTCCCGTGTGTCTTTCTTCTTATTATATATAAGAAGATGTTCCACCATATCCTCACCCTGAATCTCTGACACAGTGGTATCCATGCACAATGTAATGTTGTCTGTCTCCATCACCTGCTGTTGTAAGATTTTGGCGCCTCTGAATGCATCTCTTCTATGAATCAGGAACACTTCCTTACATCCTCTGGCCAAAAACAGTGCATCCTCCAATGCCACATCTCCACCACCCACAACTGCCACACTGCGGTTTCTAAAGAATGCTCCATCACAGGTTGCACAGTAGGACACTCCCATACCGCAAAGTTCATCCTCCCCGGTCACACCAAGCCTTCTATGGGAGGCTCCCATGGCAAGAATCACCGTCTTAGCCTCGTAAGTGTCTTTCGTAGTGTGCACTCTGTGAATTCCGTCTATATGCTCCAGTTCCGTCACATCTGCCGTGACAAATTCTGCCTGCTGTTCATCCGCATGGGCCCGCATCTTCTGTCCCAGTTCCATTCCGCTAATCTTAGGGAGTCCCGGATAGTTGTCCACCTCATAGGTATTCAAGATCTGCCCTCCGCTGAGAGGATTCTTCTCAATCACCAAGGTGTTCAATGCCGCTCTCTTTGCATAGATTGCCGAAGCCAATCCTGCTGGGCCGCTTCCTATAATAATAACGTCATACATCATTTCTTTTTCCCTTTCTATATTCTCATCTCCAGTTGTATAAGGACAGGCTGATGTAAGGAAACACATTCCTTACACCAGGTATAACATACAATTGCGCTTTTCCTGATTCTATGGCATAATGAATACACAAAGAACAGGAAAGGAGGCAGATAACATCGTGAATATTCCACAAGTTTCCACGGGCATGATTGCCCAATCAGGTGCTTTACAGCAAGTAGGTATTGCTATGTTAGGCAAGCAGCTTGATACCGCCACCTCTAACGGTGCTATGTTGGCAGCTTCTCTGGCCTCTCTACCATCGCCTTCCCTGGAGGCTTCCGTGAATCCTAACCTGGGAGGTAATATCGACTTACGAGTATAGCATACTTACTGTAAGCAGAAGAAAAGAACCTAATAGGTTCTTTTCTTTTTTGCTTATTTTGTTAATGCGATTGCTTCAATCTCAAGCATAACATCCTTGGGAAGTCTTGCGACCTCCACACAGCTGCGGCTTGGATATGGCTCACTGAAATACTTTGCATACACTTCATTGATGGCAGCAAAATCATTCATCTCCTTGATAAACACTGTGGTTTTTACCACATTGCTCATATCAGTGCCTGCCGCCTCCAAGAGATTCCTCATATTAGAAAAGGCCTGTTCAGCCTGTGCCACAGACCCTTCCGGAATCTCACCGGTAGCAGGATTCACCGGAATAATGCCGGAGGTATATACCATTCCGTTCACTTCGATTGCCTGTGAATATGGTCCAATAGCGGCCGGAGCCTTGTCAGTTGCAATTACTCTTTTCATTCTAATCTCCCTCTTTTCTATCAATTTAAATCTATCTTATCACACTTTTCGAATCTTTCCATCGTTGATTGTGATTTTTCTCTCCTTGTACAGGCGGCCCACTGCCCGCTTGAATGCAGCTTTGCTCAATCCTGTCTCACGGAAAATAATCTCCGGCGTCGCTTTCTCCGTGAAAGGTAGCACGCCTGCATAGGAATCGATAATTTCCATCACCTTCCCGGCATCGTCGTCCATCTGAAGGTATGCCTTTTTTCTCATGGAAATATCCAGCTTGCCATCTTCCTTGACTCCCATAACCTCTGCTGTGATTACATCTCCCAGCTTGAGATAAGAAACGTCCTCATGCTTGGGAAGCATGGCCGAATACCTGTCATCTACCGCCACAAAGGTTCCAAAATCATGTCCGAATTCATAAATGCGACCTTCCACTTCATCCCCAATTTGATAGGGAGACTGTGACGACAGGTAGTGATATATCCCCTTGGTACTGGCACACAGGCGTTGACTCTTGTCGATATACAGCCGGACGAGAATCTCGTCTCCCTCCTGCACCTTTCTTGTCATCTCTTTATATGGAAGGAACAAATCCTTCTCTAATCCCCAATCCAAAAAGGCTCCAATTTTTCCCACCTCTTTTACCGTCAAAACCCCAATCTCATCTAAGAGCACCATTGGTCTTGTGGTGGTGGCAATCAAACGATCCTTGGAGTCCTTATACAAAAAGACCTCAAGTTCATCTCCAATCCCCACATTCTCCGGAACCTGCTTCTTGGGCAGAAGCACCCGCTCTGTGGCATCCGCCCCTGACTTCTCCCCCAGATACACTCCAAAGTCCACTCTCTTTATCACCTGTAGGGTCTGCATACATCCTAATTTCATATCTTCCTCTTTCATAACTTATATATCTACGTTGCTAACCAAACACACACTCTACTACGCAATAATCATCCCCGGCGCAGTCACATAAGCAGACCGTACAACCATCTTCTTTGTCCGCCACATAACAGTGAATTTCGTCACCAAGGACTGCTGCATTCTTGTAGGTAATGAACATCTCTTTCACTGATACCCGTGAGGAAATACAGGCCATAGCCGCAGCCATATAATTCACGTTATTCATATGATGATTGGTGTCTAAGTGCATCTTTGCCACCGTAAAGACATCGCTCTCAGAGCCTTTGTCCTCCAGCGTAAGCTTTTTGCGCAAATCCCATTCACCTGGAAGCTGTGGTGATAACTCATATGCTTCTATCATCTTTGCCGGCAGACGGATTGGTTTCTTTGCCTCAATGTCCATAAGAATCCAGAGAGAATCCACTAAAACCAGAGCTTCTCCCCCTTCCGTCTCAACCGTAAAGTTACGATAGCCCAGCATCCCACGAAACTGGTAGGGCCATGTCTTGACAACAATACAATCCCCCACAGAGGGCAACGCTCCAAGAATCTTCACCTGATAAGATGTTACCATCCAGCCAATATGATTCTCCTTTAGATAGGAAAGCCCTATCCCCAGATCTTCCGCCTGCATTGTGCAACAATCTTGCAGATAATTCATCAGGCCCTGCATAGACAGCACGCCATTTTCATCCGCCTCGCTATATCTCACTCTACTTTTTAATTCATACATCTCACAATCCCTGCCTGAACTCTTAGAATATCCCTTTGTATCTATACTTCCATCAACTAAGGCCCATTATATCACCTGCGGTCAAGAAGAACAACGGTGTCCCGATACTGAAGCATGGTCTCCCCCGTCGGTGGAATTATGGTCTCTCCTCGTCGAATCATAATTACAAAGGAGAGCCGGGAAATATCAAGTTCTTTCACCCGCTTACCAATCCAGCCGTGATGTTCCTCCAGTGTAATCTCATGGATGTCGGAAGCCACTTCCCGGTTGCTGGTGGTGGCCAAAAGCAGACTGTCTCCTGCCTCCAGAGAGATTCCGGCATAGGGAGTCAACATATCCTCTCCACGTAGAACCACCGCCGCATACAGGCCCTCCGGCAAAGCCAATTCCTGTAACTTCTTGCCTACAAACGGATGCGTATGGCCAATATCCAAGATGACAAAGTCGTCGTTTCGTTGTGAATAGGTTCCCATCTTAATCTTGGAGTAGTATTCCACAAATCCCGCACTGATAATACCGGTAGGAATGGCCACCATACCTACTCCTAGGAAAGCAAATACAATTGCCATAATCCTTCCACCTATGGTGATGGGGTAGATATCGCCGTATCCCACCGTAAGCAAGGTAGAAACCGACCACCAAATCCCGGAAAAGGCGTTGGAAAAATTCTCCGGTTGCGCTTCGTGTTCCAAACTATACATACACAAGGACGACATAAACATCAGCATAAGAATCAAAGCCACCGAGGAAATGATTTGATCTCGCTTGTCTCGCAAAACGTCTGTAATCACATTAAAGGCGTCATAGGACGTATTCAATCGAAACAGCCGAAGAATACGAATCACACGCAGCATCTTCAATGCCACGAATCCGTTGGAAAACAAAAATGGAACAAAGAAGGAAACGATGGTGAGCAAATCCACAATTCCATAGAAGGAAACCACAAAGGATATGGTTGCCCTCCACGCCGTCTTGTCCGGGTAAAGATATTCTGCTGTCCAGAGACGCAACAGATATTCCACCAGAAAAATAATAATGGTTACAAATTCAATCACAGCCAGAAAGGGCCTGATAGCCGCCAATTCATCAAAGGTCTGTAGAAATGTTACCCCAATGCTCAAGAGAATCAATACAGAGATCACCACATCAAAGGTGGTACTAATCAAATCTGTCTTGTTTCCAATCTGAATCACATCAAAGATTCTCTTCTTTACAGAACTACTTCGTCTCACATTATCCATTTTCCGTCTCCATACTATGCAACATACTTGTCTGCCATAAGTTTGACTTGTGGAATCAACATTCCACCAATACTATTTCCCAGGGTCATAAGTAAGATATAGCCAAATGCCTTCCCGGACCAGGCATGTCCCATACTAAAGTAAAACATATTGGCGATACAGTGTTCAAACCCACAGAGAATAAACACACTGACACAGAGAAATAGAATCAAAGGATTCTTGGTTTCCCTAAATCCATCCACCGCCACAAACATCAAGACACCGCAAAAAATTGCAAGAATCAATGCGCTAATCACGGACTGTTCCAATTTGGCGGCGCTGACTTTTGCCGCCACTTCACTGAGTGAAGAAAGTTTAGAGCACTGCATTCCCATTGCCCCCAACCAGGTTCCTGCCAGATTTCCGAGCCAGGTAAAAAGCAATACCGGCAAATATCCAATCTTGTCTTCCACCGTTGCCAGATATCCAATCTTACCTGTGTACAGAAACAGACCATTTAACACAATGATATAGAGACCCACTGTAAAGAACAGCGCCCCCAATATCTTATTCTCCGTTCCCAGAAAAATACAACCTCCTATGGAAATTGCTAATCCCGCCAATACTGCCAGGAAAAACACACTGATACATTTCTTGCCCATACTTCTATCTCCTTTTCTTTCTTCGGTTAGCAACGTAGCCCACAACAGCACCGATAATACCTCCCACAATGTGGGCCATCTGAGATACGTTATCCGTAACAGCCACGCCTTGAATCACCTGTTGTCCTATATAAATGGCAGCCACGATGATAAAGGTCAAGGGAACCTCTCCCTCTCGAAATCCCGTAAAGGATGCCATTAGAATAAAAGCAAATACCACGCCGCTGGCACCGCACAGTGCTACGTGGGGAAAAAATATGTAATTAATCAATCCGGTAGCCAGGGCAGTGATTCCAATCACCATCATCAAAGCCTTGGAGTGATACTTTTCCTCCAACATGGGCCCCAGCAAAAGCACATATCCCATATTGCCGAGAAAATGTTCCCAGCCGGCATGCCCAAACACATGGGTTACAAAGCGCAGATATGTAAGGGGATCTCGCAGAGAGGAATGATAGGTCATAAACAAAAGTTCATTGCTCCTCCCATTGGTCCAGCCATTTACCAGGGTAGCCAGAAAGCATATGGATACAAATCCCAGAATCACCGGCGCATTAAATGTTATTTTTAATTTGCTCTTCATCTTGCACCTCCAAAATCGTCAGGCTTCATTATACCATAAAGGCGTCTGACGGGCGAACATATTTATGTTTCCTGTTCCAAAAGTTTACGAATGCAAAGAAGCGCTTCTTCCAGTCCTTCCACATCCATATTGGAGTAGTTTAAGATGAATTGGTGTCCATTTTTCGCCTCTCCCGTCATCTGAAAATCTGTCAATGCTTTCATTTTAATGCCCTGTTCTCTCAGATGTTCCTCCATTTCTCTGTCAGACATTTTGGTTGCCAGTTCCAGGACAAAATGTAATCCCGAATCATTTTCCATCACCCGACACTCTCCCGGCAAAAATGTTCTATCAATGATTTCCATGATGCGTGTTCGCATTCTTCCGTAGTGCAGACGCATTCGATTGATGTGCTTCTCAAAATATCCCCGCCGGATAAATGCCGCTAAGGTATACTGCTCAAAAGTGGGAACCGTGCATGCATAAAAAGACAACTTTTGATAAAACGCCTTGGCCAGATGCTCCGGCAAAACCATGTAGCTGATGCGAATGGTGGATGTGAGAGATTTTGAAAAGGTATTCATATAAATCACCTTTTCACAGGCATCTATGGCAAAAAGAGGCGGAATGGGCTTGCCCTTTAACCGAAACTCACTGTCGTAATCATCCTCAATAATGTAGCGTTCCTCCACCTCATTGGCCCATGCCAGCAATTCATAACGGCGGCTGGCCGGCATGGTAATCCCGGTGGGAAAATGATGGGTAGGACTCACATGCGCCACCTGAGCCATTTGGCATCGGAGATCATCAACCACAATCCCCTCCCGGTCCATTGCTGCGTAGACACATGTGGCCCCATTGCTCTCATAAATCTTAGGCACCTTGTCGTAGCCGGGGTTTTCCACACAATATACCTTATCCCGGCCCAAAAGTTGAATCAGCAGTCCGTACAAATATTCAGTCCCCGCCCCCACAATAATCTGATTGGGATCAACAGCCATGCCACGAAAGGAAGACAGATGCCCGGCAATGGCCTGACGCAGTTCCAAAACACCTCCGCAGAACGGCACCTGCAGTAATTCCCTTTCCTTCACGGAGATGGTCTCCCGCATCAGTTTTGCCCAGATGGAAAACGGGAAATTTTCCGGTTCTGTGCGATTCGAGGAAAAATCAAACCTCCACTCCTCCCTTTTCTCCGGAACCTGAATGTGCAAATCCGCCGGAGCAGGTGGTCTTATTTTCCCCACATCGGATAAATTGGCCACATAGTATCCTTTCTTAGGCAAGGCGTACACATACCCCTCTCCCATCAACTGGTCATATGCATTTTCCACCGTAATGGTACTAACGCCCATATGTTTTGCCAGCATCCTTTTGGATGGAAGCTTCTCTCCGGAGGACAATTTCCCTTGGAGAATATCCTGTTTTATGTGTTGGTATAACTTTTGGTAAAGAGGTCCTTTCCCTCGGGACAAATCATAAGATAGCATACTTCGCTCCTTTTATCTGGCATCTGAAAAATTATCAAAATGAATATTTTTATAATATCAGTTTAGGGGTAACATTGCAATAAAAGAAAAAACGCAGGAGGTTATCATGAATACACAATACGAATTGAACAAAGGGTTAGCACAAATGTTAAAAGGCGGCGTTATTATGGACGTGACAACACCGGAGCAGGCAAGAATTGCCGAGGCTGCCGGCGCATGCGCAGTTATGGCCTTAGAGCGCATCCCGGCAGACATCCGAGCTGCCGGTGGGGTTTCCCGTATGAGTGATCCCAAAATGATCAAAGGTATTCAGGAAGCTGTCAGCATACCGGTTATGGCAAAATGCCGCATCGGACATTTTGCCGAGGCTCAGATTCTGGAAGCCATAGAGATAGATTATATCGACGAGTCAGAGGTGTTATCTCCGGCAGATGATTTGTACCATATTAATAAGAGAGATTTTAAAGTTCCTTTTGTCTGCGGTGCCAGGGACTTGGGCGAAGCTCTTCGCCGTATTAACGAGGGGGCTTCTATGATTCGAACCAAGGGGGAACCGGGAACCGGCGATGTGGTCCAGGCAGTGCGTCATATGAGAAAAATCAACAGTGAAATTGCCAGAGTGGCCTCTCTTCGAGAAGATGAGTTGTTTGAGGCAGCCAAAGAACTTCAGGTGCCTTATTCCCTGGTGTAATATGTGCATGATAAAAATAAACTTCCGGTAGTAAATTTTGCGGCAGGCGGAGTGGCTACACCGGCAGACGCAGCTCTCTTAATGCAACTGGGAGCAGAGGGTGTATTCGTAGGTTCCGGTATTTTCAAGTCCGGCGATCCTGCCAAGAGAGCCAATGCCATTGTAAAAGCCGTAACCAACTACAAGGATGCCAAGTTAATTGCTGAGCTCTCCGAGGACTTGGGAGAAGCTATGGTCGGTATTAATGAAAACGAGATTAAAATCATTATGGAAGAACGAGGACAATAAACAGATGAAAATAGGTATCTTAGCCGTTCAGGGGGCATTTATAGAGCACGAAAGAATGTTGCAGTCTCTGGGATGTGATTGCGTAGAAATTCGACAGAAATCCGACTTGTGCCGACTGGACGGCCTGGTGTTACCCGGAGGTGAAAGTACCGTGCAGGGAAGACTTTTGCGGGAACTGGATTTGTTTGAGCCTATAAAAGAGATGATACAGAATGGTCTGCCCGTGCTGGCCACCTGCGCAGGATTGATTCTCCTGGCCGAAGACATCAGCAACGATTCTGACAGGCATTTTCAGACCTTACCTGTCACCGTAAAAAGGAATGCCTACGGTCGACAGCTTGGAAGCTTTGTCACCCGGGCATCCCTTGGTAGACTTGATTCTTTTGAAATGGTTTTTATCCGGGCGCCTTACATTGAATGGGCTGCGCCGGATGTGGAGATTCTATCCACCATAGATGAACACATCGTTGGTGTAAAATATAAAAATCAGATTGGTCTGGCTTTTCACCCTGAACTGAGCTGTGATAAGCGGCTTCACGAATCTTTTGTCAAGTTATGCCAATCAATGGGCTCATCCTTATAAAAGAACTCTCTGTCGTGTTCCCCCACTTCTCGGAGAATGCGACAGGGATTGCCCACTGCAACCACATTGTCCGGAATATCCTTTGTCACCACACTTCCCGCACCGATGACCACATTCCGTCCAATGTGCACTCCCGGCACAATCACTGCCCCGGCACCAATCCAGGTATTTTCCCCGATATACACATCTTTGTTATATTGATAGTTCTTAGCTCTCAATGCTTCATTGATAGGATGATTGGCTGTGGCGATGGTGACATTGGGGCCGAACATTACATGGTCCCCCACATAAATATGACCGTCGTCCACTAAAGTAAGATTAAAGTTAGCGTATACCCAATCTCCAAAATGCACATGTGCTCCACCCCAATTAGCGTAAAATGGCAATTCAATATAGCAGTTATCCCCGCACTCTGCAAACACTTCCTTCATGTACCGGGTCTTTGCCTCGCTATCAGAGGGCTTAAGCCTATTAAACTCCCATAACTTGTCCAAGTAGGGCATCTGAGCCTCCATAATCTCCGAGTCTCCCGGATCATAAATCAGCCCCGCTTCCATTCTCTCGAACTGTGTCATCAAAACCTCCTGTCCTCTCTAGGCCTGCACTCTGTCCTCATCCAACATCTGTTTGAACAGAGCAATCACATCCTTATAGTTCTTCGGTGGAGAGAAATAATATCCCTGTATCACATCACAGTCCAATTCTTTTAAGAAATCTAACTGATACTTTTCTTCCACACCTTCCGCCACAACCTTCATTCCTTTAAAATGAGCCAAATCTATGGTGTGCTTCAGCAATTCGTCGCCGCCTGCATCTCCAATCAAATCAATCAACGACTTATCCAACTTGATGGCATCCAATGGCAATATGTTAAAGCTTGCCAAGGAGGATACTCCCACCCCAAAGTCATCCAGATGTAACTGAAATCCCGCCCCCTGCAAATCAGACAGAAGTTCTTGAATCTGGGTGTTGTATATAGTGGCGCTTTCTGTCAGTTCCAATGGAACATACTTGGCCGGGATGCCAACCTCCTCCACAATGGCTTTGTATCTCTCCACCGTTCCTCGATGATGCAAACTTGCTCTTGACAGGTTTACCGAGATGGGAACTACAGTAGCCCCTTTGTCCATCCAGTACTTAACGTATTGACATACCTTTCTGAATACATATTCATCCAGCTTTACGATGCGGCCATCTTCCTCAAACACCGGGATAAATTCTCCCGGCGGCACAAAAGAACCATCCTGCATCTGCCAGCGGACAAGAGCCTCTGCCCCCACCAGTTTCTCTGTCTTGGTGTCAAACTTGGGCTGATACCAAATCACAAATTCCTCGTTCTCAATAGCGGTATGGAATTGAGATTCAAATAATTTTTTCCGAAGGTGGGCCGTAGACACCGGTCCGTCATAGGTGGCATAGCGCTCTTCAAAGTCACCTTTGACACTCTTTGCCGCCAAGAGTGCCCGGTCGCACATAGCAGATATGGTCAACTGTCGGTCCACATCCACATAGACGCCACAAGATAATTCAATATGAGGAATGGGGGCATTCTGGCTCACCCCATCCAACGCTCTCAATAGCCATTCCCGAGAATATCGTCCATCATGTTTAGCAAGGATAACAAACTTATCACCATCAAAACGACCGCAGATACCCTGAGATACCAATCCGTCAATATACTCCGCCAGATGGTTCAAAACCTTATCTCCTTTTTTCTGACCATAAATGCTGTTGATAAGCTTAAAGTCATCCACATCAATAATTGCAATATCAAAGGAAGCGTCGGGCTGCGCATCCAGCATCTGCTTCGCATGGTGATAAAATGCCTGTCTGGTATATAATCCGGTGAGGTCATCCACCTCAATCTGGTTCAAAGTGCACACAGACTCCTTCATCTGAATAAGGTTACTGATTCGTTTTATGACAATGGTGGGATCATAGGGCTTCATAAAGAAGTCGATAGCCCCCAAATCAAGGCACTTCTCCTCCAACTCTCTGGCAACCTCTCCCGTCATAACAACGATGGGCACAGTGGACAAAAGCGCATTCTTCTGGGTAATCTCAAGGAACTCATACCCGGACATCTTTGGCATATTCAAATCCAGCATAACCAGTGAAATCTCCTGATATTTATCCCGAAGTATGGCCATTCCCTCTTCTCCGTCGGCAGCATCAATCACATCATATGCCTCCTCCAAAAATTCCCGCAACATAGTCCGATTCATCAAATCGTCCTCAATAACCAGAATCTTACGACGAAATCCCTGGCCTCTCGTGGAAATAACCTCTTGAATCTTCTTGCGACTCACATCATTATCCTCCGGGATAAATGCTATTACAATATGTTTGAAATCATCGGCTTCTCCCACCCGGGCACACTTGAGATAAAAGTAGTGAATCTCATTTTTTCGGGAAACGCGGTAATGGTATATCACAGATTCCTTCTTATGCAGTTCCTGGGTCAAGAATTCAATATCTGCCACGCGCCGCATTGTGTCTTGATCTTCCACATATACATTATGAGTGATGTACGCTTCAATCAACGCATCAAAGGCATCCCCCCGCTGTAGTTTCTCATAAATACCCTCAGCGTCACCGGTAGTTCGATAGGCTGTAACCTTACCCGTCTCCACATTTACGCTGTACAGGTCATTGATATCACTGCTCAAAACATTAACCACACCAAGAAGACGTACTTCCCCTTCGCTGGCCGGCAACGCCGTCAAAGTATGCTGCCCTTCCTCCAGAGTGTTGAAGACAATGGCATGTCCTAATCTTCCATCCTCCAACGTCACTTCCACCGCATCCACCATCTCTGTGGTATGTCGCATAGGATCCTCATAGGAATGAGGGCCCACCACGCCATTGTGCACAGGACATCTGGGACAGGGACTGTCCATATCCATAAATAATTTGTAGCATTTTTCTCCTACCTTCATCTGAGGATAAGACTCTGCCACCACATTGTTAAAATGCACCACACGATATTCTTCATCAATTACATAAGTTCCTGAAGGTCTGTCACTCATTGCTCTGACTCCTTTGCATCTATATCTTGTGTATCTCTTCTTTCATATCTCTACAAATTGAGTTATATGACGAATCCGCATATTCTTCCAAATTTTCAGAATACATTATACTATAAAACATTACTTTTGCACAATACTTATGTAAATAATCCCCACTGATTCATCTCATGTTGAAAATCCCCCCACAATCGCTTACAATTTTAGAAAAACGATTTGGGAGGGTTCTGTGGATGGACAAGCGTTTTCAATATCATTTTGAGCCGGGGAAGGGTTGGATGAATGATCCCAACGGGCTGATTCAATACCGGGGAATATACCACGCCTTTTTTCAGTATAATCCCTATGATATCAAATGGGGGCCTATGCATTGGGGACATGCCACAAGTAGTGATTTGCTTCACTGGCAGGAACAGGAAATTGCACTGTCCCCCACAGAGGATTACGAGGATGAAGGAGGATGTTTCTCGGGAAGTGCCATAGAAAAAGACGGCAAGTTATACCTCTTCTACACCTCTGTATCCCATGCTCTTGGTCAAACACAGTCTCTGGCCATATCAGAGGACGGCGTGACCTTTACCAAATATGAGCACAACCCGATTATTCGGAATTTTCCTGTAGGAGACGCCACAAAAGACTTTCGAGATCCAAAGGTATTTGCTTACGGAAACGAATACCGTATGATTTTGGGCACCATATATGGAGGATGCGGCCGTGTGTTGCAGTACCGTTCCAAAGATTTGACGCAATGGGATTATATGGGTGTTTTATATGAAAGTTCAGATTATCATGATGTGATTGAATGTCCGGATCTTTTTCCTTTGCAGGATAAGTGGGTTCTGTTGTATAGCAGAATTGAACCGGGGGATCGTCACGTACAATTTTTGATAGGAGACTTTGACGGAGAACGATTTGTCCCAAGTTCTGCCCAACTCCCTGAGATGGGGCCGCAGTTCTATGCCTCCCAGACATTTCTATCAGAAGACAACAGGCGCATTCTGATTAGCTGGTTCTATGACTGGATTCGCCAGCCGGTACCGGGCAGTCCCTCTGCCGGTGCCCTGACCATTCCAAGAGAAGTATCTCTCGACGAGACAGAGGATCTGTGTCTCTATCCTGTAGATAGCGCAAAACAATTTCTGGAGGAGCTGCCCCTTGATTCCTCTGTGCACCAAAAAGTAGGCGTGCAGTTATGTGCATCTCCCGACTGTGTACAAATGATTTCTCAGCACGCCACCTCCCAGTGCTACCAGGGACCGGTGGAGAAAGTGGAAATCCTAACGGATGCAAAGGCAGTTGAAGTCTTTATCAACAACGGCCACCACAACTACTCCATCTGGGGCCATTAGGGACGAGCCAATGGCTCGTCTCCTATTCCTGAAAACTATCTATGGCGTTCTGCAGAAAAAAGGAAAGAAATTCGTTGGATCTCTCAACAGCCTGCTGGTAGTCACAAGGTTTGGTTATCCGATAGACCGTAACATATGGTCTGGGGAACCCCTCATCAAATGTGTCCGTATATGATTTCAAGGCCATAGACAGAATCCAGTGGGTGGGAGTTTGTCCCAAGCGCAACAAGAAACTCCCCACTTCAAATAACGTATACCTCTCACTTTTTCTGATAATCCTAGTGTTCAAATCCAATTTCTTCATACTTCCCCCAATGTATGTGTTCTCATTTGTGTTGTAAGAGTATTTTTTACTCATTCAGATAATTTTATCATTTCAGTCCTAATATTACAATGAAATCTGAGGATTCTATCTAAGAGAACGTTTTATATGGAGGCTTGGAATGGAAAGAGAAATAGATTATGAAAGACTTGGCAATAACATAAAAGAGACTCGAAAGCAATCAGGTCTCACCCAGCAAAGTCTCGCTGAACAAGTATCCTGCAATACTTCTCACATCTCTAATATTGAAAATAATTACACAAAGGTATCCTTAAATACGTTGCTGGCAATAGCGAATTCCTTGAATACCAGCATTGACTATCTGTTAAAAGATCAATACGAAAATCCTACCTTAGCCATTGACAATGAGCTTTTTCTGGAGATTTCCAAAATGGACGATGAAAAGAAGGAGCAACTGCTTCGAATCATAAAAGTGCTCTAAGAGCCATTAGTATCCGTCCCTAATGGCTCCTTTTGGCAACAAAAAAAGCAACCACCGAAGTGATTGCTTAGAGCTGGCCCACAAGGATTCGAACCTTGAAATGACGGAGTCAGAGTCCGTTGCCTTACCATTTGGCGATGGGCCAATATCTCGTCTTGCGACTCAACAATGGATATTATACAGAAGCGGCTACAAAAAATCAAGTACTTTTTTCACTTTTTTCCACACATTCCAAAATCACTCCTGAAACAGAATCACTTCCCCCTTATAATCACCATATAAAACATCCTCCCCCCAGGTAAGTCGGGCGGTTCCGCTGGTCTTGTCCGCGATTTCCTGTGGCAGGCGTTCCAGCAACGACTCATCCACCACCACCTTTACTTCTACATCCGTGCCAAAGACAGTACCCGAAATAGGCACCCGGCTCTCCCGCAAAATGTATTCAATCTTACCATAGCCATTATAATCTGTAGTTATCGTGAGCATACGTCCCTTGCTCTGCTCCACGATGGCGCATGCCTCCAGACCGGCTTTTGTTGCCCCCTGGTAAGCCCGCACCAGGCCTCCGGTGCCAAGAAGTACACCTCCAAAATATCTCGTTACTACAACTACCACATTATATACATCTTCTCCCAGCAATACATCCAGCATAGGGCGTCCCGCAGTCTGGGCAGGCTCCCCATCATCGGAGCATCGCATAACTTCCTGATTTTGTCCAATAATATAAGCATAACAGTTATGTCTTGCATCCCAGTATTCTTTTTTCTTGGCAGCAATGACATCCAATGCTTCCTGCTCCGTTTTCACCGGAGTCACTGTGGCGATAAAACGGGATTTTTTCTCCACAATTTCGCCCACGCCACCTACATAAACGATTTTCTTCATACCTATGTCCCAATCTAGATTTTTCTTTATTATATACGATATTTTTGGTATAATAAAGTAGCTTTGATTTTATTTCTGAAACAATATGATGCCCATAGAATTTGAGCATCAAAAAGGAGAACAAAATGAACTACGGTAAAAAAAGTGCACATAAGCAAAGCAAAAAACTTTCGCCAAAAAGTGCCAAAAATAAAAAGAAATTTGTAGTCACATTCTTTAAGACGGTGTTAATCTGCCTTCTGCTACTTATGATTGTGGGTGCCATTGGTGGTGGTATGTACACCATCCATCTCATAAAGCAATGCCCGGATATTTCAGATGTGAACATTTCCCCGGAGGGCTTCTCCACTACAGTGTTGGATGTTGCCGGAGAGGAGATTGAGACCCTGGCTGCTTCCGGTGCCAATCGTTCCTATGTGCAGATTTCGGAAATCCCCAAGGATTTACAGTATGCCTTCGTAGCCATCGAAGACGAGCGTTTTTACAAGCACAACGGCATCGACATCCGCGGTATTGTACGTGCGGCTTTTACAGGAATCATCAGCGGAGGCGATTTTTCTCAAGGTGCCAGTACCATTACACAGCAGCTCTTGAAAAACAATTATTTCACCACCTGGACTTCGGAGAACAGTTTCTCTGACCGACTGGAGCGTAAGATTCAAGAACAATATCTGGCTGTTCAACTGGAAAAGATTGAAGACAAAAACACGATCCTTGAGAACTATCTGAACACCATCAATCTGGGGCAGAACACCCTGGGTGTGGAAGCTGCCTCCGAGCGCTACTTCAACAAAACCGTATCTGAGCTCAATCTTTCAGAGAGTGCCACCATTGCGGCCATCACCCAGAACCCTTCCCGGTATAACCCTATTTCCAACCCTACCGAGAATGCCAAACGCCGCAAAAAGGTGTTAACCAAGATGTTGGAGCAGGAATATATTACACAGAAACAATACGACGAGGCTATGGACGACAACGTATATGAGCGAATCCAGGTAGCCAATGCTGAGAATCCTGCGGGAAGTACCTCCTATTTCGTTGATGCTTTAACAGATCAGGTATATCAGGATTTAATAGAGAAAAAGGACTACACAGAGTCCCAAGCCTACAAGCTGTTATACAGCGGCGGCCTGACCATTAAGTCCACGCAAGACAGCAATATTCAGAAGATATGCGAGGAAGAAGTCAACAATAATGCCAACTATTCTGATCATGTGTTACACTCCTTTTCTTATCGATTGACCGTCACAAAAGCGGATGGCTCCTTCGAGAATTACAGCGAACAAACCATGCTCACCTACTATCAGGCAAAGGATCCCAACTATGATATCAACTTTGCCTCTAAAGAAGAGTGTGACGAAGCCATAGAGGCATACAAGAAAGAAATTATGCAAAAAGGCGACACCATTGCCGAGGGTGGAGAAACCATCACCTATACCCTGCAACCACAGGCTGCCATTTCCGTTATGGATCAAGCCACAGGACATGTGGTTGCCCTTGTGGGAGGACGCGGCGATAAGACTGCCAGCAAGACCCTGAACCGAGCAACCAGCATTACAAGACAGCCGGGTTCCTGCTTTAAGATTGTGGGGTGCTACGCCGCTGCCTTAGATGCAGGCGGAATGACTCTGGCAACTGTGCAGGATGACTGCCCTACCGACTATGCCAACGGCACGCCACTGCACAATTACGATAACCGCTACCGAGGATTCACCACAATTCGTGACGCCATCATCAGTTCCATGAATGTAGTCACCGTAAAGAATCTGACTCAGATTGGAACAGGATTAGGATTTGAATACGCAGAAGCCTTGGGCATCACCACATTGGAGGCAGGCGACAACAATCAGAGCCTCTGTTTGGGAGGTCTTACCAATGGTGTCACCGATTTGGAACTGACCGCCGCATACGCAACCATAGCCAACGAAGGCGTCTACAATGAACCCGTCTTCTATACAGAGGTGCTGGATCACGATGGCAATGTTATATTGGACAACACCCAAAACACACCAAAAGAGGTGCTAAAGCCTACCACTGCATGGTTATTAACCAACGCCATGCAAGACGTTATTTCCTCCGGTACCGGAGGCGGCGCAGGTCTTTCCAATATGCCTACCGCTGGTAAGACAGGAACCACCACCAAAAATCGTGATACCCTCTTTGCCGGGTACACACCATATTATACAGCCGCCGTATGGGGGGGATATGACGATTGTACAGAACAAACCTATACAGCATACTCAAAGTTAATTTGGCACGCTGTTATGTCCCGCATTCATGAAGGATTGGCTCCTAAGAACTTTGCTCAGCCATCCGGCATTGTCACCGCCGAGGTTTGTAAAAAGTCAGGCAAATTAGCTGTGGCCGGGGTCTGTGATTGTGACCCAAGAGGCTCTATGGTTTACACCGAATACTTTGACAAGGACAACGTTCCAACAGAGACCTGCGACCACCATGTGCGCGTAGACATCTGTACCGAAACCAACCAAGTGGCAAATGAGTTCTGTCCATCCAGAGCCTCCTATGTATATATTATCGGCGGCAGTGCAGGCACTGAGGATGAGCCTTATCTCATCACCGAAGAGGGATTAAATACCAAATGTACTATCCACACCAACGCCTCCACTGAAACCCCACAGGATGATAAAACGCCATCCGCCGAGGGCAACATCAAAGATGAAAGTAGCAATCCCACCAACAATTCATCCGGCATGAACCCATCCCTCAATTGGAATTTTGGTATTTTTAACAATCCATAGACATGATATGATATCTTCATATTTACAAACAAAAAGATGCATTTCCCAAAAAGGAAATGCATCTTTTATCATATCAACTTCTATACTTCAAAAATCAAATCGCCATAAGATGGCATTGGCCATGCTTCTTTATCCACCAGCATCTCTAACCTGTCAACCGGTGCACGAAGAGCCTCCATCGCAGTCACAACTTCCTCCTGATAGAACTTGGCTCTGGCCTGATTATCGCCCTTGATTTCCACGCCCTTATCCACAGCATCCTGCAATCTTGCAAGGCTCACCTTGGTATCTGTAAGCAAGTCCGATACCTCCATAAGAATCTCTGTCTGAACACTCACATCTGCGTCACAGGCACTGCGAATGGTGTTGATGGAATTACCCAGGCCGGTGGCATACCGAATCACCGCCGGAATAATATGCTTGGTAGCCACATCAATCATGGTTTTCGCCTCAATGTTAATCTCCTTGGCATACTGTTCATACTCTATCTCAGCCCGAGATTCAAGCTCTGCTCTGGTAAATACACCAAACTTTTCGAACAAAGCCACTGACTTGTCTGTGGTCAAAGCAGGAATGGCATCCAGCATAGTCTTGATGTTGGGAAGGCCTCGTCTCTCTGCTTCCTCTACCCATTCTTCCGAATAACCATTGCCGTTAAAAATAATACGCTCATGCTCTCTCATGAGCCGCTTTATCAAATTATGTACCGCCATGTCAAAGTCTTCCGCCTGCTCCAATTCATCACAGGCATCTGCAAACGCCTCTGCCACAATGGTATTCAACACGATGTTCGGCTCTCCCACAGAGTCCTGAGATCCCACCATACGGAACTCAAACTTGTTGCCGGTAAAGGCAAACGGTGAGGTACGATTCCGATCTGTGGCGTCCTTCATAAAATCAGGCAGTGTCTTAACACCTGTCTCCAAGCGCTCTCCCTTGAGAGAGTGGGTTGCGGAGCCGGTGTCCACCAACTGGGTTACCACATCCTGAAGCTGTTCTCCCAGAAATACGGAAATAATCGCCGGCGGTGCCTCATCTGCACCCAGACGATGGTCATTGCCCACATCTGCAGCGGACTCTCGAAGCAAATCTGCATGCTCATCCACAGCCCGCAGTACACAGCCCAATACCAACAAGAACTGTATGTTCTCGTGAGGAGTCTTGCCGGGATCCAACAGATTGATGCCGTCGTCTGTCACCAGTGACCAGTTGTTATGCTTGCCGGAGCCATTCACCCCTGCAAAGGGCTTCTCATGCAAAAGACACTGTAGCCCGTGACGTCCCGCCACCTTCTTTAATGTCTCCATAATCAACTGGTTGTGGTCCACCGCCACATTAGCCTGGGCATATATCGGTGCCAATTCATGCTGTGCCGGAGCAACCTCATTGTGCTGTGTCTTGGATGAAACTCCCAACTTCCACAATTCAATATTGACATCCTTCATATAGGCAGCAATGCGTTCCCGAATAGCCCCGAAATAATGGTCATCCATCTCCTGTCCCTTAGGAGGCATGGCGCCAAACAATGTTCTGCCTGTATAAATCAAATCTTTTCTCTGTAAATACTTCTCCCTGTCAACAAGAAAATACTCCTGCTCCGCTCCCACGGAAGGAACGACTCTCTTAGAAGTCTGATTGCCAAACAGACGAAGGAGACGGATGGACTGCTCGCTGATAGCCTCCATGGAGCGCAGTAGCGGTGTCTTCTGATCCAAAGCCTCCCCTGTATAAGAACAAAAAGCGGTAGGGATACAGAGGGTGGCACCTGCAGCGTCCTGTCTCACAAATGCAGGAGAGGTACAGTCCCATGCGGTATAGCCTCTGGCCTCAAAGGTAGCCCGAAGTCCGCCTGATGGGAACGAGGATGCATCCGGTTCTCCCTTAATCAATTCCTTACCGGAAAAACTCATAAGCACCTTGCCATTAGACATAGGCGCGGTAATAAAGGAATCATGCTTCTCTGCGGTAACACCGGTCAGCGGTTGGAACCAATGACTGTAGTGGGTTGCCCCCTTCTCAATGGCCCACTCTTTCATCTCATGGGCAACCACGTCTGCCGTCTCCAAGTCTAATTCTCGTCCTTCATGAATAACCTCAATCATTTTCTGATAGGTCTTCTTAGGCAAACGTTCCCGCATAACAGCGTCATTGAACACATTCTCTCCGAAAATATCGGCCACATTGAAAATATCTTCTCTCATATTATGTCCTTTCATAAAAGCAAAGGTGTCCCGTTATGATATGCGGAACACCTTGTATTTGTGAAATCTTATGCTCTGTTAATAGAACCGAACAATTCCATCTTTTCCTTGACAGTTGCCTTGATAGCCTCTGTTCCGGGAGCAAGGAGCTTTCTGGGGTCAAATCCCTTACCTTCTAAGTCCTTACCAGCCTCAACATACTCTCTGGTAGCTGCTGCAAATGATAACTGACATTCTGTGTTAACGTTAATCTTAGCAACGCCAAGAGAAATTGCTTTCTTAATCATATCTTCAGGAATACCTGTACCACCGTGAAGTACCAATGGCATATCTCCTGTCTTCTGCTGTACAGCATCCAATGTCTCAAAACTAAGTCCTGCCCAGTTCTCCGGATACTTACCATGAATATTACCAATACCGGCAGCAAGCATATCAACACCCAAATCTGCAATTGCCTTGCACTCTTCCGGATCAGCGCACTCACCGGCACCTACAACACCGTCTTCTTCTCCACCGATGGAACCAACCTCTGCCTCAATTGACATTCCCTTGCTGTGAGCCAGTTCAACAAGCTCTGTAGTCTTTGCAACGTTCTCGTCGATTGGATAGTGAGAACCATCAAACATAATAGACGAGAATCCAGCCTCAACACACTTGAGACATCCTTCGTAGCTACCGTGATCTAAGTGAAGAGCAACCGGAACTGTAATCTCCAATTCTTCAATCATAGCCTTAACCATTGCTGCAACAGTCTTATAACCTGTCATGTATTTACCGGCGCCCTCAGATACACCTAAGATAACCGGAGAATTGCACTCCTGTGCAGTCAATAAAATTGCCTTTGTCCATTCTAAGTTATTGATATTGAACTGACCTACTGCATAATGACCCGCCTTAGCCTTGTCCAACATCTCTTTTGCAGATACCAACATTTCGGTTCCTCCATTTCTTTCTTTTTATTCATTACTCATCACATTATAGCTCAAAAAGCCTTTCTATTCAACAATAATTTCCAGAGCCTTGCTGCAATTCTGAATGGTAACCTTGGTATGATCGCCTCCGTATTCACCATCCAAAGTCCATGGAACCTGATCCGAGCTTTTCAAAGTGATTAGATTCGTCTGGAAAGAGTAAACCATATTAGAGTCCTTGGTTATGCCTGTGAGGAAAGCCAGAATATCATTCAGCTCAATAGGATTCTTTGGGGTCTTAATCAAAGTCACCTCAAAAACGCCATCATTTAATCCAATATCCCCGGGTATAATTCCCTTGAAACCACCCACAGACTTGGAATTGGTTATCATTCCATAGATAAACTCGTCATACAAAACATTGCCGTCGTATTCCACCTGCATATGAAAGGATGGAATATCCCAAATCTGCTTGATTCCCTCCAATATGTACGCCGCATGGCCCAGCATATTCTTCAAGTCCTGACTGGTCTGATAAGAAACCTCGGTAAACAGTCCAAACGCGGCTACATACACGAAATAATCCTCATTAAACCGACCGATGTCACAGGAAAATGGCTGCCCATTGGATGCAATCTCAGCGGCATGAAGCATATTCTTATCAATTCCCAAAGAATTGCCGAAATCATTGGTACTTCCTGCAGGAATATATCCCACCGGAACCTTATGACCGGAAGACATCACTCCTGTCACCACCTCATCCAAAGTGCCATCGCCACCACTGCAGACGATTCTATCGTAATTGGCAACCTCTGCTCTGGCCTTTTCTATGGCATCGCCCTGACACTGGGTTGTATAGGCTGTCACCTCAAATCCGGCTTTTACCATAGTGTCAATGATATCGGCCAGATGTTCCTTAATCTTGCCTTTCCCGGAACGAGGGTTAAATATAAATAATAACCTCTTACTCATTATACTACACCCCGTGAAATACTACTCCGTCAAAAACTTTTCTAACGCATCTACAGCGTCGGTCTCATCCTCACCTGTTGCGTCAATGGTTACCACCATTCCGGAAGCCAACACCAAACTCATCATTCCCATAATGCTTTTGGCATTCACCTTCTTCGTATCCATCTCGAAATAAATCTGGCTGGCAAACTGATTTGCCAACTGCACCAAATGGGCAATTGGTGTTGCCTCCATACTATTTGACATATTCACAGTAACATCTTTTCTCATGATTGCTCCTTCCTTACACTCTCAGTTTGTCTGCAATTTCGCTAATACGCCGAAGGCGATGATTCACCCCTGATTTTCCAATGGGGGGTGTCAACAGCGTCCCCAGGTCTTTCAGCGGTACATCCGGATGTTCCAGACGCACCTGAGCAATTTCCTGTAAATTATCAGGCAAAGCGGACAGCCCTTTGGTATTCATAATGTATTGAATATCTTCCACCTGCCGCACTGCTGCATTTACCGTTTTGGAAATATTTGCTGTCTCACAGTTCACCTTACGATTAACGGAATTGCGCATTTCCTTGAGTATTCGCACATTTTCCAAATTCATTAAAGCCACATGGGCTCCCATGACATTTAACATGTCAACAATCTGAGCGCCTTCCTTTAAGTACACTACATAATGTTTCTTTCGTTCAACAACCTTAGCGTCCACATCAAATGTGGCCATCACCTCTTGCAACTGTCTCGCCTGTTGTGGCGTATGACAGACAATCTCAAAATGATAACCTTTATTGGGGTCGCTAATGGAACCCGACGCCAAAAAAGCCCCTCGGATAAAAGCCCGCTTACAACAAGTCTGTTGCAAAAGCAGACCATCCACCACATCCAGCGTAAGCTTGGGAATGTCTCCCGTCTCCTTCCACATCTTAACTGTTGTTAAAACCTCTTTTGCATCCTGTTGGGACAATTCTAACCCATTGCTATTTATAGTAGTTGTTTTAGCCAATAAAGTAAAGTATTTTTTTTGTGTTACTTCGTTATCTGACCGAAAACATAATTTGGTTTCACCCTCACTGCACTGCACTCTGACCTCGTGACTGATGATGGCTGCCAGTTCTGCCAGTTGGCAGTGTCTGGCCTTACTGATGACAGCAGCCAGTTCATTTTTTACATCTCTGGAAAAGGACATAGCTTCCTCCTATTTACCACGCAATGTATCTTTGCCAATATCTCTGTGCTCGATTTTTAAGCCAATGGTATTATCGTGAAGCATACGCTGATACAATTGATTGGCCAAAGTTACGGAACGATGTTTTCCCCCTGTGCAACCAATGGCAATCACCAGTTGGTTCTTTCCCTCCTTAATGTAATTGGGAATGAGAAAATGAATCATATCATCCAGCTTCTCAATAAATTCATAAGCCTCTTGATGTGCCATAACAAATTGTTGTATCTCAATATCATTGCCGGTCTTAGGACGCAACTCTGCCACATAATAAGGATTTGGCAGAAATCTCACATCAAAGACCAAATCCGCATCGGAAGGGATGCCATATTTGAAGCCAAAGGACATAATCGTCACAAACAGACTCTGAAAGTTTTCCTCCTGAATAAAGATTCTTTGCAATTCTTCCTTCAATTCTCGGGTGAGAAGGTGGGATGTGTCTATAATGTAATCAGCCTGTTTCTTGAGAAAGTCAATGGCCTCCCGCTCCTTCACAATCCCCGCCTGAATCCGTTCCATGCCGGACAGGGGATGATTGCGCCTGGTCTCCTTATATCGCTTAATCAGCACTTCGTCTTCCGCATCCAAAAACAAGATATTGTATTTTTTGCCGTCATCTCGAAGTTCCGTCAAAACTTCCTGTAGCAAATTCAGTTGTTCCCCGCTTCGAATGTCAATGCCCACCACTACCTTCTGTTCTTTTGCGCTGGGCTGATCAGCCAAATCAATCATGCTTTTTAACAGCGGAATAGGTAAATTGTCTACACAAAAATACCCCAAATCCTCTAACATTTTGAAAGCTGTGCTTTTTCCTGCACCTGACATGCCGGTAAGAATCAACAACTTCATGAAATCCTCCTAAAATTCCCCCAAAAGCCGAACCTCCGGTTCCAGCTTCACGCCAAACTGTTCCTGTACCTTTGCGGACACGTCCTGCATCAATCGGTATACGTCTTGTGCTGTGGCCTGTTCCACATTAATCACAAAACCACAGTGCTTCTCTGACACTGCAGCACCACCTACCCGATAGCCTGCAAGTCCGGCATCCATAATCAGTTTGCCGGCAAAATGTCCTTCCGGACGCTTAAATGTGCTTCCTGCACTGGGATATTCTAAAGGCTGCTTATCCTGTCTTCTCCCCCGGAAGTCCTCCATAGTACGTTTGATCTCCTCCGGGCTGCCAAAGGCCAGCTCAAACTCCGCCTTCAGCACAATAGCCTCTTCCTCCATCATCCTGCTGTGGCGGTAGGACAGTTGCAACTGCTGAGCGGTCCATGTCTTTACACTCCCGTCAGGAAGCAGCACATCCGCTGATACCACCACCTGTTTCATCTCACCGCCATAGGCACCGGCATTCATCATCATGGCGCCTCCTACGGTACCGGGAATGCCAGCCGCAAACTCCAGCCCTGTCAAATTTGCCTTTGCCGCCGCATTGGCCACCTGAGACAAAAGCGCTCCGGCCTGTGCAGTAATGCGATTCCCCTCTACCGCAATGTGTGATGCGGCCTTTCCAAAGGAAATCACGACTCCCTGCAATCCTGCGTCAGACACCAACACGTTACTGCCATTCCCCAAAATGGTGTAAGGTATATGGTCTTTCCTGCAATAAGAAATCAATTCCACCGCCTCTGATATGCCAGGCTCCACGTATACCTCTGCCGGTCCGCCAATCTTAAAGGTTGTGTGGCGGGACATAGGCTCGTTTTGCAAAAACTGTATCCCGGAAAACTTCGCTGACAGTTTTGTTTTCCACTCCATTGCGTTCTCCTTATCTTGAAAAATTCAAAAAGGCTACATAGGCAAGAAATGCTTCGTACAAATCTACCTTGCTGATAATCTCCCATGGGGCATGCATATTGAGCACTGCCACGCCGCTGTCAATCACATCCATGTCCAGATTGCCCAAAATGTATGCGATGGTTCCGCCACCACCTACGTCTACCTTACCCAGCTCCGCTGTCTGGAAATACACATTGGCATCATCCATAATGCGGCGAAGTTCGCCTACATACTCTGCATTTGCATCGTTGGAGCCGCTCTTGCCTCGAGAACCGGTATATTTGTTGAACACCATACCTCTTCCGAAGTATGCTGCATTTTTCTTCTCCATCACAGATGGGTAGTTGGGGTCAAAAGCTGCACTTACATCAGAAGACAATGCCTTGGAATTCTTCAGCGCTCTGCATAAGGACAAATTGCCCTCTTCCCCTGTCAAAGCCAACAGCTCTGCCACTGTGTTCTCAAAGAAACGGGAATGCATACCGGTAGCACCAACAGAGCCGATTTCCTCCTTGTCCACCAACAGACAAACACTGGTGTACTCCGGAACATCAATCTGAAGCATAGCCATAAGAGATGGATAGGCACAAACTCTGTCATCATGTCCATAACCCATAATCATAGAGCGGTCAAAGCCGTAATCTCTGGCTGCACCGGCAGGTACCACCTCAATTTCAGCAGAGAGGAAATCTTCCTCCTCGATGTTGTACTGATCCAGAAGAATATTCAGAATGTTGGCCTTTACCAGTTCTTTCTCGTCTTCCTTCACGCCCGGAATGCTTCCCACCAGCACATTCAAATCTTCGCCTTCCACCACCTTGTTGGCCTTCTTGGTCAACTGCTCGTCAGACAGGTGAATCAGCAAATCACTGACACCAAATACAGGGTCATCTTCCTTCTCGCCGATGCACACGTCAATCACAGTACCGTCCTTTTTCGCCACAACACCGTGAAGTGCCAAAGGCAGCGTCACCCATTGATACTTCTTCACTCCACCGTAATAGTGCGTGTCCAGCAACACCATGTCTGTGTCTTCGTACAACGGATTCTGCTTCAAGTCCATACGCGGGGAGTCAATATGTGCTCCCAAAATCTGCATGCCGGCAGAAATCGGCTGCTTACCCATAATAAAACATACAAGAGATTTTTTCTTGTTCACCGCATAAATTTTATCTCCGGCCTTTAAGGTCTTGCCGGCGGATACCACATCCTCAAGGGATTCAAATCCCGCAGCCTTCAACTTGTCCACAAAAAAAGCACAACATTCTCTCTCTGTCTTGTTGTCAGATAAAAACTGACGATATCCCTCCGCAAAATCGAAGACTTGTCTCTTGTCAGACTCCTCACGATACTTTTCCCATGCATTTTTTCGTTCCATTTTGTTTCTCCTTACTACTATATTCTAAAAATTACATTCCATTACTAATGTTTTCCTGCACCCTGCGATAAAGTTCCTGAGCAGCATTATACCCCATCTTTTTCTGGCGGTGATTCACTGCCGCTGTCTCACAGATAACAGCCAAATTACGTCCCGGTCGAATGGGCAGAGAATGGCAGGTGACATTGATACCTAAAATATCCATGTATTCATCCTCCATGCCCAGTCGGTCATAGTTGTTTTCTTTCTTCCAATCCTCCAACTTAATGACAAAGTCAATCTTCTGTACTTCCTTGACACACTCCACACCAAACAGACTCTTGACGTCGATAACACCGATGCCTCGCAGCTCAATGAGATGCTTCGTCACCTTGGGGGCTTTCCCCATCAATGTGTGGGCATTGGTCTTACGGATTTCTACCACATCATCTGCCACCAGACGATGGCCACGTTTGATGAGTTCCAAAGCAGCTTCACTCTTACCGATGCCACTCTCCCCTGTAATCAACAATCCCTCACCATATACATCCACCAGCACACCATGGATGGTGGTACAGGGAGCCAAAATGGTATTTAACTCGATAATCAACTCCGACATAAACTCTGATGTTCCACGGTCTGTTCCCAGCAGAGGAATCTCGCGCTCCAGGGCAATCTCCACCAGGGATTCCTCCGGCACAAATCCACGGCAATAAATCAGGCAGGGAATATCATAACTCAACAACTTCTTGTAGATATCCACCCGCTGCTGGGCCGTCTTACTGTTCAGGTAGGCCTGTTCCACCATACCGATAATCTGAATGCGATTCACTTCAAAGTGCTCATAAAAACCGTTAAGCTGTAAAGCAGGTCGGTTCACATCAGCCACATGTACTTCTCTTTGCTGCAAGTCCAAGCTCTCTGTAAAATTCTTCAAGTGCAGACGCTTGGCAATTTCTGATAATTTTGCACCCATTGCTTCCATAGTCGTACCCATCCTCTCTTAATATATTCATATTGTAAATCATTTCATTGGTTTGTCAAACCGTGAAGATAGTTAAATAGAGCCGTTGCCGATGGAAGATCCATGGATGGCGTTTCGGCCAGTTCCTCTATGGTTGCCCCGGCCATCTCTTCTGCGCTTTCAAACCGTTTCATCAGCGCCTTTCTTCTTGCAGGGCCGATTCCTTCTATATCATCTAAAAAACTGTGAGTCTGACTCTTGGAACGAAGGCTGCGATGGTATTCAATTGCAAACCTGTGTGCCTCGTCCTGAAGGCGGGTAATCAGGAGAAACCCTTCTGATGTCTTATCAATGGGAATTTCCCTGTTATTAAAATACAAGCCTCTGGTTCTGTGATGGTCATCCTTCACCATACCGCAGACAGGAATGGAAATGCCCATTTCTTCCAGCACTTCCAAACAGATATTTACCTGCCCTCTTCCACCATCCATCATAATCACATCAGGGAACTTACTAAAACTGCCAAGGCTCTCTTCCAGACCTTTCTCCTGCAATTCTTTGCGTTCCTGTAATCCGTGGGTAAAACGACGGGTCAGCACCTCCCGCATGGCGCCGTAATCATCCGGCCCCGTCACGGTCTTTAGTTTAAATTTGCGGTAGTCGCTACGCAATGGCTTCCCTTTTTCAAAGACAACCATAGAGCCCACCGTCTGGAATCCGTTGATATTGGAAATATCGAAGGCCTCCATGCGACTGAGATGCTCCAAGCCCAAAAGGCCGGCAATTTCTTTCAGTGCCCCGATGGTGCGACCTTCTTCCTTCTTGATTCGCTCTTTGTCCTGTTCCAGAACCATACCGGCATTTTTCTGTGCCAGTTCCACCATTTTATTCTTCATTCCTTTTTGGGGAATTTTCAGGTACACCCGCTGCCCCTTTTTGGCAGAGAGCCATTCCTCTATCACATCCTGTTCCGCAATGGGCTGCTGCAGGTGAATTTCCTTTGGTATCACAGGGGTTCCGCCATAAAACTGTTGAAGAAAGCCGGCTACAATCTCCGACTCTGTCTCCTCCAAACGCACATTCATAAAGAAGTGCTCCCGTCCAATCAATTTGCCGCTGCGAACAAAGAACACCTGAACCACTGCATCTTCGCCGCTTTGCGCCACTGCCACAATATCCTTGTCATCTGCCTGATTGGCGTTGGTGATTTTCTGCTTCTGCATACAGGCGTTGACGCTTCCCAACAAATCCCTGTACTCCGCAGCCTTCTCAAACTCCATCTCTTCCGCAGCCTTACTCATCTTTTCCTCCAGCATTTGTATCACCGGTTGATAGGAACCGTTGAGAAAAGCCAATGCTCCCTCTACACTCTCCCGGTACTCCTGCGGAGACACCTTTCCCGTACAGACTCCCGGGCACTGCTTCATATGATAGTTAAGACAGGGTCTCTCTTTTCCAAAGTTCTCGGGAAATTTTTTATTACATGTTCTGAGATGATAGATTTTCTGCACCAAATCAATGGTGTCCTTTACCGCTCCTGCGCTGGTAAAAGGGCCGAAGTACTTGGATTTATCCTTTTGTACCTGACGCGAAAAAAGGACCCTGGGATACATCTCTCCCAGCGTCACTTTTATATAAGGATATGTCTTATCGTCACGAAGCATGGTGTTGTATTTGGGGCGATGTTCCTTGATTAGGTTGCACTCCAAAACAAGGGCTTCCAACTCCGAATCCGTGACAATATACTCAAAATATGCAATCTGTTTTACCATCTGGGCCTTCTTAATCCCCTCATTATGACTGGGCTGAAAATACTGTCTCACCCGATGGCGAAGAGACAGGGCCTTACCCACATAAATGATGGCATCTCTGGCATCATGCATAATGTAAACTCCCGGCGCATCCGGGAGTTTAGCCAATTCTTCTTCAATAGAAAAATGTTCGTTCATAAATCTCTATTCTTCCTGGAACAAATCCTCCTGATCCTGTTCTTCCTCCGAATCTTCCAATCCCTTCAATTCTCTAAATATTTTCATGAATTCTTTTCCGGTAATGGTCTCATGCTCGTAGAGGTAGTCCGAAATCTGATCCAAAATATCCCTGTTCTCCTGAAGCAGTCTTGTAGCTTCATCATAGCAGGATGTAATAATCTTTAGCACTTCCTGATCCACTTCTGCCGCCGTGGTCTCCGCACAGCTCATGGAAGCTCTGCCCTCCAGATACTGATTCTCCACAGATGCCAGTCCCATCATCTTGAAACGATCTGACATACCAAAACGAGTCACCATATTTCTGGCAATATTGGTGGCATTCTCAATATCGTTGGATGCACCACTGGTAGGAGAATCGAACACCAACTGCTCCGCTGCTCTACCACCCATAAAGGTAGTAATTTTGGCAATAAGCTCATCCTTAGTCTCCAGGAATTTCTCCTCCTCAGGAGTCTGCAGGGTATACCCCAAGGCTCCCATGGTTCGAGGAACAATGGTAATCTTTTGTACCGGCTCTGTGTTCTTCTGTAAAGCAGATACCAATGCATGACCCACCTCATGATAGGAGACAATCTTTCGCTCCTTATCGCTCATAGCGCGGTCTTTCTTCTCCTTGCCGCCTACAGCAACCAACTCGAATGCTTCAAACAAATCATCCTGATTCACAAACTTGCGGTTATTCTTCACCGCATTGATGGCAGCCTCATTGATGATATTAGCCAAATCGGAACCAACAAGACCTGCTGACGCCAATGCCATAGCCTCCAAATCTACCGTCTCATCCATTGCCACGTCTTTTGCGTGAACCTTCAACGTCTCCAAACGTCCCTTCAAATCCGGGCGGTCCACAATGATGCGTCGGTCAAATCGACCGGGACGAAGCAGTGCTTTATCCAATACTTCCGGACGGTTGGTGGCTGCCAAAATCAAAAGACCCTTAGAGGTGTCAAAGCCATCCATCTCTGCCAAAAGCTGGTTCAAGGTCTGTTCTCTCTCGTCGTTGCCTCCCCCATAACGGGAATCGCGGCTTTTACCGATGGCATCAATCTCATCGATAAAAATAATACAGGGAGCTGCCTTCTGTGCCTCTTTAAACAAATCACGGACTCTGGAAGCACCTACACCTACAAACATCTCAACAAAATCGGAACCTGCCAGAGAGAAAAATGGCACACCGGCCTCCCCTGCTACCGCTTTTGCCAACAAAGTCTTACCTGTACCGGGAGGTCCCACCAAAAGGGCTCCCTTTGGCAGTTTTGCACCGATAGCTGCATATTTCTGAGGATTATGCAGGAAATCAACCACCTCTTGCAGAGACTCCTTTGCCTCATCCTGTCCTGCCACATCCTTAAAGGTAACACCGGTGGTTTTCTCCACGTACACCTTGGCGTTGGACTTGCCCACGCCCATAGCTCCTCCACCCATCCGTCGCATCAGGAAGGACAATAAAATCCAGAAGAATACAATAGGAATCACAAAACTCAACACATTATAGATAATCACAGAGGTAGAGTCTGAGACCTTCCCGTCAATTTCTACATTGTGTTTCTTGAGAAGCGGTATCAAATCTTCGTCATTCACATGCGCAGTATAGTATGTGACAGAATAGCTCTGTCCTGTACTTTGCTGGTAATACTGAGAGAGTATCTCCGTTTCCTCAGATCCTGTGTACTGAGCCTCCTTCTTCAACTTAATGTTGATTTTGTCTCCTTCAAAGACAACGGATTTCACCTGATTCTTCTCCACCAATTCCAAGAATTTGGTATATGTGATCGACTCCTTGGAACTGGACATAATATTGCTGTAAAGCAGGTTGGTCACAAACATTGCAATCAACGCAAAAAGCACAAACAACATGATCGGTTGAGGTTTCTTATTGTTGTTGTCCTTGTTGGGGCCGTTTTGACCACCTTTTTGATTCTCGTTCATTTCATCCTCCAAAAATTGCCGTTATTTACCTGCGGCCACCTCATCAAATTCTTTTACAATCTCTTCGGAAGGCTCTTTTGTAGCCAGACTCACAAGTACAATGACCACACACGCCACAAGGAATGCGGGAAGTAATTCATATACGTTCCATACACCTCCCAAAGGACGCACCAAATATTTCCACAAAAACACCATAACTCCGCCTGCAATCATACCTGCAATGGCTCCCTGACGATTGGTTCTTCTCCAGAAAAGGGAGAACAACATCACAGGCCCAAAGGCTGCTCCAAATCCGGCCCATGCAAATGACACAATACTAAAGACAGAACTGTTGGGATTGCGGGCAATAAAGATAGAAAGCAATGAAATGGCAATCACCGTAGTTCTGGCTGCCAAGATCTTGCCTTTCTCACTTATTTTACATCCAAAAACATCCACAAGCAAATTCTGGGAAAATGCTGAAGATGCTGCCAAAAGTTGCGAATCAGAGGTAGACATGGTACAGGCCAGAATCCCCGCCAATATCACTCCTGCAATCAGAGCAAAGGCAATGCCATTCTCACTTAAAAGCTGTGCCAGAGCAATGACTGTTCGCTCTGCATCAGAGGAAGTCTCAAAGAAAGTAATGGCACCGGCCTGACTCACTCCGTATCCAACAATACCAATTAAAATGGCAACTGCCATGGAAATCACAACCCAAACCGAAGCAATACGGCGGGACATGGCAATTTTATTCTCATCTCTGATAGCCATAAAACGCAACAGAATATGGGGCATTCCAAAATATCCCAATCCCCAAGCCAATGTGGAGATGATGGTGATAAGACCATAGTCTCCCACTTCTTTGGTCACCACGTTCCCCATATGAGTCATGCTCAAATACCCCGGAATCGCATTGGCATTAGCTGCCACCATATCCCAGCCCCCTGCCATACGAATACCAAAGCCAACCACAACAATAAGGGCGATGGTCATCACCACGCTCTGAATCAAGTCAGTGGTGCTGGCTGCCAAAAAGCCGCCTAACATCGTATAGAAAACAATGACCAGAGCACTAATCAACATAGCCACCATGTAGTCAATGCCAAAGAGAGAGGAAAACAACTTTCCGCAAGCGGCAAAGCCACTGGCTGTATAAGGAATGAAAAAGACCAAAATAACAATTGCTGCAATGCAAATCAAGACATTGCTCTCATCACGATATCTCTTCTTGAAAAACTCTGGAATAGTAATAGCATTCCCAACTTTTACAGAATAACGGCGTAAACGCTTTGCCACAAATAACCAATTTAAATAAGTTCCGATGGCAAGTCCGATGGCTGTCCATGCTGCATCTGCCACACCTGATATGTAAGCCACGCCGGGGAGTCCCATCAAAAGCCAACTACTCATATCGGAAGCCTCAGCACTCATAGCTGTGACGATTGGTCCCAACTGGCGTCCTCCCAGATAAAAGTCATCGGCGTTTTTGTTCTTTTTGGAATAAATCACTCCCACCGCCACAATAATTGCCATATACAAAACGATGGCTGTCAAAATACAAATTTGTGCTGTTGTCATTCTATAACTCCTTACTGATATTATGTATTAATTGTGAAGTCTTTGTGAACATGTCCTCTGCTATAATACCTTTGCCAGGAAATTCCGTAAACGTTCACTTTGGGGATGCTCAAATATCTGTTCCGGGGTATTTTCTTCAATAATACTTCCCGCATCCATAAATACTACCCTGCTGGCCACCTCTCTGGCAAACCCCATCTCATGGGTCACAACTGCCATAGTCATCCCTTTGTCAGCAAGACTTTTCATAACATCCAAAACTTCTCCTACCATCTCCGGGTCAAGAGCAGACGTAGGCTCGTCAAACAGCAGAATCTCCGGCTCCATACAAAGAGCTCTCACGATGGCAATACGCTGTTTCTGCCCGCCGGACAACTGGGAGGGATAAGCATCCGCTCTCTCCTCTAATCCTACCGTACAAAGAAGTTCTCTGGCTTTTGCCTCCGCTTCCTCCTTGGATTTTCCCAAAAGTTTCATAGGGGCAATGGTCATATTCTTCAAGACCGTCATATTGGGGAACAGATTAAAGTGCTGAAACACCATCCCCATTTTTTGTCTGTGAAGATTGATGTCAATGGCAGCATCCGTGATATCTACACCGTCCACGATAATCTGTCCGGAGGTGGGAACCTCTAACAGATTCAAGGAGCGAAGCAATGTGGATTTACCACTTCCACTGGGGCCGATAATCACCACAACCTCTCCTTTATCTATCTCTAAAGAAACCCCGTCCAATGCATGGATAGAGCCATCACTGTAATGCTTTTCCAAATTTTTTACTTGAATCATCACATTATCGTTCATTTTTTCGCAAGCTCCTTTCCACCTTTCCCAACAAGTGCTCTAAAATCAACACCATAAAAAGGTATATCAATGCCACCGCAAACAAAGGCATATATGGTGAATACGTCCTGCCTCGAATAATATCTCCGGACTTTGTCAAATCGCGAATTCCCACATAGCCGGCAACAGAGGTCTCCTTAATCAGCACAATAAACTCGTTACACAAAGTGGGGAGCACCACCTTAAACACCTGGGGAATAATGATGTAATTCATGGTCTGAGCATAACTGAAGCCCAGAGAACGTCCCGCCTCAAACTGTCCCTCGTCAATGGACATAATACCACCGCGGATAATCTCTGCCACATATGCTCCTGAATTGATACCGAAGGCTATCATGGCCACACCGATGCCGTTGGTGGAGCTGGCAAAGATAATAAAATATGCAATCATCAACTGTACAACCACCGGAGTTCCTCGAATCACCGTCAAATAGAACTTGCAAATGGCGTTGCACACAAACAGTAGATTGTAACTACCCTTATGGCGTTTCTTCATATCCTCCCCATTCTTATCGAAGGTGGAGCGCACCATCGCCACCAAGGCCCCCAACACTACACCGATAAGCAGTGCCACTGCCGTAATCAAAATGGTGTTGCCCACGCCCTGCACAAGCAAAAACCAACGATTGTCCTCCACAAAATTCAAAATGAACTGGGATTGCAGATTTTCTAACCAACTACTCATATGTATTTTTCCTTTCCCTCTTCTATTCTAATCTTCCGTTGTACAAAGATAACGTTATCTGTGCGGGGCACGCTCTCGCTACTGGTCGCTGGTAGCGGTACATAAGATGCCACTAACGTGCCATCTAAGTACCGACCGCTCCCAAGTACCCCGCACAGATAATCTTATCCTTGTACAACTGCGATAATAACGTAAATAATGTAACAATCATTAGATGTTCTCAATAGGTATTCAGAAACTGGATATCTAGTCAAAACATCTATAGGTCTATATATGATGATAGGTGCCAGACCTTATGGGACTGGCACCTTGACATCTCATTATTCTGCCGAGATATACTTGGCAACAATCTTATCGATTGTACCGTCATCCTGCAATTCTTTCAGGGCTGTGTTAATTTTATTCAACAATTCCTCGTTGTTCTTTGCCACACAGATAGCGTACTGCTCTGTCACATACTCCGTATCAAGAATCTTCAGACCTTCATTCGCCTTCACAAAAGCCTTGGCCGGCTCATTGTCAATAATAACGCAGTCCACTTTGCCGGTCTTTAATGCCTGAACTGCGTCTGCCCCCTTATTAAAGGGAACAACTGCGTCCTCGCCGTAGTCGTCAGATGCGTAAATATGGCCTGTGGTACCCTGCTGTGCACCAATCTTAGTCTTCTCTGTGATGTCATCGATGGACTTAATATCGCTGTCTTCTGTCACGATAACCACCTGGATGGCTGTTGCGTAGGAATCACTGAAATTCACGCTCTCTTTTCTCTCGTCGGTTACGGTCATACCTGCCATACCCATATCAAACTTGCCACCTTGTACTCCGGCAATGATAGAGTCAAACTCCACATCCTGAATCTCAAGCTCCATGCCCAATTTTTTGGCAATCTCTCCTGCAATCTCCACGTCAATTCCCTTGAAGTCCTCACCCTCCACATACTCATATGGTGGGAACGCTGCGTTGGTAGCCATAACAAGCTTATCCTGCTTCTTGCCGCATCCGGAAAGCATTGCCATAGCCAGTGCCATAACAAGCATAACGGATACAATTTTCTTTGTGTGTTTCATCCTTTTCTTATCTCCTTTCTATCTATCCCATAAATCGACTAAGACAAAATTGCCTTGTCGCTGGTGAACTCTGTTCCGGAAACCTCCTCAAATTTATGAAGGAGTTGTTCAATGGTAAGTTTTTTCTTCTCCTCCCCGGCAATATTAAGGATAATCTTCCCCTCGTTCATCATAATGAGACGATTGCCATGAACAATGGCATCCTTCATATTGTGGGTTACCATCAAGGTAGTAAGATGATTCTCATTTACAATGCGCTCTGTGGTCTCTAAAACCTTAGCCGCTGTCTTAGGGTCCAGGGCTGCGGTGTGTTCATCCAAAAGCAGCACTTTCGGCTTCTGCAACGTTGCCATGAGAAGCGTCAATGCCTGACGCTGTCCTCCGGACAGAAGTCCAACCTTAGAGGTCATACGATCCTCCAATCCCAAATCGAGAATCTTTAGCATCTCGTGATATTGTTCCCTCTCTTTTTTGGAGATGCCCCAGCCAAGGCCGCGGCTCTTTCCCCGTCTTGCTGCCAGCGCCAGATTCTCCTGAATCTCCATATCTGCCGCTGTTCCTGTCATAGGATCCTGGAACACACGTCCCAAATACTTGGCTCTCTTGTACTCGCAGAGTCCCGTCACATCTTCGCCATCGATGAGAATACTTCCTGCGTCTACCGGCCAAACTCCTGCCACAGCGTTAAGGAAGGTGGACTTACCTGCACCGTTACCGCCAATGACGGTGACAAATTCTCCCTCCTCCAAAGTAAGAGATGCCCCGTTCAAGGCGTGCTTTTCATTTACGGTTCCCCCGTTAAATGTTTTATAGATATCATTGACTGTAAGCATTATTTCTGACCTCCTTTTCTCGCCGCTTTTCTAAAGGAGCTTCTGGCCTGCCCTCGCAAATAAGGAACTGCCAGGAAAATAGCAACAATAATGGCTGTGAACAGCTTCAAATCATTGGTCGGCATACGCAGCCACAATACGATACCAATGACGATATAGTACACAATGCCACCCAAAATCACAAACAGCATACGAATGATAAAGTTCATACGCTTACCGATGATGGCGTGTCCCAGCACTTCACCGATAATGACAGCCGCCAATCCGATGACAATAGCGCCACGCCCCATGTTGATATCTGCAAATCCCTGATACTGTGCCATCAATCCTCCGGACAATGCAACCACACCATTGGAAAGTGCCAGCGTAATCACCTTCATCAGATTGATATTGATACCCTGAGCGCTACTCATGGCAGGATTGTTTCCTGTAGCTCGAATGGCACATCCCTGAGATGTACCAAAATACCAATACATCAGACTAATCAGCGCAATGGCAAAAATAGATGCCACCAGAATAGTCTTTGGCACAAAGCGAAGAGAAACCAGCAAATTATACTTGTCAACACTGACAGCCACATTGGCTTTTCCGGTCATAATGTTCAGATTCACAGAATACAGAGCAATCTGTGTTAAAATACCTGCCAAAATATCCGGTATACCAAATACCGTATGTAAAATTCCCGTGGCCATTCCCGCAAGCACGCCTGCCAGCGTAGCCATAATCAGTGCCGCCGGTACAGACCATCCTCCGGTAATCAATATCACCGCCACAGCGCCTCCTGTAGCGAAAGATCCGTCCACCGTCAAATCTGCAAAATTCAAAAGTTTAAATGTCATGAACACACCCAGTGCCATGATTCCCCATATGATTCCCTGTGCCACGTTGCCTGGCATAGCGGAAAACAAGGTTGCAATATCCATCTGTGTCCTCCAAACCGAATCCTCTCAAAGAATCCATATAAAACTTTACCGGGCGCTTATATCAGTGCCCGGTAATCTAATAAAGCATTATTAATAATATATGATATCTGTCAAAATTACAACTACTCTTCTGACACTTCGATTGCCTCATAGCCTTCAGGAATCTCAATGCCCAACTTCTCACAAATATCTGCATTGTACTTCTTTGTAAGCTCTGTTGCAAACTCAATCTCCATGGTGGCCGGATCAGCCCCGTTTGCGAGGATTTCATACGCCATCATACCTGCACGATATCCAATGTCATAATAGCTGATGGAAAGTGTAGCAACACCGCAACCTGAACAGATACCTTCTTCACCTGCAACGATAGGTACTTTCTTCTGAAGTGCAACACTGTTGATGGTCTCTGTACAAGATGCTGCCGTGTTATCTGTTGGAATGTAGATGACATCACTCTCATCGCAAGCTGTTGTTGTAACAGAAGACACGTCGTTCGTATCAGCAAAGGTATATTCCTTTACGGTGATACCCATCTTCTCCAAAGACTTGGTAACAACCTGTGACTGATATACGGAATTGGCCTCGGCTGAGCAATACAAAATACCAACCTTCTTGGCCTCAGGGAATAATTCCTGAATCATTTGCGCCTGCTCGTCCAAAGGAGCCAAATCAGATGTGCCTGTTACGTTAATTCCGGTAGTTCCCTTCCAATCGTCCATCTGTAATGCAGTTGCATAGTCTGTGATGGATGTACCAACAATCGGAATAGAATCGGTAGCCTGTGTTGCAGCCACAAGAGCCGGTGTTGCATTGGCAAAAATCAGACTCTTACCACTGCTGGCAAATGTGTTACAAATGGTAGAACATGTTGCAGAGTCCCCGGCTGCATTCTGTTCATCGATATCTACGTCGTCACCCAACTTCTCCTTCAAGGCATCTTCAAATCCCTTAGTAGCCTGATCTAATGCAGGATGCTGCACCAACTGGCACACACCAACCTGATATTTTGCACCGGACTTGCCCTCTGTCTTATCTTCCTCTTTGCTGCCGCAGGCAACAAGATTGGTCACAAGCATTGTGCTAATCAGAGCCATAGCAATCAATCTTTTTTTCATGATTTATCCTCCTAAATCTTTCAAAATCTTTTACCAATATAGCACTTTAAAACTTTAAAGTCAAGAAGCGCACAGTGCTACCAGTATCTTTTTTTCCGAAAAATAATAAGACTTATGGCTACAATAGAGAGGCTGACACCAATCACCATAGGATAACCGTATTTCCAAGAAATTTCCGGCATATACTCGAAATTCATACCATACCACCCTGCCAAAAGACTTAGAGGTAAAAAGATGGTGGTCACAATCGTGAGAACTTTCATAATATCATTCTGTCTTATGCTGATTTGAGACTGGTAAATCTCCCAAATCTCCATAGCATACTCCCGCATAATTTCCATATCATCCGACAGTCGTTTTGTGCGTATGATAAACTTCTGAAAGCAGTCCATCAAATCCTCTGACAGAAAGGGACCATCCCATTCCATCAAATCCTCTGCCATTTCCGTCAACTGATGATAAAATCGAAAGAGCTGGTATATACTGTGCTTCATGGTGTACATCTTTTGCAGAAAGAATCTGGCATTTTCCCGAGGAATTTCACTCTCCAGGGATGCCAGTTGCTTGTAGATGGTATCCAGCACTCGCACATCGTTCTCCACCAGTTTGCAGAAGATGCGATACAACAAGATTTCCGGGGGTTTTTCCTCCCATTCTCCCCATGAATTTTGCACCATCCTTTCCAACACTCCATCATAATCTGCAAACCAAATACCATCCTCTATAACCAAAAAAGAGAGATATAAAAAGGTATGACCCTGCCCTAAGATAGGAACTGTCTGTGTTCTGCTATCTTTTGACATTTCCTTTTGAACAGGAAGCTGCATCACACAGCACAACTCCTTTCCCTGACGGGAGACCATACAACCGTGAATTTCCTCAGGAGCAGGCAATTGCTTTACCACACAGGGCACGTCCGTTTCATCCACAGCAATGATAGTTCCCATCTCCCCCGTTTTTTTCAACAAAAAATACATACTAACCTCCCTGACGAACTGTCATTCATCCATGCAGATTAGTATGTATTGATTCTCTTGATTCTATGCGAAATAGGATTAAGCTGTAGCTATCTCCTCATCCGTCTCCTGCTCCTGATTGGAAGCTTCTACCAGAGACTCGGTAATCTCGTTGATATCCTGGTATCCCTCCACCACAGAACCAATATTGCCGTGTAAGTCCATAATGCTTGAGGAAATCTCCTCCATGGCAGCAGAAGTAGCTTCCACCGCATCGTTGATGTGGTTCACATTCTCCAAAGTCTTTCCCATCAACTGCTCCAGTTCCTGAGCCTGACGCTCCACCTGGGTTGCCTGTCCAAGCACCTGGGAAGTATTCTCCGAAATGCTCTGGAAGGATTCATTTACTTCTCGGGCATGTTCTGTACACGCCACAACCGACTTCTGTCCTGCCAGAATCTCTGCCTGCACCTGATTCGTCTGATTCTCAATCCCCTGCAAAATGCTATGAATCTGCTCCGTGAACTTAGCAGAATCATCAGAGAGCTGACGAATCTCTGTGGCAACCACAGCAAACCCCTTGCCGTGTTCCCCTGCTCTGGCAGCCTCGATGGAAGCATTCAAAGACAACAGATTCGTCTGTGATGTAATCTGATCCAGAGTGGCCAGAATCTCAATGATACGGGCATTCTCCTCGGAAAGGCTGGCAATGGAACCTGCCACCACATCCATGCGGGCATTCAACTGCTCCATCTGATTGGACAAATCATTGACCAGTTTGCCGCCTTCCAACACCTGCGTATTGGTGTGATTGGAGGCCTCCGCCATCTGGGTACTGCTGGTAGCAACATGCTGAATCTGCTCCACCCCGGACTGTACCATGGACTTAATATCCTCTATATCGTTCACCTCAGCCGCTGCCTTTCTGGCAATATCTTCAGTAGCGTCTGCTATCTGATCGGAAATTTCTCCTGTAACAGTGATGTTCTCGTTAATCTTACCGCTGGTGGTGTCCAGAACTCCCACAGATTTGCTAATATGCTCCAAGAGTTGTTCTGCTTTCTTACGCTCTTTCTCACTAGCCTTGTGGGTCTTCTTCAGCTGATTGAACTGGGCCTTCGTCAGACGACTCAGGGAGATAAAAATCAACATACCACTGATAATGTAAACAACACACATAGCCATAGCATCTGTAGACCAGCTCTCTGCCAACTTATCCACATACATATAGTAGAAGATTACCATACAAACAGAACTGATCACCGCCTGCATTACAATAGGACGAATGTCCTCATAAATCACCACAAAAAAGATGGACAAAAAGAACATCAAATAGTTGGTTGTGCAGGGAAAGGCAATCATCAATGCAATGCAAATCAGTGACATCAGCACTACCGTTGCGTACATCATAATGACCGGCTTCACCTTATTGGCTGCCAACAAAAGCAGCAATGTAAACACCAGACCTCCCACTCCCATAGGAATCACCTGAGCAATCCCAACGAAAAAAGCATTCACCACGCATCTCATAACAATACTTATCAACAATGTCACTGCAATAATTCGATTCTTGTTACGAATCACGTCTTCATAATTCATCTCTGTATCCCTCCAATACCCTTATCTTATGTCACACTTAGATGTCACTGCATCCAGCTTCGAATCAACGCAATCTCTCTTGCATACCCCTCGTCATCATTGGGTGTCTCCAGAATGAACGGCTTCCCCTGTAACAGAGGATGTGTCACAACACCCTTAAGTCCTTCTTCTCCAATACAGCCCTGTCCAATCTTCTGGTGTCTGTCCTTATGACTGTCCATTGGATTCATACTATCATTGATGTGTATCGCCTTCAAATAGGACAACCCTATCACTTCATCAAATTCTGCCAGAACCTCATCCAGCCGGTTCACAATATCATAGCCTCCATCCCACACATGACAAGTATCCAAGCATACCCCAAGCTTGTCCTTGAGATGTACTCCGTCTATGATTTGTCGAATCTCTTGAAAATTCCTTCCAACCTCACTACCCTTGCCTGCCATAGTCTCCAACAAAACTGTGGTGGTCATCTCCGGGGTGAGTAAATCGTTGAGCACCTCTGTAATAACGGCAATCCCTTCCCTGGCTCCCTGCCCCACATGGGAACCCGGATGAAAATTGTAATAATTGCCCGGTGTGTATTCCATCCGTTTCAAATCGTCTGCAAACATATCCTTTGCAAACTTGCGAATATCTGCCTTGTCCGAGCAAAGGTTCATCGTATAAGGCGCATGGGCCACCAGCGGCCCAAAATGATGTTCCTTGGCATAAGCCAGGAACTCAGCAATGTCTGTCTCGTCTATCTCCTTTGCCTTACCCCCTCTGGGATTGCGGGTAAAAAAGGCAAAGGTATCGCCTCCCAGTGCCGTAGCTGCCTTGCCCATAGCAAGATAGCCCTTGGAGGACGACAAGTGATTACCTATATAAATCATACAAATAACTCCTTTGGGAATATTCCCCTAATGTATTTTTTATTATACAATAAGAAACTCTGTTAGGAAAGAGTTGTGAAAAAAATTTTTCGTGCTATGATTGGTAGATGAAAAAACAAGAACACTTGGAAACTGTAGAAAGGATCTGCATTATGGCAAAAGATGTAACACAAAAACTGACGTCAGGAAAACCAATGTCATTGATTATCGGCTTTTCATTACCACTGCTTGTGGGCATGCTGTTTCAACAGTTTTACAGCTTGGTGGACACCATTATCGTAGGTAAATGTCTGGGCGTAGAAGCACTGGCAGCCGTGGGTTCCACAGGTGCTATCAACTTTTTGATTATCGGATTCTGTATGGGCGTGTGTAGCGGATTTGCAATCCCTGTGGCACAACGTTTCGGTGCAGAAGATTATGAAGGTCTGCGCAAGTACGTTGCCAACAGTTTATGGCTTTGTTGTATTCTCTCTGCCATTATGACTGTAGTGGTAGGTGTGTTCTGCCGCCAGATTCTGATTCTGATGCAGACTCCTTCCAATATCATAGATCAGGCATATGCCTATATTTTTATCATATTTCTGGGTATTCCCGTGACCTATCTCTACAATATGACCTCGGGAATTATGCGCTCCCTTGGGGACAGCAAGACTCCCGTTTATTTTCTCCTTCTGGCCTCCGGATTAAACATTCTGTTGGATTTAATCTTTATGGCCGTGCTTGGTATGGGAGTGGAAGGTGCCGGATATGCTACGGTTATCTCTCAGTTTGTCTCAGGGATAGGCTGTCTGATTTTTATGAAGAAGCGATTTACCATACTTCGTATTACACGAGAGGATTGGCGCTGGAGCAATCACTACGCCTCCACCCTGTGTCGCATGGGTATCCCTATGGGTCTTCAGTATTCCATCACTGCTATCGGCTCGGTCATCCTACAGACATCCGTGAACCGTCTGGGTTCCGATGCTGTAGCAGCCATAACTGCCGCCAATCGAATCAATGTGTTTATGGCCTGTCCATTCGACGCACTGGGTTCCACCATGGCAACCTACGGTGGACAGAACGTGGGAGCCATGAAATTACAGCGTGTAAAGGATGGCTTAAAGTCAGCCACTTTCCTGGGCTTTTGTTACTCCGTCCTGGCAGTGGGTATCCTGTACTTTTTCAGCAGATTCCTGTTACTGCTGTTTTTGTCCCCATCAGAAGTGGAAATTATCGGCAACGCAAGGACATTCCTTTTAACCCAGGCTTACTTCTTTTTCCCATTGGCAATCGTTAATATTTTCCGGTTTATGATACAGGGAATGGGATTTTCTTCCTTTGCAGTACTTGCCGGTGTTATGGAAATGATTGCCCGAACCGTCATCGCTTTGACCCTGGTTCCCGCTGTGGGATTTATGGGAGCCTGCTTTGCCAGTCCCTTTGCCTGGATTTTGGCAGACCTGTTTTTGGTTCCGGCATTCTTCTACGTCCACAAGAAGTTACAAAAGAAATTCCAATCCGGATGTTGCTTATAACTTATAATTTAAATACAGGATGGCAGTTGTCGGCTTGTGGGCCGCAGGTCAATCGCAGAATGCAGCACTTCTAAGCAGGACATTTTTATTGAGTCTATTACAACTGTCTTCTTAAGGTTCGACAGCGTGTGCTTGGACAGTTCGCCTGACGTGGATGTGAATGATTGAATTCGTGTCTGCCTTATGGTGTGATTTTTTCGAAAA